>NZ_JBIUBL010000023.1:0-170130 GCF_044548015.1 Streptomyces sp. NPDC052236 | reverse complement strand
CGGAATCTGCGACTTCCGCGCGATCGTCGCCAGCGCGTCCGCGTCATCCTGCGTCGGACACGCCACCCGCACAATCTGACACCCCGACGCGGTCAACTCCGCGATCTGCTGCAACGTCGCCCCGATATCCGACGTACGCGTCGTCGTCATCGACTGCACAGACACCGGAGCATCCCCGCCCACCGCCACCGACCCGACCTCGATGCGCCGCGAGACGCGGCGCATCGAGATCGGCCGGGCCGGCAGCGCGGGGAGCCCCAGAGGTACTGGGCCCCCTGCCGCTGACATCACATCACCCGCGATTTCCCGTGACGGTCTCGCGAGCCGCCCTGATGGATTCCTTGAGGGAGCCCATAGTGGCGAGTACGGCGGTGGGCTCGTAGCCGCAGTGCGCCATGCAGTTGGCGCAGCGCGGGTCCTTGCCGCGGCCGTATTTGCTCCAGTCGGTCTCCTCGATGAGTTCCCGGTACGTCGGGACGTATCCGTCGGCCATCAGATAGCAGGGGCGCTGCCAGCCGAAGAGCGAGTAGTTCGGGATGGCCCACGCCGTGCACGGGAAGTCGGCCTTGCCTTCGAGGAAGTCGAGGAAGAGCGGGGAGTGGTTGAGCCGCCAGCGCCGCCGGTTGCCGCCCGCGAAGGACTTCTTGAACAGCTCGCGGGTCTGCTCGACGCCCAGGAAGTGTTCCTGGTCGGGGGCTTTCTCATAGGCGTACGCGGGCGAGATCATCATCTCGTCCACCTTCAGGTCGTCATTGAGGTAATTGAGCACCTCGATGACGGTCTGCGGGGTGTCGGTGTTGAAGAAGGTGGAATTGGTGGTGACCCGGAAGCCGCGCTTCTTGGCTTCCTTGATCGCCTCCACCGCCTCGTCGAACACCCCTTCCTTGGCGACCGACTCGTCATGCCTTTCGCGCAGGCCGTCGATGTGCACGGCGAACGCGAAGTACGGAGACGGGGTGAAGTTCTCAATTTTCTTGCGCAGCAGCATGGCATTGGTGCACAGGAAGACGTACTTCTTCCTGGCCACCAGCTGACGCACGATCTCATCGATCTGAGGGTGCATCAGCGGCTCGCCGCCGGCAATGGAGACCATCGGGGCCCCGGATTCGAGCACCGCCCCGACCGCCTGCGCGACCGGCATACGCTGCTTCAGAATTCCGGCCGGATGCTGGATCTTCCCGCAGCCCTCGCACTTCAGATTGCAGGCGAAGAGAGGTTCCAGCTCAACAATGAGCGGGAACTTCTCACGCTTGCGGAGCTTCTGTTCAAGAAGGTACGTCCCGACCCTGATGGTCTGACGGAGCGGCATGGCCATCTAGCTCACCTCCTGGGGAGCAGCAAAGAACGGTGCCATTCGAAGAACGCGGGAAGGACGGCACGGAGCACGCGGAAGGCGGATATCCCACCGCGTACCGTGCCGATGCGGAGCAGCTCATGTTCAGGAGCGTCCACGACCACCCGGACGGCCGCAACCGGGCGGGTCCCGGTGGACAGTGCGGCGCGGAGCGTGGCGGCGGACTCCATGTCCACCGCCATCGCCCCGGTGGCGCGCAGTTCGGCCCGCTCATGTCCGCGTACGACATGGCCGGAGCCGGTCAGTGGGCCGGTGTGTACGGTGCGGCCGGGCACCGCCCGGGTCACCGCCTTGACCAGCGCTTGTGTGCTGGTGCATTCGGTGGAGCCATGGGCGTCGCGGGTCTCGTCGGCGACGACCAGGTCTCCGGGGTGCATGCCGGGGGCGAGTCCGGCGCAGAAGCCGGAGGCGACGACCACGGACTCGGGCTGCTTGCCCAGCGCCTCCAGCACGGCGCGCTCGGCGTTGCGCGGCCCCATGCCCGTACGCAGTACGGTCACCGGGTGGCGGCCCCCGCCGCGCAGGGCGAGCCTCTCGATGGAGAGCGCGCAGGCGATCAGCAGCGGCGCGGAGACGCCGGGCGGGCCATAGCGGCCGGGCAGGCCGGGCGACGACTCGGAGGCGCCTTCCATCAGGCCCCCCTGTGGGTGTCGGCGAAGGGCTCCCCGTGCACATAGCGGCCGAGCGCCGTGAGCGGGAAGACCTGCCGGTAGAGGTGGTAGTTGATGGAGAAGTCCCAGGGGAACCCGGTGCCGGTGAAGTACGGCTCGTCCCAGGAGCCGTCGGCCTGCTGGGTCTCGGCGAGCCAGGCAACCCCCCGCTCCACCGAGTTGCTGTCCCGCTCCCCCGCCGCGAGCAGCGCGAGCAGCGCCCACCCGGTCTGTGAGGCGGTGGAGGCGCCGCGCCCGATCCACTTGTCCTCGCGGTAGGAGCGCAGGTCCTCGCCCCAGCCTCCATCGTCGTTCTGTACGGATTCGAGCCAGCGCACCGCGCGCTGGATCGCGGGGTGCGCGGCGGGCAGCCCCGCCGCGGTGAGCGCGGGCACCACCGACCCCGTCCCGTAGATGTAGTTGACGCCCCAGCGCCCGAACCAGGCCCCGTTGTCCTCCTGTTCGTCCAGCAGCCATGCGATGCCGCGGCGCGTACGGGGGTGGTGCGCCTTGCCCTCGTACGCCAGCATCTCCACGACATGCGCGGTCACGTCCGCCGACGGGGGGTCGATGACCTCGCCGAAGTCGCAGAACGGCAGTCGGTTGGGGAACGGGCTGGTGTTGTCGGCGTCGAAGGCGGCCCACGCGCCGTTCTTCGACTGCATGCCCGCGGTCCAGCGCGCGCCCCGCTCGATCGCCGCGTCGAGCCGATTGGCGTCGGGATGCCGGACCCGGCGCAGGGCGAGGATGACCTCGGCCGTGTCGTCGATGTCCGGGTAGTTGTCGTTGTGGAACTCGAACGCCCAGCCGCCGGGGGCGAGCCCGGGCCTGCGTACGGACCAGTCGCCGGGCCGCTGGATCTCCTCGCCGAGCATCCAGTCGGCAGCCTTCACCAGCGCGGGGTGGTCCGGAGCCAGCCCCGCGTCGGCGAGCGCGATCGTGGCGAGGCAGGTGTCCCAGACCGGCGACTGGCAGGCCTCGATCATGCGGGCACCGTCCTCGCGCCACACCGCGAACCGGTCCAGCGACTCCAGACCGGCGCGCATGATGGGGTGCTGGAGGTCGTAGCCGAGCAGATACAGCGCGATGACGGAGTACACGGCGGGCGGCTGGATCCCGCCCCAGCAGCCGTCGTTCTCCTGTCGCTCGATGATCCAGCGCGCGGCGGCGTTCACCGCGACGGTGCGGAACCGGCGCGGCACGAACTTGCGGTAGACGTGCAGCGCCTTGTCGGCGCGCTGGAAGAAGCCGTCCCAGCTCGCGGCGGGCGCGAGGGGCCGGGGCGGGTTCGGTGTACGGGGGTCGGTGTGCAGTTCGTCCAGGGTGAAGGGCGCGGGCCGGACCGGCCGCTTCGCGGAGACGACGGTGAGCGGCACGATGCTCTGCCGGGCCCAGCAGCCGAAGTCGTAGATGTTCAGCGGGAACCACTTCGGCAGGAAGAGCAGCTCCGGCGGCAGTTCGGGCAGGTCGTCCCATTTCCACCAGCCGAACAGGGCCAGCCAGATCCGGGTGAAGACGCGGCTTCCGGCGATGCCGCCCTGCTCGCGTACCCAGGCGGAGGCGCGGGCCAGGTGCGGGTCGTCGGGCCGGTCACCGGCCAGCCGCAGGGCGACGTATGCCTCGATGGTGGCGGAGAGGTCGCCGGGGCCGCCGTAGAAGGTGGCCCAGGTGCCGTCCTCGGCCTGCTCGCCCCGGATGAACCGGGCCGCGGCCTCGGTGACCGCCGGGTCCTGGATGGAGAGGAACTGACGCAGCAGCAGGTCCTCGGCGTCCATCGTCACATTGGTCTGAAGGTCGCCCTTCCACCATCCCGCGGCGTCCTGATGGTCCAGTAAGTACTGGACGGACCGTGCCGCTGCCTGCCGAGCGGTTTCGAGGACGTCACCGCCGGCAGTTGTGCGCGTTGTTTCGGTTTCGGTTTTGGTTTCGGGTTCGGGTTCGGGTTCGGTCAGTTTTTCGGTGGCCGCGGCTGCGCGGGCGCCCGCGGGCCCGCCACTTCCGTCGGTCGTCGCTGTCATGGCTTCCCCTTCGTTGCAGTGGATCTCTGCTGTGCTGGGGTCTCCGTCGCCCGGCGCCCGGTTTCCCGTACACCGGCCGGCGACTGCTTGCGGTTGGGGGCGGCTAGCCCCCGGAGAACACGGATCTACGGGCGATAGCGCTCATTTCTTCCGTACGACGACGAAGTCCGCGAGCGCGGTGAGCTGCGCGCGGACCGTTTCCGGCATGTCGACGCCATTGAGGGCCTCGATCGCGATGGTGTGCTGCCTGCGGGACTCCTGCGAAGTCCACTCCCGGCCGCCCGCCTCCTCGATCAGCGCCGCTCTGGTGGCGAATTCCTCCTCGGAGAAGCTGTCGAAGTCATTGCTCTTGGCATCGGCGGCGAGCAGCTCGCCGAGGCGCTGCGAGGCCGGGCCGCCCGCGGCGAGCGCGGCGACGACCGGCAGGGACTTTTTGCGCTGGCGAAGATCGCTCCAGGTCTGCTTGCCGGTGGCGACCGGGTCGCCCCAGATGCCGAGCAGATCATCGACGGCCTGGAAGGCCAGGCCGAGGTGGTAGCCGTACGACTCCAGCATGTCGGCCGTGCGGTCGTCCGCGCCGCCGAGGACCGCTCCGATGGAGAGAGCGCAGGCCAGCAGCGCGCCGGTCTTGTTGCCCTCCATCTCCAGGCACTCTTCGACGGTGACCCGCTCGCGGTGCTCGTACGAGATGTCCTGGGCCTGGCCGTCGATCAGTTTGCGGGACGCGGTGATGAGGCGGCGGGTGGCGCGTCCCGCCTCTACGGTGCCGAGCTCCAGCAGGACCTCGCTGGCGAGCGCGAAGAGCGCGTCGCCGACAAGGATCGCCTGGTCGGGGCCGTGCACCTTCCAGACGGTGTCGCGGTGGCGGCGCTGCTCGTCGCGGTCCATCAGGTCGTCGTGCAGCAGCGAGAAATTGTGGACGAGCTCGACGGCAACGGCGCCGGGGACGCCGACCTCGGGCGGGGCTCCGGCCGCTTCCGCGGACAGCAGGGCCAGCGCCGGGCGCACCGCCTTGCCGCTGTCCCCGTCGGCGGGACGGCCTTCGGCGTCGATCCAGCCGAAGTGGTAGGCGGCGACGGTGTCCATGGGCGCCGCGAGCCGGTTCACGGCGGCGCGCAGGACCGGAGTGGACATGGCCCGCCCGCGCTCCAGCAGCGCCAGGGTGTCCGCGCTTTCCGCTCTGGCTGTGGTCACGTCAGCCTGGTTGGCCGAGGGCACAGTCGGCACGGTCTCTCCTCTGGTGGTTCCAGTACTAAGGCTCATGCCACCTCCTTGAGCGGATGTTCATGGGGGCGGCCGAGGGCGGAGAGCGCGGCGCCCGCAGCGCTGAAACCGCTGCGTACGGCACTCTCCATGGTTGCGGGCCAGCCGGTGGCGGTCCACGCGCCCGCAAGGTACAGGCCCGGCGCGCGGGTGCGCGCGCCGGGGCGCAGTCTGCCGACGCCAGGGGCCGGGGCGAAGGTCGCCGTCCGCTCCCGGGTGACGAAGAAGTCGCGTACCCGCGCGCCGCGCGCGGCGGGCAGCAGCCGTTCCAGCTCGGGCAGATAGCGCTCGCGCAGTACGGCTACGGGTGTGTCGATCTCGTCGTGGGCGGCGGACTGGGACAGCGCCAGGTACTGGCCGTCCGTCAGCCCCGAGGCCTCGGTACGGTCGAAGACCCACTGGACCGGGGTGCCGAGCGCCGCGAAGAAAGGGCGGCGCAGCACCTGGCGGTCGTACAGGACATGGACGTTCAGGATCGGCGCGACGCCGATGTCGAGGAGCCGGTCGGGGTCGTCGAGCGCTCCTTCGGGCAGCAGCGCGTGGGCCTCGCGCTGCGCTACGGCCAGCACGACGGTGTCCGCGGTCAGCTGTTCGCCGTCCAGGTCGATGTGCCAGCGGCCGTGGCCCGCGCGGGAGACGCTTTTGACGCGGGTGGAGACCCCGGTGCGTACGCCCGCGGAGTCGAGCGCCTTGCGGGCAAGCGTGTCGTGGAGTTCGCCGAGGGGCACGTGGGCCCAGCCGATGTCGGCGGCGCCCGGCTCGGAGAGCAGTCCGGTCTTGAAGACCATCGCCGCCAGGCCCATCGAGGCATGGGGCGCGGTGGCGTTCAGCGTCGCCACGCCGACCAGGTCCCACAGGGCCTCGATGGTGCGCCGGGACTGGCCGTGGCGGCCGAGCCAGGTCGCGAAGTCGATGCCGTCCAGCGCGGGGTCGGCCGGGTCGAGCCTGCCCAGCGCCAGCGCGGCGCGCCCGACACCGGCCCGCTCGGCGAGCGAGAGGTGCGGGTAGGTGGCGAGGGACGCGGCGAGGTGCAGCGGCACGGGCAGGGCACTGCGGCGCAGCCGCCCCAGCCGCGGCCCGCGCGCATGCGCCACGTCCAGCACGGGCACGTCGAGCCGGTCCTGGAGCGGGGCGAGGTGAGTGGCGTCGACCCGGTCGAGGAACCAGCGGTAGGCGGTGCAGCAGCGCAGATAGACGTGCTGGCCGTTGTCGACGGTGAGGTCGCCGCGGCGGAAGGAGAAGGCGAGGCCGCCCAGCCGGGGGCGGCCTTCGACCAGGGTGACGCTCAGGCCCGCGTCGGCGAGTTGCAGGGCGGCGGTGATGCCCGCGAGTCCCCCGCCGACCACCACGGCGCGCCGGAGCAGCACATCGTCGTCCGTCATAGGGCCTCCCCTCGGGTCGTAGCGGTCAGGGGCGCGGCGCGGCGGCGGCCGTGGTTCGCCGGGCGCGAGGCGGGCGAAGCCGGGGAGGGCGGGTACGGGGAGACCCGGGAGCGGGCCCCCAGGCTCCGCGGCGCGGACGGGCACCGTGCGGGCGTGCCCGCAGGTCGTGCTTCCCACGCGGACGAAGTCCAGGGAGTGGGCGCACACGCCCTCGCGTACGGCGGCATCACGAGCGCCCCCTGAGGGTCTGCCGCGTGACGTGCCGGGCGTCGAGTCCCGACAGCCCGCGCACCGCGACGTACGCCTTCTCGCGTCCGGGCAGCGACACCCGGCCGCGCAGCACCGCCTCCGGGTCGCGCTCGATGCGGTCCAGGAGGCGGCGGTAGATCCCCGCCATCGCGGCCACGCACGCGCCACTGCGCCGGTCGAGCATGGGAAGCAGCCGGTAGCCCTCGGCGAAGAGCGCGCGGGCGCGCCGGACCTCGAAGTGGACCAGGCCGGTGAAGTCGGAGCCGGGCGGCGGGGTGGCGCTGTGGAAACCGGCCGAGCAGCCGAACTTGGCGAGATCGTCGGCGGGCAGGTAGGTGCGCCCGTTGCCCGCGTCCTCGCGTACGTCCCGGAGGATGTTGGTCAGCTGCAGCGCCAGGCCGAGCGTGTCGGCGTACTCGCCCGCCCGTTCCGCGGCGCGCGCGCCGCGCTGGGTGGAGAACACGCCGAGCGAGAGCCGCCCAATCGCGCCCGCGACACACCGGCAGTAGACCTTGAGGTCGTCCCAGGTCTCGTACGTCTCGCCACGGACATCCATCAGGACCCCGTCGATGAGCTCGTCGAGCCCGCCCAGCGGGAGCGGGAAGCGGCGGGCCGCGTCTGTGAGCGCCACGGCGACCGGGTCGGTGTCGTCCTCGTCGACCGTGCCCTGCCGGACCCGGTCGAGGAGTCCCCGCGTCACTTCGAGCCGGTCCCGCTTGGCCTCGGGCGCGAGCGCGCCGTCGCCGATGTCGTCCACGCGCCGCGAGAACGCGTACAGGGCGGACATGGCCTGCCGCTTCTCGGTCGGCAGCAGTCTGATGCCGTACGCGAAGTTGCGCGCCTGCTGTCCGGTGACGGCCTCGCAGTAGCTGTACGCGGCCTGCACAGGCGCGGACACCTCCGTCGGTACCTCCATTGTCCGGCTCACCCCTTTCTACGCGCTCTTGCCAGAACGGCTCCCACTTCACGCAGCAGACGCGCCTTGGTGGGCTTGGGCGGTCCGGGCAGAACATCATGTCCGGCGGACGCGATCGCGGTCAGGGCCGCGCGCCCTCCGGCCACGAAACCGGCGAGCAGCAGCCGCAGCCTGCCGTGGACGCTGCCCACCAGAGGTGTGCCTTCGTTCAGCAGCTCCCGGGCGCGTTCGGCTTCGTACGCGATCAGCGCGCGCACCGACGCGTTGGCGGTGCCCGCCGCGAGGTCGGCCTCCGTGACCCCGTAGCGCCGCAGGTCCTCGGTGGGCAGGTAGATCCGGTCGTTACCGAGGTCCTCGGTCACATCCTGGAGGTGCTCGACGATCTGGAGAGCGGTGCAGATGGCGTCGGAGAGCCGTACGCGCTCGGGGGTGGCGCTACCGGTGATCTGGAGTACCAGACGGCCGACAGGGTTCGCGGACAGCTCACAGTACGCGAGCAGCTCATCGTACGTCTTGTAGCGCCGTACCAGCTGGTCCTGGCGGTTGGCCTCGATCAGGCCGAGGAAAGGCTCGGGGGTGAGCGAACAGCGGCGCACGGTGGGCTGGAGGGCCAGCAGCAGCGGATGGCGCGGCGTCGCGTCGAAGACGTGCCGCAGATCGGCCTCGAAGGCGTCGAGCAGGGCGAGCCGGTCGTCGGCGAGCGCCGGGGACACCCCGAGGTGACGGGCGTCCGCGCCGCCGGGCGCGAGGTCGCCGTCGCCGATGTCGTCGACGAGGCGGGCGTATCCGTACACGGCCATCAGGTCGTCACGCCAGGCGCGCGGCAGAAAGAAGGGCGCCACCGGGAAGTTCTCGTGCGCGACCTTGTCGAGCGTGGCGCGCGCCGAATCCGCCGGGACGACCCCTGTGCGCGCATATCTGCTGTCCGTCACTGCGCGCTGCCCGGCGCGGGGACGGTGAAAGCCTCGCGGAGCTGGAGATTTCCCGTCATTGCCGTCACATCTCCCGTTCTACACTGCCGACCCAATGCATCCCATTTCGGACACGCCGCCGGAGTTCCCGACTGGGGGACCGCCTGGCGGACAGGATGCCTAGGGGGGTATCGCCCCACTTGCCGCGATTCAGCACCGGTACAGCTTACGTTGTACAACGCGCATCGATACGTCGGGGCGTTGTGCGCATTACAAGAACGCTGCAATCTTGGCCAACCTTCCCTGGGATCACTGAACTTGACTTCACTTTGGCGAAAGGACGCAGAAGGCCCCCGCCGGGATGACCCGGCGGGGGCCTGCGGACCGGGAACTATCTGCCGGTCTCCCGCTCGTACGCCCTGAGGACCTCGTCGGTGGGGCCGTCCATCAGGAGCTCGCCCTTCTCCAGCCACAGGACACGGTCGCAGGTGCTCCTGATCGACCCGACGCTGTGGCTGACCAGGAACACCGTGCCGGCCTCCTTGCGGAGCTCGCGGATACGCGCCTCGGAACGGATCTGGAACTTCCGGTCGCCGGTGGCCAGCGCCTCATCGATCATGAGGACGTCGTGATCCTTGGCCGCCGCGATCGCGAAGCGGAGCCTGGCGCCCATGCCCGAGGAGTAGGTGCGCATCGGCAGGGTGATGAAGTCGCCCTTTTCGTTGATGCCGGAGAAGTCGACAATGCTCTCGTAGCGCTCGCGGACTTCCTCGCGGGACATTCCCATGGCGAGACCGCCGAGGATGACATTGCGCTCGCCGGTCAGGTCGCCCATCAGGGCGGCGTTGACGCCGAGCAGGGAGGGCTGGCCTTCGGTGTAGACCTTGCCGCTCTCCGTCGGCAGCAGACCCGCTATGGCTCGCAGCAGGGTCGACTTGCCGGAGCCGTTGGTGCCGATGAGTCCGACCGCCTCGCCGCGGTACGCCGTGAAGGAGACGCCTCGTACGGCGTGCACCTTGCGGACGCCGCGGGATTCGCCCTTGTCGCGGCGCATTATGCGGCTGAGGGCGGCGGTGGCGCTGCCCTTGCCGCCGCTGCCGCCGTGCACCCGGTAGACGATGTGCACGTCTTCGGCGATCACGGTGGGAACACGTCCCTGGTTCTTGTCCTCAGCCACGGCCGTACCGTTCCTCAGCCTTCCAGAAGTACACGAACCCGGCAGCGCCGAACAGGATCGCCCAGCCGACCGCGAACGCCCAGATGTGCGGGGGCAGGTTCTCGGAGCCGTAACCGTCGATCAGCGCGAAGCGGATGAGGTCCATATAGACGGCGGCGGGGTTCCACTGCAGCACACGGGCGATCCAGTCCGGCTTGTCCGCGAGCATCACCGGGATGGAGAACATGACACCGGAGGCGTACATCCAGGTACGCATGACGAACGGCATCAGCTGAGCCAGGTCGGGGGTCTTGCTGCCGAGCCTGGCCATGATCAGCGCCATCCCGGTGTTGAACACGAACTGGAGAGCCAGCGCGGGAATGATCAGCAGCCAGGACAGGCTCGGGTAGCTGCCGAAGGCAATCGCGATGAGGAACAGCACCAGCATCGAGAACAGCAGCTGCTGGAGCTGCTGGAGCGCGAAGGAGACCGGCAGGGCGGCCCGCGGGAAGTGCAGTGCTCTGACCAGGCCGAGGTTGCCCGAGATGGACCGGACGCCCGCCATCACCGAGCTCTGCGTGAAGGTGAAGACGAAGACGCCCGTCACCAGGAACGGGACAAAGACCTCGTTGGGGATGCCCTCCCTGGTTCCCAGGATGAGCCCGAAGATCAAGTAGTAGACGACGGCGTTGAGCAGGGGCGTCGCCACCTGCCACAGCTGGCCGAGTTTCGCCTGGCTGTACTGGGCCGTCAGCTTGGCCTGCGAGAAGGCCAGGATGAAGTGACGGCGACCCCACAGCTGCTTGATGTACTCGACGAGCCCCGGCCGGGCGCCGCTCACCGACAGTCCGTACTTCGCTGCCAGTTCCGCCGCGGACAGGCCGTCGTCGGGAGATGGTGGGGCGCTCAGCGCGACCGCACCGTCATGGGTTGTCTCACTCACAAGTTGAAACTTTCGTGTTCAAGATGCGCGGGGGGTCGGGCGCGGCTCCGGGCGTCGCCGGAACCCGGGCGTACGCCCGGAAGCCCGGTCGTACGCCCGAATGGTCTCAGAACCGAGCTTGTCAGATGACGGGAGGTCGGCCCAGTCGGGTGAGCCGCCATACCGTACGCCACTTCATGGGCCGGCGTGGACCACAGGGTGTCCGGATGCCCTCCTTGAAGCCGCCGAACCAGGCCTTCAGCGCGGGCACGGAAGGACGCCGGGCCAGAGTGAGGAGCAGCCAGACCCCGAGATAGACGGGGACCAGGGGCGCGGGCAGATTGCGGCGGGCGAGCCAGACCCGGTTGCGGGCCACCATGCGGTGGTAGACCGCGTGCCGGGAGGGCGGCATGGTCGGGTGGAACAGCACCATGTCCGAGCGGTAGTCGATCGCCCAGCCCGCGTCCAGCGCCCGCCAGGCCAGGTCCGTCTCCTCGTGGGCGTAGAAGAACTCCCCGGGCAGCGGACCGACCTCGGCGATGACCTTGGTGCGTACGGCGTTCGCGCCGCCGAGGAAGGTCGTCACCCGCGACGATCGCATCGGGTCGGAGGCGCGCAGTCGCGGCACGTGGCGGCGCTGGGTGAGCCCGGTCACCGGGTCGGCGATCCGGAAGCTGATGATGCCCAGCTCCGGGTCGGCGGCGAAGGCCTGGCGCACCAGCTCGGCGGTGTCGTGGTTGGGCAGCGAGCCGTCGTCGTCCAGGAAGAGCAGGGCGTCCACGGAGGATCCCGCGGGGCCGAAGGCCTCGATGCCGACGTTGCGTCCGCCGGGGATGCCGAGGTTCTCGGGCAGGTCCACGGTGCGTACGTGGCCCGGCACGCCGGTCACGGGCGCGCCGTTGCCGACGACGACCACCTCGATCGGGTCGCCGTCCTGCTTGGCGACCGAGTCGATGAGGGCGCGCAGGTCGTCGGGGCGGTTGCCCATGGTGATGATGACGGCGCCGAGCTTCAGGCCGCTCATCGCAGCCTGCTGGAGGCGAGGATGGACAGCAGGTGCAGCAGGGTCTGGACGACGGCGATCCCGGCGAGGACCGCGATGCCCAGGCGGGTGTAGAAGAGGTCGTCGCCCTGGACCATGTCGATGACCGCCACGAGCAGGATGAAGAGGCTGGCCTCGATGCCACCGACGAGCCGGTGGAACTTCAGCGCCGCCGCCGCACGGCGGGCCAGGGCCAGACCGGAGGAGCGCGGCACGGAGGCCTCGTCCTTGACGGCGGGCAGTCCGCTGCGCTGGCGGGCCACGTCGACCAGGTCGGTCTCGGCCTTGATCAGGATCGCGCCGAGGGCGGCGACGGTGCCGAGGAAGGCCCACAGCCACTCGGGGCGCCCGGTGCCGAAGACATCGGCGCCGCGGAGTCCGAAGCCGACCAGCAGGGCCGCCTCGCAGAGGTAGTGGCCCACGCGGTCGAGGTAGACGCCGGTGATCGAGGTCTGCTTGCGCCAGCGGGCGACCTCGCCGTCGACGCAGTCGAGCAGCAGGTACAGCTGGAAGAGGACCACCACGAGGATCGCGCCGGTGAGTCCGGGGATCAGCGCGGCGGCGCCGCCCAGCACGCCCACCACCACCATGAGGTAGGTGAGCTGGTTGGGAGAGATCCTGGTGTTCACCAGGTACGGGTCGATGTGCAGCGAGATCTCTCGCATGTACATGCGCCCGGCCCAGTGCTCGCCGCTGCGCCTGTCCTTCACGCCCTCCGGGTGAACGACCGGACGGAGTTCAGCTACTGATGGTCTTGGCATAGTCGGCGTACGCGTCCCTGATCTGGTCGGTGGAGAGGTCGAGGTGCTCAAGGATGGTGAAACGGCCCGGCCGGGTCTGCGGCGCGTACGCCACGGCCTCGACGAATTCGTCGGTGGAGAACCCGATCTCCGCGGGCAGTACCGGCAGACTGTGCCTGCGCAGCACGTCGGCGAAGAGTCCCGCGTCGTCGCGGGCGCCGCGCAGATGCATCGCGAAGGCGGCGCCCAGGCCGACCTGCTCGCCGTGGCTGGCGGCGCGCTTGGGGTACAGCAGATCGAAGGCGTGGCTGATCTCGTGGCAGGCGCCGGACGAGGGGCGGGTGTCTCCGCTGATCGACATGGCGATGCCGGAGAGCACGAGCGACTCGGCGAGTACGGTGAGGAACTCGTCGTCGCCGACGCCTCCCGGGTGGCGCAGTACGGCTTCGCCTGCGGTACGTCCCATGGCGGCGGCCAGGCCGTCGACGGACTCGCCGGTGACGCGGTGGGACAGCTCCCAGTCCGCTATGGCCGAGATGTTGGAGATCGCGTCCCCGATGCCGGAGCGCACGAACCGTGCCGGGGCCTCGCGGATGACATCGAGGTCGATGACCATCGCGATCGGCGTCGGGACGCCGTAGGAGCCTCGGCCGTTGTCGTTGTCCAGGGTGGACACCGGCGAGCAGAGGCCGTCGTGGGACAGGTTCGTCGCGACGGCGACCATGGGCAGGCCGATCCGCGCGGCGGCGTACTTGGCCACGTCGATGACCTTGCCGCCGCCGAGGCCGACCACCGCGTCGTAGCGCTTGCCCTTGATGTCGTCGGCGAGCTTGACGGCGGCGTCGATGGTGCCGCCCGCGACCGCGTACCACTCCGCGCCCGGGAGCACCGGCGAGAGCTTCTCGCGCAGCGCCTGCCCGGAGCCGGCGCTGATGGCGATCGCGAGCTTGCCGGAGGAGGAGATCCGCTGGTCGGCGAGGAGCCCGGCCAGATCGTCCAGGGCGCCGCGGCTGATGTCCACGACGACCGGGGACGGGATCAGTCGGGTCAGTACAGGCACGCGATCTCACGGCCCTTCGCGAGGTCGGCGTGGTTGTCGATCTCGACCCAGCTGACCTCGCCGATGGGGGCCACGTCCACGGTGAAGCCGCGGTTCACGAGCTCCTGGTAGCCGTCCTCGTAGTAGAGGTCGGGGTCGCGCTCGAAGGTGGTCCTCAGCGCGTCGGCGAGCTCTTCGGCGGCCTCGGGCTCGATGAGGGTGACCCCGATGTACTCGCCGGTGGCGGTGGCGGGGTCCATCAGCTTGGTGATGCGCGAGACGCCCTTGCCGGGGTCCACGATGACCTTCATCTCCTCGTCGGCGAGGTGCTTCACCGTGTCGAGGGCAAGGATGACCTTCTGGCCGTTGCCGCGGGCGGCCAGCAGGCTCCGCTCGACGGAGACCGGGTGGACGGTGTCGCCGTTGGCGAGGATGACGCCCTGCTGGAAGAGGTCACGGGCGCACCACAGGGAGTAGGCGTTGTTCCACTCCTCCGCCTTGTCGTTGTCGATGAGCGTCAGCTTGAGGCCGTACTTGGCCTCCAGGGCTGCCCGGCGCTCGTACACGGCCTCCTTGCGGTAGCCGACGACGACGGCGGCCTCGGTGAGGCCTATCTCGGCGAAGTTCCCCAGGGTCAGATCGAGGACGGTGAGGGATCCGTCTCCCGCGGGGTCCACGGGCACGAGGGCCTTCGGGAGCGTGTCGGTGTAGGGGCGCAGTCGCCGTCCGGCACCGGCTGCCAGTACAAGGCCGATCATGCGAGTTCTCCTTCGTCGTGGACGGCGGGTGCCCCGGAGGACACCCAGAAGCGGATGCTCTCCACAAGCACCACGAGCGCGACGGCCACTGCGAGCGCTGTCAGCGCGATGGTGAAGGCCGAACTGTCGAGCAGGGCGGCGAGCAGCGCGACAGCCAGGATCCGTCCTTCGTGTCCGCCGATCACCCGCACCAGCAGGCGCGGGGGCGCGCCCGTACCGCCGCGGATGCGGTACACCGTGTCGTAGTGATGGTAGGCGACCGCCGCGACCAGCCCGAATGCGGCGGGCAGCGCAGCCTGGACGTCGGCGTGGGCCGCGAGCACCAGGACGGTGCTGTATTCGGCGGCCCGGAACACCGGGGGGACGAGCCAGTCGAGAGCGCCCTTGAGGGGGCGGGCGACGGCGATGGCCGAGGTGATGACGTAGACCACGGCCGCGACCGCCACCCAGGGGGTGCCGTAGTCGGTGAGGGCCGCGGTGGCGACGAGCGCGGTGCCGCCCGCCAGGGCGGCCGCGAGCGGCAGCAGCGCGGGCAGGCGCTTGGCCCGCTCGCCGAGGGCGCCGGCGGCGGCCTCGGCGAGCGGGCCGGAGTCGGCGAGGTCCGCGAGCGCCTGGGCGGCGCGGTCGGTGCGGCGGGCCTTGCGGGTCAGGGAGCGCAGGACGCGGCCCGCTGTGGTGTAGCAGGCGGCGAGGGAGCAGCCGATCAGCAGCGCGTAGAAGACGGTACGCGGGGTGGTCACGGCGGTGAGCACGGCGATCATCGCCCAGCGCTCACCGATCGGCAGCACGATCATCCGGCGCACCCACACCGTCCAGCCGACGCTGTCGAGCTTGTCGGAGAGGGCGGCGGTCGGACTTGTGTTGGAGACCGCGTCGTGGTTCGCCTCGTTGAAGGAGAAGTCGACGACATGGCGGCAGGTCATGAGCACCATGGCGCCGAGCGCGAGGGCCCATACGTCGTCTCCGCCGCGGGCCGCGCCGAGGGCGAGCCCCGCGTAGTACGCGTACTCCTTGGCGCGGTCGAAGGTCGCGTCGAGCCAGGCGCCCATGGTCGAGTACTGCAGGGAGTAGCGGGCGAGCTGCCCGTCGGTGCAGTCCAGGACGAAGGAGAAGAGCAGCAGCAGGCCCGCGGCGATGTAACCCGCGCGGGTGCCGGTGGCCGCGCCGCCCGCGGCTATCAGCGCGGTGATCAGCGAGGCGGTGGTGACCTGGTTCGGGGTCAGTCCGCGGCGGGCGCACCAGCGGGCGAGGTAGCGGGAGTACGGGCTGATGCAGTAGGTGGTGAAGAAGCCGTCGCGGGCCTTCACCGCCGAGCGCAGCCGTACGGCTTCGTCGTCCACGGCGCTGACGGCCTGGCGGGCTTCGTTACGGGCCTGGGGGTCACCTGGCACGGTCGCGACGAGCGACCCGAGCTCGGGGCGGTGTACGGCGGTGCCGGTGGCGGCGAGCGCGTCGGCGAGCGCATCGGGCGCCGCCGCCGCGTTCTTCGCCTCGGGGGTCCCGGTGCCGTCGGTGCTGTGGGTGCTGCCGGTGTCCGCGGACCGGACCGCGGCCGGGACGGCCGACAGGACCCGGGTCAGGGCGGCCCGCGCCTCGGGCTGCACCGTCAGCGCGCCCGGTGCCGCGGCGGCCGGGAAGCGGGGGTCGGTCAGCGCCAGCCTCAGGGCGTGGACGTGGCCGACGAAGCGGGGGTCTACGAGAGCGACGCGGTCTGCCCCCGGCACGGCGGCGATCAGCGCGGTGGTGTCCTCGGCGCCGGAGGCGATCCGTACGTCGAAGCCCAGTGACCGCAGATCGCCCTCAAGCGACGATCCGGGCACGGGCGGACCGGTGAGGATGGCGGTCGACAGACGAACTCACTCCTTGGCACTGAACAGGGAAGCGGGGATTCGGATGCGCGGCGTCTCGACCCGGTTGCGCGGGCGGCGGCACGTCGGTTGCACGTCGGCAGAGGCTATCGGATGTGCCGGAGGGGGAGTTCACTGGCCGTTGCTTCCCTCTGACGGCCCACTCGCCATGGGGCAGGCCCCAAGGTCCACCGAGATCATCATTGTCGATCGATGCCCCGCCCCACAAACCGCGTGCAAACCGCGTGCTCGCGGTGGTGGGGCGGGGGCCTAGGGTGGTCGGCATGACTTGGCTGATCACAGGTGGTGCGGGGTACATCGGTGCGCATGTGGCGCGGACCATAACAGCGGCGGGCGAGCGGGTCGTCGTCCTGGACGATGTGTCGTCGGGGGTCACGGAGCGACTGCCCGACTCCATTCCTCTGGTGCGCGGGGGGCTCCTGGACCGGGAGCTGCTCGACCGCGCACTCGCCGACCACGCCGTCACGGGTGTTCTGCATTTCGCGGCGAAGAAGCAGGTCGGCGAGTCCGTGGAACAGCCGCTGCGCTACTACCGCGAGAATGTGCACGGCCTGACCGTGCTGCTCGAAGCGGTCGTCGCGGCCGGGGTCCGGCGATTCCTGTTCTCCTCGTCGGCCGCCGTGTACGGCGTACCCGACATGGAGCTGATCCCGGAGTCCGCTCACTGCGAGCCGATCAATCCGTACGGCGAGACCAAACTCGCGGGCGAGTGGCTGGTACGGGCGGCGGGACGCGCCCACGGAATGTCCACCGCCTGTCTGCGGTACTTCAATGTGGCGGGCGCCGAGCAGCCGGAACTGGCCGACACCGGAGTGTTCAACATCATTCCGATGTTCTTCGACCGGATCACCCGCGGCCAGGCCCCGCGGATCTTCGGCGCCGACTACCCGACTCCGGACGGCACCTGCGTACGCGACTACATCCATGTATCTGATCTGGCGGACGCCCATCTCGCGGTCGCGCGCAGGCTGGCCGAGCAGGACGGCTCGGGAGCTCCGGCCGGGGACCTGACGGTCAATATCGGCCGTGGGGTCGGCGTCTCGGTGCGGGAGCTCGCCGATCTGGTGGCGGAGGTCACGGGATTCGCTCAGGAGCCGGTGATCGAGCCGCGCCGTCCCGGCGATGCGGCGAAGGCCGTCGCCTCGGTCGATCTGATCGCCAAGGAGCTGGGCTGGACGGCCTCGCGAGGGGTACGCGAGATGGTCGAGTCGGCGTGGGAGGGCTGGTGCCTGCGCCATCCCGAGGCCCGCGGCAGGTGATCCGCGGGCGGACCACGGCGGCCGGCCGGCGTCCCTGACCTGCATATCGTCCGCAGCCATCTCGCGGGTTCCTTCCCTGCGCCCGTTTCCGCAGGTCAGGGGAATGACAACGGTGTTCAGTGCCGTGTTGCCCATACCCCCCGCCCGTAGTTCACTGAGGTCTCGGCAGATCACGTTCCGATGACCAGGAGGCGTCCTCATGGGGGCTGGGCACGACCACGGGCACACACACGGCGGCCCGCCGCCGACGGGTACCGCGGCCCTGGCCTATCAGGGGCGGCTGCGCATCGCGCTGACCATCACACTGAGCGTGATGGTCGTGGAGATCGTCGGCGGCGTTCTGGCCGATTCCCTCGCCCTGATCGCCGACGCCGCCCATATGGCGACCGACGCGGTCGGGCTCGCGATGGCCCTGCTGGCGATCCACTTCGCCAACCGGCCGGCGGCGCTGAACGGACAGAACCGCACCTTCGGCTTCGCGCGGGCCGAGATCCTGGCCGCGCTCGCCAACTGTCTGCTGCTGCTCGGCGTCGGCGGCTATCTGGTGTACGAGGCGGTGGAGCGCTTCATCACCCCGGCGGAGACCAAGGGCGGGCTGGCCATCGTCTTCGCCCTGGTCGGTCTCGTCGCCAATATGGTCTCGCTGTCCCTGCTGGTGCGGGGCCAGAAGGAGAGCCTCAATGTGCGCGGGGCGTATCTGGAGGTGGTCGCGGACGCGCTCGGCTCGGTCACGGTGCTGATCTCGGCCGGGATCATCCTGGCGACGGACTGGCAGCCCGCCGACCCCATCGCGTCCCTGGTCATCGGCCTCATGATCGTGCCGCGCACCTGGAAGCTGCTGCGCGAGACGCTCAACGTGCTGCTGGAGGCGGCTCCGAAGGGCGTCGACATGGGCGAGGTGCGGGCGCACATAGTGGCGCTGCCCGGCGTGGAGGATCTGCACGATCTGCACGCCTGGACGATCACGTCGGGGATGCCGGTGCTGTCGGCGCATGTGGTGGTGAGCCGGGACGTGCTGGACGCGGTCGGGCACGAGAAGATGCTGCACGCCCTGCAGGGGTGCCTCGGGGATCACTTCGATGTGGAGCACTGCACCTTCCAGCTGGAGCCGGTCGGCCATGCGGAACACGAGGCGAAGCTCTGTCACTGACGGCTGTTAGTCTCATCCAGTCTCGTCCCCGCGCTTGAGAAGAGCTGAGTTGATGAACGTCACGGTGACCGCTGCCCTGCGCAGCACACGGTCCGTCCTCCTCAGCTTCCGGGCTCTCGGCTGACCCGTACGCACTGACACGTACGTCTTTCCGTCTTTCGTACGCCGGCCGGGACCCGCACACACTCAAGGGTTCCCACGTTGTCCGACAACGCTCTCAACGCTCTTCACGATGCCTTCTTCGCCCTGCACCACGGTCTCCCGCGGCAGGGCCCCGGCTCCGACACCACCTCCCGGCGGCTGCTCGCCCTCGCCGGGCCGTATCCCGCCCGTCCGCGCGTGCTCGACCTGGGCTGTGGCCCGGGCCGGTCCGCCCTTCTGCTGGCCGCCGAGGCCGGGGCGCGGGTGACGGCCGTCGATCTGCACGAACCGTTCCTCGACGAGCTGCGGCAGACCGCCGGGGCGCGCGGGCTCGGTGACGCGATCCGTACCGTCAACGCCGACATGGCCGAGCTTCCCCTCCCCGACGGCTCGTACGACCTCGTCTGGGCGGAGAGCTCGGCGTACGCCATCGGCTTCGACGCCGCGCTGCGGCAGTGGCGGCGGCTGCTCAGGCCGGGCGGCTCGCTGGTTCTGACCGAATGCGAATGGACGGCCGAGGAGCCCTCGGCCGAGGCCCGCGCCTTCTGGGACGAGCAGTATCCGCTGCGTACCACCGCCGAGAACACATCGGCGGCGCTCGCGGCGGGCTACGACGTCCTCGGGGTGTACCCGCAGCCCGAGAGCGACTGGGACGAGTACTACGGCCCGCTCGGTGAGCGGGCCGACGCCGCCGATGCCACCCTCCCGGGCATGGCGCAGGCGCTCGCCGCGACGCGTGCGGAGATCGCCATGCGCCGGGAGCACGGCACGGAGTACGGGTACACCGGCTACGTGCTGCGGCCCGGCGTCACTGGATCCGGTACGCGATCGGAGACAGGGCCGAAAACCGGCCAACATTCGAGGTAGCCGACAAGACAGCATGTCCGCCCCTGCCGCGTGCGCACGCGGCAGGGGCGGACATGCCCAGTCTGTCGAAGTGCGGACAAGCCGCCTTTGTGCGGCAGACTGGGCAGGCCCCTCAGTTGCCCTGTCAGGGCCGAGGACCGAAGCGAAGGATGGGCATGCCGACCACACCAGCCACCGCGACGAACAGCTCGTCGAACGGCGCATCACAATCGATCCTGCTCGAACTGGTCGACGAGCACGGCAATACCATCGGCACCGCGGAGAAGCTCTCCGCGCACCAGGCACCTGGGCAACTGCACCGGGCGTTCTCGGTATTCCTCTTCGACGAGCGGGGTCGGCTGCTGCTGCAGCGCCGCGCGTCGGCCAAGTACCACTCCCCCGGCGTCTGGTCGAACACCTGCTGCGGGCACCCGTATCCGGGCGAGGCGCCGTTCGCGGCCGCGGCCCGGCGTACGCACGAAGAGCTGGGGATCTCACCCACACTGCTCGCCGAGGCGGGCACGGTCCGCTACAACCACCCCGACCCGGACTCCGGGCTGGTGGAGCAGGAGTACAACCACCTCTACGTGGGGCTGGTGCAGACCGAGCCGCGGCCGGACCCGCAGGAGGTCGGCGAGACGGCGTTCGTGACGCCGGAGGAGCTGGCCGAGCGGCATCGCGAAGGCCCCTTCTCGGCGTGGTTCATGACGGTGCTGGACGCCGCGCGCCCGGCGATCAAGGAGCTGACGGGGCCGTCCGGGGGCTGGTGAGGCTACGGCGTCGGTCCGTCGAGCGGCGAGCCGCCGAGTAGCGAGCCGCCGAGTGACGAGCCGTCGGCCGGTGAGCTGCCGAATGGCGAGCTGCCCAGTGGCAAGTTGCCGGACGGTGAGCTGTCGGACGGTGAGCTGTCGGGTGGCGGTCTGTCGCCGGGAGGTTCGAGAGGTTTCAGCGGCAGCGCGGCCCAGATGATCTTGCCGCCGCTCGCGGTGTGCTCGACGTCGCAGGTCCCGCCCGCCTCCAGCGAGATCTCCCGTACGAGCAGCAGACCGCGCCCGCCCGTCTGCCCATGGTCCGCCTCCAGCACCGTGGGCCTGTACGGGTGGTTGTCCTCGACGGACACCCGGATCCACTCCGCGCCGACGGCGACCTCGACGGCGACCTCCGGCGAGAGCAGGGCCGCGTGCCGTACGGCGTTGGTGACCAGCTCGGAGACGATCAGCAGCAGCCCATGGACCAGGTCGTCCGCGACCGGTACGCCCTGGCGGCCGAGCAGATCGCGAACGGCGTGCCGGGCCTGCGGAACCGACGCCTCGACCGCGGGAGCGGTGAAGCGCCAGACCCCCTCGTACGACAGCGGCGGAGCGGGGACGCTCCCGCGGCTCTCCATGATCCGGCACCACCCTCGGCTCGACTGTCCCAGCCCATTGAGCAACAAGTCTTGGGAATCAGCTGGCCGGACCGGGCCACTGAACAGAAGTCGACGTGTATCGACGGCTTTTGACCGGGTTCGCGCGAATGGCACCGTCAGTTGTGCGACTGTCTCTGAAGGCGGAGCCGCGCCGCCGGCTAGCATCGGGCTAGCATCCGGCGCATGGAGCCGTCGCCGTCACCGCAGCTCGCGCACACCGTCGTGGACGGGGTCGCCACCGTCGTCATCAGCAATCCCGCCAAGCGCAATGCCATGACCGCCGGGATGTGGCGCGCGCTGCCCGAGCTGCTGACGGAGCTGGCGGCGGACGAGTCCGTACGCGCCCTGGTGATGACAGGCGAAGGCCCGACCTTCTGCGCGGGCGCCGACATCTCCTCGCTGCGGGAGCCCGGCGAGGCCCCGCAGTCGCTCGCCGTACGGGCGGAGGAGGCGCTCGCCGCGTTCCCGAAGCCGACGCTCGCCGCCGTACGCGGCTACTGCGTCGGCGGCGGCTGCCAGCTCGCCGCGGCCTGCGATCTGCGGTTCGCGGAAGAGGGCGCGCTGTTCGGGGTGACACCGGCGAAGCTGGGCCTGGTCTATCCGTCCTCGTCCACCCGGCGGCTGGTCTCGCTGGTGGGTCCCGCCGCCGCCAAGTATCTGCTGTTCTCGGGCGAGTTGATCGATACGGAACGGGCGCTGCGCACCGGTCTGGTGGACGAGGTGCTGTCCATCGACGCACTGGGCAAGCGGGTGGCGGAGTTCGCCAGGATCGTCGTGTCGCGCTCGCAGCTCACCCAGGCGGCGGCGAAGGAGTTCGCGACGGGCCGCACCGACCGGGACGGCCACTGGGAGGAGCAGGCGAGCGGCAGCGGCGACCCCGCGGAGGGGGTCGCCGCCTTCCTGGAGCGCCGGACGCCCCGGTTCACCTGGTCGGTCCCTGCTGCTCCAGCTACTGAAGGATGAAGCGGCTCTTCGTACGGAACTCCTCGACCAGCGCT
The DNA here is from genome assembly GCF_044548015.1 of Streptomyces sp. NPDC052236. Lineage (NCBI taxonomy): Bacteria > Bacillati > Actinomycetota > Actinomycetes > Kitasatosporales > Streptomycetaceae > Streptomyces > Streptomyces sp. NPDC052236. The sequence continues at coordinate 148,060 of NZ_JBIUBL010000023.1, read as the reverse complement.
GCCGGAGCCTTCTCCGGCGACCCCGCGTCGTACGGCGGCTGCGGGTCGTACTCCGTGAGGAGCTGTGTGGCCTGGGCGTGCTCCTCGCCCGCCAGCTTGCCCGCCATCGTCAGCGCCATGTCGATGCCCGCGGAGACCCCGGCGGCGGTGATGTACTTGCCGTCGATGACGACCCGGCGGCCCGTGGGCTCGGCCCCCAGCTTCCCCAGCTGGTCCAGGGCCAGCCAGTGCGAGGTGGCCGGGCGGCCCTGAAGCAGTCCGGCGGCGGCGAGCAGGAGTGAGCCGGTGCAGACCGAGGTGGTCCAGGTGGTGGTGGCGTCGACGGCGCGCAGCCAGCCCAGCAGGGTCGCGTTCTCCATCTGGTCGCTCTGGCCGGGGCCACCGGGGACGACGACGATGTCCGGGCTGCTCACCTCGGCGAAGGTCTTCGTGGCGACGAGCGAGAGGCTTCCCCGATCGTTGGTGACCGGGCCGGTGTGCTCGGCGACGAAGACCACCTCGGTGTCGGGGAGGCGGCAGAGCATCTCGTAGGGCCCTACGGCGTCCAGTGCGGTGAAGCGGTCGAAGAGAACGATGGCGATCTGCATGGTGGGTGTGCCTCTCGATCAGCGGTGCACTATTTCGGGGCCGGAGTGCGGAAGCGGCGCCGGTATTCGGCCGGTCCCGTGGCGAGGGCCTTCACAAAGGCGCGGCGCATCGCCTCCGGAGTGCCGTAGCCACAGGCGCGCGAGATCTCCTCCACGCCGCCCGAGGTGTCCTCCAGAAGCCGGCGCGCATGCTCCAGACGGACCCGCTCGACGTAGCGGCCCGGGGTCGTGCCCGTCTCCTTCTGGAAGGCGCGGGCGAAATGGCGGGGCGAGAGCCGTGCGCGGGACGCGAGCGACTCGACGCAGAGATCCCCTTCCGGGTGTTCGGTGATGTGCTGCTGCACATCGCGCAGCGGCTCGCGCCGCGCGGTCTGGGCGGACAGCTGGACGCTGAACTGGGCCTGGTTTCCCGGCCGCCTGAGGAAGACGACGAGATGGCGGGCGACGCTCAGCGCGGTGTCCCGGCCCAGGTCCTCCTCGACCAGGGCGAGCGCGAGGTCGATGCCGGCGGTGACACCGGCCGAGGTGGCCAGCCTCCCGTCGCGTACGAAGATCGGGTCCGGTTCGACGTCGACGGCCGGGTATGTGCGGGCGAGGTGTTCGCAGGCCATCCAGTGCGTGGTGGCCCGGTGGCCGTCGAGCAGCCCTGCCTCGGCGAGCAGCAGGGCCCCGGTGCAGACCGAGACGAGCCGCTGCGCGCGCGGGCCGTGGACGCGCAGCCAGTCGATCAGGCGGGGATCGGGGGCGCGGGTGCCCTGGCCACCGGGGACCAGCAGGGTGTGCGGCGTGGCGGCGTCGGCGAGGCCGGCGTCCGGGACGAGGGTGAGCCCGCTGGACGTACGGACCGGGGTGCCGTCCAGGGACGCGGTGCGGATCTCGTACGTGCCGCCCGCGCCGGCCAGACTCGCGCCCGCGAAGACCTCGACCGGGCCGGTCACGTCGAGGCTCTGCAGGTCGTCGAAGAGGACGACGAGTACGGATCGCTTGGTCATGGCAGCCATCCTTGGGCGTGCCGGAGACGGCCGCAATGCCGTACACCCCACCTTTCCTGCCATGGATTGCCGGGGACTGCCAGGGACTGTGAAGGACTGCCATGAGCCGCCATGCCTGCCGACGCCCCGGAGTGTCCCGTCCTTCACACCGTACTAACCAGTCGGTAACGTACGGGGCATGAGCCCTCTGCCCGCGCGCGCCGGCCGCCGCTGTCACAACGCCCTCAACCCGATGCACTCGACCGTCTACTTCTCACCCGACTTCATGAAGGAACTCGCGCGGCTCGGGGTGAACGACGAGAGAGCCGCCTACTTCGCCGGGCGCTCGGCCGCGATGGGCGCTGTCGGTCCCGGCGTGGTCTCGGCGGCCTTCTACAACTTCAACCATGAGCTGATCGCCCGCCATCTGCCCGCCGTGTGGGACACCGCATCCCCCGACGCGGTACTGGCGGCCCGGCAGCGCGCCGTCGACTCCACGCTGCGGCGGCTGCTCGGTGACGAGATCATCGCCTCGCCGGAGCTGGCGGAGGCCGCGGGGCTCGCGCTGCGCGCCGCCGAGGCGTGCACGCGCCACGCCCGGCCGCTGTACGCCGCCCACGCCGATCTGCCGGTGCCCGAGGAGCCGCATCTCGCCTACTGGCACGGCGCGACCCTGCTGCGTGAGCACCGGGGCGACGGTCATGTCGTGGCGTTGCTCTGCGCCGGGCTCGACCCGGTCGAAGCCCTGGTGAGCCATACCGCGACCGGCAAGGGCATGTCGCCGCGGTGGATCTTGGCCACGCGCGGCTGGCGGCGCGCCGACTGGGAGGCCGCCGAGGAACGGCTTCGCGAGCGCGGGCTGCTGGACGCCAAGGGCGGGCTGACCGAGGACGGCGTACGGCTCCGGGCGGAGCTGGAGGAGCACACGGACCGCCTCGACCGGGCGCCCTACGAGCATCTGGGGGCCAAGGGCGTCGAGCGGCTGACGGAGCTGGGGCGCGGGTTCCTGCTGACGGCGGTGGGCGCGGGCGCGTTCCCCGACGACCTCAACGGCAAGGGCTGATTGTTTGACGGGGTCCTCCACGGCTACCCGGGGGCGACAGCCACCGACTCAGGAGGTCCCTTTGTTCGCCGCCGTCGCAGACGTACTCCGCATGATCGGCTCCGCGCTCGCGAATGTGGTCGCGCTGCCCTTCCGGGCGCTGGCCCGGCTCTTCGGCGGAGCCTCGCGCCGCGGCGGCGGAACGCGCCGCGTCTGACGTATCCGGGGCACGTCCCGAGGCGTGTCCCAAGGCGTGTCCCGAGGCGGCGGGCGACACGGCCCCCGGCCACCCGGCACAATGCACTCTCAAGCAGAGCCAGCACAGCCAGCAGGAGAAGGCGAGTCGGGGAACCGTGACGACGTCCATCGAAGGCAGGATCGCCGAGGAGCTCGGCGTACGCGAGCGACAGGTGAAGGCGGCCGTCGAGCTGCTCGACGGCGGGTCGACCGTGCCGTTCATCGCGCGCTACCGCAAGGAAGCGACCGAGATGCTCGACGACGCGCAGCTGCGCACGCTCGAGGAGCGGCTGCGCTACCTGCGCGAGCTGGAGGAGCGGCGCACCGCGATCCTGGAGTCCGTACGCGACCAGGGCAAGCTGGACGAGGCGCTGGAGGCGCGGATCCGGGGAGCCGACACCAAGGCGCGGCTGGAGGACATCTACCTGCCGTTCAAGCCGAAGCGGCGCACCAAGGCGCAGACCGCCCGCGAGGCCGGTCTGGAGCCGCTCGCCGACGGGCTGCTCGCCGACCCCTCGGTGGAGCCGCCGGCCGCCGCGGCGGCCTTCGTCGACGCCGAGCGGGGCGTCGCGGACGCCGCCGCGGCGCTGGACGGCGCGCGGGCGATTCTGACGGAGCGTTTCTCCGAGGACGCCGACCTGATCGGCGAACTGCGCGAGCGGATGTGGACGCGCGGCAGGCTCGTGGCGAAGGTACGCGAGGGGAAGGGCGACGCGAAGGAGGGTCCCGGCGCCAAGTTCGCCGACTACTTCGACTTCGCCGAGCCGTTCACCAAGCTGCCCTCGCACCGGGTGCTCGCCATGTTCCGGGGCGAGAAGGAGGAGATCCTCAACCTGGAGCTGGAGCCGGAGGAGCCTTCTGAGCAGCCGGGCCCGTCCACGTACGAGGGAATGGTCGCCAGCCGGTTCAACATCGGCGAGCGCGGCCGTCCCGGCGACAAGTGGCTGGTGGACACGGTGCGCTGGGCGTGGCGGACCCGCATCCTGGTGCATCTGGGGATCGACCTGCGGCTGCGGCTGCGTACGGCGGCGGAGGACGAGGCGGTACGGGTCTTCGCGGCGAACCTGCGGGATCTGCTGCTGGCCGCGCCCGCGGGCACGCGTACGACGCTGGGGCTCGACCCCGGATTCCGTACGGGTGTGAAGGTCGCCGTGGTCGACTCGACCGGCAAGGCCGTCGCCACGGACGTCATCTACCCGCACGTCCCGGCGAACAAGTGGGACGAGTCGCTGGCGAAGCTTGCGCGGCTCGCCAAGGAGCACTCCGTCGATCTGATCGCGATCGGCAACGGCACGGCGTCCCGCGAGACCGACAAGCTCGCCGGTGAACTGTGCGCGAAACACCCGGAGCTGGGTCTGACGAAGGTCATGGTCTCGGAGGCGGGTGCTTCGGTGTACTCGGCGTCCGCGTTCGCCTCGCAGGAGCTGCCGGGGATGGATGTGTCGCTGCGCGGCGCGGTCTCCATCGCGCGCCGGCTCCAGGATCCGCTGGCGGAGCTGGTGAAGATCGACCCCAGGTCGATCGGGGTCGGCCAGTACCAGCACGACCTGTCCGAGGTGAAGCTCTCCCGCTCGCTGGACGCGGTCGTGGAGGACTGTGTGAACGGCGTCGGTGTCGACGTCAACACCGCGTCCACGCCGCTGCTTTCGCGGGTGTCGGGCATCAGCACCGGGCTCGCCGAGAACATCGTGGCGCACCGCGACTCCAACGGCCCCTTCCGCTCCCGCAAGGCGCTCAAGGAGGTGGCGCGGCTCGGCCCGAAGGCGTACGAGCAGTGCGCGGGCTTCCTGCGGATCCGGGGCGGCGACGACCCGCTGGACGCGTCGAGCGTGCACCCGGAGGCGTACCCGGTGGTGCGGCGGATGGTGAAGACGACGGGCGGCGAGGTCGCGTCGCTGGTCGGCAACACGCCGGTGCTGCGCACGCTGAAGCCCGCGGAATTCGTGGATGAGAAGTTCGGCCTGCCGACGGTGACGGACATCCTGCGCGAGCTGGAGAAGCCGGGGCGGGACCCGCGGCCCGCGTTCAAGACGGCCACCTTCAAGGAGGGTGTCGAGAAACTGGGGGATCTGACGCCCGGGATGGTGCTGGAGGGCGTGGTGACGAATGTCGCGGCGTTCGGCGCGTTTGTGGATGTGGGTGTCCACCAGGACGGACTGGTGCATGTGTCGGCGATGTCGAAGACGTTCGTCAAGGACCCGCGGGACGTGGTGAAGCCGGGGGATGTGGTGAAGGTCAAGGTCATCGACGTCGACATCCCGCGGAAGCGGATCGCGCTGACGCTGAGGCTGGACGATGAGGCGACGGTCGCGGCTGGGGGTGGGACTGCGGGTGGGACTGCGCCGCAGCGGGAGCGCGGGGGGAGGCCTCCGCAGCAGCGCGGTGGCGGACGCGGCGGCTCTCGTCAGGCCGCGCCTGCTCCGGCCGCGTCGAACAGCGCGATGGCGGACGCGCTGCGGCGGGCGGGGTTGGTGGACCCGAAGGGCGGGGGTAAGCGGGGCTGACGGGGGTGCGGGTGCGGGGTGCGTTGCGAGTGCGCCTGCGGCGGGCTTTCCCCTACCCGCCCTCCCCCTACGCCTAGCGGCGTGGGTAGGGGTCCCCCCAGGCCCTTTGGGCCGAGGGGGCGTACCCCCACCCCGCAACTGGGGCTCCGCCCCAGACCCCGGTCCTCAACGCCGGACGGGCTTGAATTGCCGGGCCATCGGCAACTTAAGCCCCGCCGGCGGAAGACCCAGCCTCGCCGGCGATTGAGGCGCGGGGGTTCGGGGGCAGCGCCCCCGACCAGCGGGCTCAGTGTTCGATGACCTTGCCCTCCGCCACCTCGACACGACGTGTCGTCCGCACCGCGTCCAGCATCCGCCGGTCGTGCGTGACCAGCAACAACGTCCCCGTGTACGAGTCGAGCGCCGACTCCAGCTGTTCGATCGCCACCAGGTCCAGATGGTTCGTCGGCTCGTCCAGTACGAGCAGATTGACCCCCCGCCCCTGAAGCAGCGCCAGCGCCGCCCGCGTCCGCTCCCCCGGCGAGAGCGTGGTCGCCGGGCGCAGCACATGCTCCGCCTTGAGGCCGAACTTCGCCAGCAGCGTGCGGACCTCCGCGGGCTCCGTGTCGGGGACGGCCGCGCAGAACGCGTCCAGCAGCGCCTCCGCCCCGTAGAACAGGCCGCGGGCCTGGTCGACCTCGCCGACCACCACGCCCGAGCCGAGCGAGGCGTGGCCCGCGTCGAGGGTGAGGCGGCCGAGGAGCGCGGCGAGGAGGGTGGATTTGCCCGCGCCGTTGGCTCCGGTGATGGCGACGCGATCCGCCCAGTCGATCTGGAGGTCGGCCGGTCCGAAGGCGAAGTCGCCGCGGCGGACCTCGGCGTTCCGCAGCGTCGCGACGACGGAGCCCGAGCGGGGCGCGGGCGCGATCTCCATCCGCAGTTCCCACTCCTTGCGGGGCTCGTCGACGGTGTCGAGCCGCTCGATCATGCGCTGCGTCTGCCGCGCCTTGGCGGCCTGCTTCTCGCTGGCCTCGCTGCGGAACTTCCGGCCGATCTTGTCGTTGTCCGTCGCCTTGCGGCGGGCGTTCTTGACGCCCTTGTCCATCCAGGACCGCTGCATCTGGGCCCGGCCTTCGAGCGCCGCCTTCTTGTCGGCGTACTCCTCGAAGTCCTCGCGCAGATGACGGCGCGCGGTCTCCCGCTCCTCCAGGTACGCCGCGTAGCCGCCGCCGTACAGGGTGATGCGCTGCTGCGCGAGATCGAGTTCCAGGACCTTGGTGACGGTACGGGTGAGGAACTCGCGGTCGTGGCTGACCACGACCGTCCCGGCGCGCAGGCCCTTGACGAACGTCTCCAGGCGCTCCAGGCCGTCCAGGTCGAGGTCGTTGGTCGGCTCGTCCAGGAGGAAGAGGTCGTAGCGCGACAGGAGCAGCGAGGCGAGTCCGGCGCGGGCCGCCTGGCCGCCGGACAGCGCGGTCATCGGCAGGCCGAGGCCGACGGTCAGACCGAGCGAGGCGGCGACCTCCTCGGCGCGTTCTTCGAGGTCCGCGCCGCCCAGGTCGAGCCAGCGCTCCAGGCTGGTGGAGTACGCGTCGTCGGCACCGGGCGCGCCGTCCACCAGCGCCTGGGTCGCCTCGTCCATGGCGAGCTGAGCGGCGGTGACGCCGGTACGCCGGGCGAGGAAGTCCCCTACCGTCTCCGTCGCCCGCCGTTCGGGCTCCTGGGGGAGATGGCCGACGGTGGCGGTGGGCGGGGAGAGCCTCAGCTCACCCTGGTCCGGCTGGTCGAGTCCGGCGAGTAGACGCAGCAGCGTGGATTTGCCGGCGCCGTTGACACCGACGAGTCCGATCACATCGCCGGGCGCGACGACGAGGTCGAGCTCGGAGAAGAGCGAGCGGTCGCCGCGTCCTGCGGCGAGATCCTTGGCGACGAGAGTGGCAGTCATGAGGGCCCCGATCCTAGCCGGGGGCGGTGGGGCGCGACGTAGAGCCTGATGCGGAAGCCCTCCCCTCATATGTGTAGATATACCGGATTAGGTGCTTTCTTACAGTGGTCCTACATCACCCGAAGTTTCATAGAAGGAGTGCGGTTCTACGCACAATTCACGGGGGAATACGGGGAGTTCGCATGAGTGATCGTCGTTTTGTCGCGCGTGACACGCGCATCCAGGCCGCCGAGGCCGAGTTTCAGCGTCAGGTACCGGTCCACGCCGCCAATGGGGAGGAGACGGACCACCCTTTCATCTGCAACTACTCCAAGGCGCTTCCGCACAACAAGTACGGCGAGGTCGAACCGGCTGCCTACCGCCTGCTCCGCCGGGCACTGGCCACCGGCAGCTACGAGGATTTCGAGCGGATCCCGCTCGGCGACACACGCGGGCTGGTCAACCCGCAGGCCGGACTCTCCTTCGGCCTGGACGGCCCGGACGCGCAGGCGCTCACCATCCCGCCCGCGCCGCGCACCGACAGCGCGGAGAACTCCGCCGAGGCGGTGGAGCTGTACTGGATGGCGCTCTGCCGTGATGTGCTGTTCACGCGGTTCGGCGACAGCGGCCTGGTCGCCGAAGCGGCCACCGAGCTGGGCGGTCTTTCGGACTTCCGGGCGCCCAAGCAGGGCGGCCTGGTGACACCGCAGACGATCTTCCGCGGGGATTCGCGGCACGACCTGATCGGGCCGTATCTTTCGCAGTTCCTGCTCAAGGACATCCCGTACGGCACGCTGCTGATCTCGCAGCGGCAGGACACCCTGGCCCGCCCGGTCGACCACCTCACCACCTGGGGCGAGTGGCTCGAGGTCCAGAACGGCTCCGAGCGTGAGCCGGACGAGCGGAATTTCGCGACGCGACGATACATCCAGACTCCGCGCGACCTCGCGCACTATGTGCACTTCGACGCGCTGTACGAGGCCTACCTCAACGCCGCACTCATCCTGCTGGGCGCGAACGCGCCGGTGGACGCGGGCAATCCGTACAACTTCTCGCGCAACCAGGTCGGCTTCGCGACGTACGGCGGCCCGCACATCCTCTCCCTCGTCACCGAAGTGGCCACGCGCGCCCTCAGGGCAGTGTGGTACCAGAAGTGGTACGTCCACCGGCGGATGCGGCCGGAGGAGTTCGGCGGCCGGGTCCACCAGCAGCTGCGCGGGCAGCGCGAGTACCCCATCGACTCGGAGGTGCTGGACTCCGTCGCCGTCAAGCGGGTCTTCGAGAAGCACGGCAGCTATCTGATGCCGCAGGCGTTCCCCGAGGGGAGCCCGACCCATCCCTCGTACGCCTCCGGACACGCCACGGTGGCGGGAGCGTGCGTGACCCTCCTCAAGGCATGGTTCGACGAGTCGCACATCCTGCCCGGTCCGGTCGTGCCCAGCACCGACGGCACCGCCCTGGAGCCGTACACCGGCCCGGACGCCGACCGGCTCACCGTCGGCGGCGAACTGAACAAGGTCGCCGCCAACATCGCCACCGGGCGCAACATGGCCGGCGTGCACTGGCGCACCGACTACACCCGGGGCGTACGGCTGGGCGAGGAGATAGCGATCGGTCTCCTGCGCGAGGCGAAGGAGACCACCCTGGAGGACGCGGTCTTCACTCTCAACCGGTTCGACGGCACCACCATCGCCGTCTGATGGGACTGGTGGGTCAGAGAAGACCCGCCAGCCGGTAAAGGCCCGTGGGCGCGACCAGCACGCTTTTCCATGGTGCGGGCGGCGACGAAGGATCCCCTGTCACCGCCCGCCCGTCCACCGGAATTCGGCGCTCGTCCTGCTCAGGGCTCATCTGCCCGGGATCCCCCGGATTCGCGGGATCCCGGAGACCTGTCCGATTCCGTGCTGTCCTCGGCCTCCGGGCTCGGGCTCGGGCCCGGGCCCGGGCCGATACGGATCTCGAACTCACCCGCGTACTTCTCATGGCCCGCGATCACGGCCGTCTCCACGGCCTCCTCGGCGAGCTCACCCCGCACGATCAGCGGGTCCTGGCGCAGATCGCGCATCAGCGACAGGCACATGCCGATCATCACCAGCACGAACGGGGCCGCGACGAGGATCGTCAGATGCTGCAGTCCGGCGAGCGCGTCGCCCTTGCCCTGCCCGACGAGCAGCATCACCGCCGCCACCCCACCGGTCACCACGCCCCAGAAGATGACGATGAACCGGTGCGGCTCGAACGTGCCCTTCTGGGAGAGCGTGCCCATCACGATGGAGGCCGCGTCGGCCCCCGAAACGAAGAAGATCCCGACCAGGATCATCACCAGCAGGCTCATCACACCGGCGATCGGAAACTCCTGGAGCACGCCGAAGAGCTGGCCCTCGGGCGTCGTCTCCGGCGCGAGGCGTCCGCCCTCCTGGAGCTTCATCGCCGTACCGCCGAAGACCGCGAACCAGACCAGGCTGACGGTGCTCGGCACCAGGATCACGCCGCCGACGAACTGACGGATGGTGCGCCCGCGGCTGATGCGGGCGATGAACATGCCGACGAACGGGGTCCAGGAGATCCACCACGCCCAGTAGAAGACCGTCCAGCTGGACAGCCAGTCGGCGACGGCCTCACCACCCCCGGTCGCCGCCTCCGTACGGCCCGCGAGCTGCGGCAGATCCCCGAGGTAGGAGGCGATCGAGGTCGGCAGCAGATCGAGGACGATGATCGTCGGCCCGGCGACGAAGACGAAGAGGACGAGGATCACGGCCAGCACCATGTTGGTGTTGGACAGCCACTGGATGCCCTTCTCGACGCCCGAGATCGCCGAGAACACGAACGCGGCGGTCAACACCCCGATGATGGCGACGAGCAGCCCGGTGCTGGTCCTCTCCATCCAGCCCAGCTCCCTGAATCCGCTGCCGATCTGGAGGGCGCCGAGGCCCAGCGAAGTGGCGGAGCCGAAGAGCGTGGCGAAGATCGCGAGGATGTCGATCACCCGGCCGGGTGGGCCGTCGGCGCGCTTTTTGCCGATCAGGGGCTCGAAGACCGCGCTGATGGTCTGCCGCCTGCGCCGCCGGAACGTGCTGTACGCGATGGCGAGGCCGACCACCGCGTAGATCGCCCAGGGGTGGAGGGTCCAGTGGAAGAGCGTGGTGGCCATGGCCGTCTGCATGGCCTGCGCCGAGTCGGCGGGGTCGGTCCCGGGCGGTGGGTCGGTGTAGTGCGCGAGCGGCTCGCTGACGCCGTAGAACATCAGTCCGATGCCCATACCCGCGCTGAACATCATCGCGACCCAGGACACCGTACGGAACTCGGGTCCCTCGTGCTCCTGACCGAGCGGGATCCGGCCGTAACGGCTGATGGCCAGCCAGAGAGCGAAGACGACAAAGCCCGAGGCGGCCAGGACGAAGGCCCAGCCGCCGTTGTGCATCAGGCCGTTCAGCATCGTGTCGGAGGCGCTCTCCAGCGCCTTGGTGAAGACCGTCCCCCACAGCATGAAGGCGAGGGTGAGACAGGCCGTTACGCCGAACACCACCCGGTCCGTGACGGGCGGCTTGTCCTCGTACGGATGGCGGCCCGGCAGGGCCGCCCGCACCGGCAGTCGCAACCGCTGTCCCGGTTTCTTTTCGTCGTGCGACACAAGCGGCACCTTTCAGGGGTTCTGGAGCATTTCGCTCTCCGGTACCCCGTACCACACGGGCCGCACCCCTGCCAGGATCAACAGGCGGTCACCGGGTCACCGGCTGTGAGGTGGTAGGCCGCGCGAGTGTCGAGGAGCAGCGGAATCAGTTCGCGCTCGGTCTGCCGCAGCGGCACAAACGCCCCCTCTGCCTCTGGTCGCGCGACAACTCCGTGCAGTGCCAGCTCGTCCTTGACCTCCTCGTACTGCGCCGCGTCGAGCCGGTAGCCGCAGGGCGGGTCCGCGAGCGTCTCCTCGCCGGTCGCCGGGTCGTTGTCCGCGCCGCCCAGATAGACCGGGCCACGGTCCTTGAAACCCGCCAGCCGGGCGCCGGTGGTCGCGGCCTCGATCCGGCCGCGCCGTTCGTCGCTGAAGGAGACCAGGCCGCCCAGGGCGGCCAGCTGGCTCGCCACCCGGCGCCGGTTGTTCAGCGCGGCGTCGGCCTGCTCCCCCTCCGTCAGCGGATCGACACGGCTCTCGATGAGGAGGCCGAGCGCGTTCTTGACGCCTGAGGCGTTGCGCAGGATGCGCTCCTGGCCGTCGCCCGCGACCTGCCTGATCGGGTCGCCGGTGACCGGGTCGGTCCAGATGCCGTACGTGCCGATGGTGAAGGCGCTCGCGTGCGCGGCCGGGCGGACGTACCGCTCGGACAGGATCTGCGACTCGTCGTGGACCTTGGCGTCGGTGTTGAGGTTGCGCGGCCAAAGGTCGAACAGCTCCCTGTCGTAGTACGGCGGGGTGGCGCCGTACTCGTGCAAGTCGTAGATCACGTCCGGGCGCTGGTCACGGATGACGGCGGCGATGGCCCGTCCCTCGGCGGTCTTCAGCGCGATGTGGTCGCGGTTGATGTCCACCCCGTCGGAGTTGCCACGGGTGTTCGCGGCGCGGCCGTCCGGGTTGGCGGTGGGGACGACGAGGATGCGGGTGCGGGCGAGCAGGCGCCGGGTCGCGCCGTCCTTCGCGTACACGAGATCACGGATCTTGGTCAGGCAGGCGTCCCGGCCCGACGGCTCGTCGCCGTGCTGCGTACAGATCAGCAGCACGGTGTGCGTGGCGTACGGCGCGCCGATGCGTACGAGCTGGAGCGGGCGGCCCTGCTTCGTCGTCCCGATCCTGCCCACCGACACGCGGTCGCTGCCCCGGTCGACGGCGGCCAGGAACGTCTGCTCCTCGGGCTGGCTGGTCCAGCGCGCGCCGTCGCTGCTCTCGAAGCCGGTACGCGGTGGCGGGGTGTGCGCCGCCTCAGCGGGCGCGGTGACCAGCGGTACGGCGAGCGCCGCGGCGATCGCGGTCAGCGCCAGGACGCGCAGACGTATATGGATACGGGAGTTCATCCGGGACTTCATCAGTGAGTTCATCGGGTGGTGCCTCCGGGTATCGGGCGGATCCGGCGCGGCTCTGACACCCCGTCGAGAGGGGACTCACGGGGACCGACCGCTTCAGTGGACCCCGCGGTGGCGCGTACGAACGCGGAGGCGCCGCCGACGATGGGCAGTTTCGCGGCCGTTCGGGCGAGAGAGACGGTGAGCGTCGGGCCGGCGGCCGGAGGGTCGATGAGGCCCCGGTCCGTACCGGCGACGATCAGGGCGAGACGGTGGCCCGCCGGGACGACATGGTCGGCGGCGTGCAGGTCTAGGGTGATGGTGTGCGCCTTGCCGGGGGTCAGCGGGCGGCCCTTGGCGGCGGAGGCGTAGTTGCCCAGGTCGGCCCAGCCGCGGCTGAAGATGGTGTAGTCGACGGCGGCCGTGCGCGCCGTCGTCTCCTTGAAGCAGGAGCTGTCACCGGCGGTGCCCGGGCCCCAGCAGGTGCGTTCGGCGAGGGTGGTGATGCCTTCGCCCGCGGCGGCGTAGTCCCGGATGGTGTCGGGGCCGAGATCGACCAGTACGGCGGAGAGATGGGCCGTGGTGGTGGAGGGGGTGGCGGTGATCGTCACCTGGGAGGAGCCGGAGAGGCGCAGGTCGCGGCCGAGCGGCTCGGTGATGAATCCGGCCTTGGCGGGGGTCGACTGCTCGATCCGGGCGGCCCAGTCGGTCTCGCCCAGCGCCGGGTCGTCGGTGAAAGTCTCGCTCGCGCCTGGAGCGGCGGGCTTCAGGCCGAGCGTGCCGACGCCCGCGACCGTGCCCTTTCCGGGGCGGAGGCTGGTGGTGTCGGTGGCCCGGGGCGGCCAGTGGCGGTCGGTGGCCCACTGGTCGGGGGCGCGCTCGATGTCGGCCATCGGCTCGCGGTCGATGCCGTTGTCGTAGCCGAGGAGGTAGTGGTCGAACCAGCGGTGCAGGGTCGTGACCCACTCGGCGCGCCGGAAGTCGAACGGGTCGACATGCCCGGTCTGCGAGAGCCAGACCTTGCGCTCCACGCCCTCGTCGGCGAGGGCGTCCCACCACTGGCCGAAGTGCTTGCTCCGGACGTTGAGATCCTGCATGCCGTGCACGGCGAAGACGCTCGCCTCGACGTTGTCGGCGTCGGGAACGTAGTCGCGCTCGTTCCACAGTCCGGTCACGTCTCCGGTGCGGGGGGCCTCGTCGACCAGCCGCTGCTGGACGGCCTGGCAGCGGGCGCGGGCCTCGGGGCTCTCGATACGGTTGGAGAGCCAGTCGGGGCCGGAGTTGTAGAGCGGGGCGCCCTTGGCGAAGTAGTAGTCGTACCAGGAGGAGATGGCGCCGATCGGGACGATCGTCTTGAGCCCCTCGACTCCGGTGGCGGCGACGCCGTTGGCGATCGTGCCGTCGTAACTCTTGCCGATCATGCCGGTGGCGCCGGTACTCCAGGCGGCGCGTGCGCGCTCGCCGCCGGTACGGGTGGTGTAGCCGCGACCGCGGCCGTTCAGCCAGTCGACGACCGCCTTGGCGGACTGGATGTCGGACGGGCCGCCGACGTCCACGCAGCCGTCGGAGCGGTTGGTGCCCGCCAGGTCGACCGCGACGAAGGCGTAGCCGCGCGGGACGAAGTAGTTGTCGTAGTAGAGCGGGAACTGAACCGGGTTCCCGTTCGCGTCATAGGTCTTCTTCTGGCTCTCGTTGCCGCGTCCGCAGCAGGAGTAGTACGGACTGGCGTCCATGATCACGGGGATCTTCCGGCCCTGCTGCGCGGGTTCGCGGGGCCGGACGATGTCCACGGCGACCCGGTCGGTCTTTCCGTCGCCGTCGCCGTCGAGCCGGGTATCGACCCATACGGATTCGCGGATCGCGTTCTCGTACGAGTGGACGGGCTTGCTCTCGCGAGCCTCCCGGGCGGGTGCGCCCTGGGCGGCTGTCGGGGCGAGGGTCACGGCCATCAGGGCGGCCGAGGCCGCCATCACCAGCGATCTGTACGTCAAGCGGGTGGTCCGCACACGTATCGGCATGGGCGGAAGGTACTCCGGTCAACTCCCTTGCGACAGAGTGCCGTAGAGGCATCAAAGGGGCAGATGGGACAGAGGGGATCATGTCGGCGACCGGTACAGCGGGACGGGAGCGAATGGGAGCGCTCTCAGAAACCGCCTCGGACCGGATAGCCTGTACGGCAGCGTCAGCAGACCGAGCACACACGAGCACACAGACACCGAGACCGAGCACACGTAGGAGCGCCCGCCTTGCCCGAGCAGACCACTGGGTCCCGCCCCACTCTGGAAGCCGTCGCCGCCCGCGCCGGCGTCTCCCGGGCCACGGCCTCCCGGGTCGTCAACGGCGGCGCGGGAGTGCGCCCGGTACTGGTCGACAAGGTGCGCCAGGCGGTGGACGAGCTCGGATACGTACCGAACCAGGCGGCCCGCACCCTGGTCACCCGGCGCAATGGCGCGATCGCCGTGATCATCACCGAGCCCGAGTTCCGGATCTTCTCCGACCCCTTCTTCGAGCAGCAGGTGCGGGGCATCAGCCGGGAGCTGACGGCGTACGACTCCCAGCTGGTGCTGTTGTGGGTGGAGGGTCCCGGCGACTACGACCGGATCGCCCGCTATCTCGGCGGCGGCCATGTGGACGGCGCGCTGGCCTTCTCGCTCCACAACGACGACCAACTGCCCTCCATCATCCGCCGGGTGAAGGTGCCGACCGTCTTCGGCGGCCGTCCCGGCTGGCCCGGCGTCGCCACCGCCGAACTCGCCGTCCCGTATGTCGACGCCGACAACCGTGGCGGTGCCCGCGAGGCCGTACGGCATCTGGTCTCCCTCGGCCGCGAGCGCATCGCGCACATCGCGGGCCCGCGCGATCAGACCTCCGCGCTGGACCGGATGGACGGCTATCGCGACGTCCTCCTCGACGCCGATCCGGAGCTCATCTGCCAGGGCGACTTCACGGCGGACAGCGGCGCGCGGGCGATGGCCGAGCTGCTGGAGCGCCGCCCTGACCTGGACGCCGTCTTCGCCGCCAATGACCTGATGGCCTCGGGGGCGCTGCGGACGCTGCGCGAACGCGGGCTGCGGGTGCCCGAGGATGTGGCGCTGGTCGGCTTCGACGACATGGACTCGGTCGCCGGGTCGACAGAGCCCGCGCTGACAACGGTCCGCCAGGACATCGAGGGCATGGGCCGGTTGATGGTGCGGCTGCTGATGCGGGTACTGAATGAGAGCAATGAGAGCAATGGGGGTGATGCGGGGGCGGGGGTCCCCGCATCCGTGATCACCCCGACCACGCTGGTGCGGCGGGCGTCGGCCTGAGTGGCCCGGCGCCCGCCGACAGCAGCTTCCTCAGCTCCCTTGTGACGGTCAGTTGTAGGGAATCACGAGTGTCGACGTCGCCGGGCCGGTCTGGAGCTTCGCCGTGCCATTGCCGATGGCGTGCCAGACCTCCAGCCGTACGGTGCCCGACTTGAGGTCGCCGAGGCTGCCGGTCGCCGACTTCAGGCCGCGCGACTGGGCGTAGTCCTCCCAGCCGGTCACCGGGTCGGTCGCGAAGTAGCTGTACGTCTCGGTCCGTTCGAAGGTGCCGTCGCCCGTGAGGTCGTAGCTGATCCTGGCCTGCTGGCCGAGGCCGACCGCCGTGCCCGCGTCCAGCCGGAGGCGGAACGCGGTCGCGGCGCCGGGCGCGACCACGCCGTTGACCTGCTTGACCTCGTAGACGAGCGGCAGGTGCGGGGTGCCGTCATAGTTCGCTCCGGCCGCCGAGGCGATCGTGTCCGCGCCCGCCGTGCCGGTCGTCGCCGTGGTGAGCACCCCTCCCGTACGCAGCTGGAAGGTGTTGCCGGTCGGCGGCTCGGGGTCCGGGTCCGGGCCGCCCCCGGCCCCGGTGCCGGTCGCCGTCGAACGGGCCGGAACGCTGAGTGTCTTGCCGTCGGAGAAGGTCACCGTACGGGCCGTGGAGCCGTAGTTGTGCGCGGCGTACGTCCGCACCGTGCCCTTGGTGAAGACCGCGGAGCTCGGGATGTCCCCGCTCACCGTCGCGTCCGGTGCGCCGAGCGCGTCCAGGGTGGTGATCCATTGGTACGTATGGGCCTTGGACTCGCCCTGTTCGGGGGTGTAGCCCGCGTTGCCCGCGTCCCACTTGGACTTCGCCGCCGCCGGGTCGGCCAGCGACTGGAATTCCCAGAGGATGTCGCGCCATTCGACGGCCGGGCCGCCGTTCTCCCGTTCCATCTCGGCGATATTGCGCCGGATGGCGGCCTTCTCGCCGCCCAGGTGCAGGGAAGAACCGGCGGTGATCGGAAGGGCGTTGATGCCGTGGATCTCCTCGGGGTTGGCGGTCCACCAGGTGGCGTACGCCGCGCCGCTGCCCCACACCATGCCGGCCGTGTCCTTGGCGAAGGCGGACGGGAAGACCTGCTGGTCGGCGTCGAACCAGTACTGGGCGATCGCCTCGGCCTCGGTGGTCAGGAGGTAGGTCCCCAGGTCACGCAGCGCGGTGTCGCCGGTGGCCGAGCCCCAGAGAATCAGGCCCGCGGAGAGGTTGGTGGACTCCGACGACGACTCCTGGTTGTTGCCTGCGGCGAAGCCCTGGTGGCCCGAGGCCCAGCTGTGGCCCGCGTACACGTCGAAGCCGCGCAGGAAGGGGAAGGCGGTGTCGGTGCGGCTGGGGTTGGCCGCGTCCCGTACCAGGGTCTTGACCATGCCGCCCCACGCGGAGTCGGCGGCCCACGCCGGGTCGTACTGGGCGATGATCGCCGCGGCGTAGACGTAGTAGCTGTAGTGGAAGTGGTGGTCGTTGAGTTCGGTGTCGCTGCCGTACGAGGCGGGGTAGCCGGTCAGCGTCTTCCAGGACTTGTCGTACGAGAACTCGTTCGCGCCGCCCGCCGTGAACCAGTCCTGGAGACGGCCCTTCATCAGGCCCAGGAGCTTGTCACGGGTCGCGGTCTGGCCGGTCTGGTCGGCCAGGGGCACCAGCTGGGCGAGCTTGCCCAGCGCCTTGCCGGTCCAGTACGTGTCGGTGGCGCCGTCGAAGGGGTCGGCGGCGTTGGCGACCTGGTCGAGGTAGCCCTTGAGCCGGGCCGAGTCGACCGCGCTCGTCCTCGGCAGTCCGGGCAGCGCGGCGGACGCCTTCTGGCTGGTGGTGAAGGAGGCCGACTCGCGGACCTTCATGGTGCCGCGCGGCGAGACATAGGTGTACGGGGTGAGCGCGTCCGTGGTGTTCAGCCACTGGTGGCGGTAGAGGGCCTGGAGCGTGCCGCGCTCGGTGCCCTCCTTGGCCTCGGTGGTCAGGGCGTAGGTGGCCCCGACCGTGCCGCCGGTGTAGCTCCAGGTCGCCTTGGAGCCGGTGACGAAGCTGAAGGCGTACTTCTTGTACGTCGCGAGCGCGTCGGTGGAGGGCAGTACGGCGAGCGAGAAGTAGTCCTTCGCGCCGAGACCGGCGGTCACGGTGGTTCCGGCCACGTTCCAGTCGGCGCCGGTCGGCGCGAACAGGGCGTAGTGGTGGCCCGCGACGGTGATGCCGAGGACATTGCCCTGGTCGGAGAAGACGGTGGGCGCGGCGGCTGTGGTGATCTGGGCGTTGCCGCCGGAGCCCTTGGCGTATACGAACGGCATGCCGTGGCCGATGGTGGTACGCAGCGTGCGGGCGCCGTCGGACCAGTAGGGGGTCACGGTCCAGTCGGACCAGGCGTCGGCCTTGGTGTCCGGTGAGTTGAGCCCGGTCAGACCGAGTGTCAGGTCGCGCTTGTGGGCGTACTCGTACTGGCGGCCCTCGCCCACGATCGCCGGGGTGGTCGGGTAGCCCACCTCGAGTCCGGCGGCGGTTGCCTGGTAGGTGAGCGGGTGGCCGTACATGGGGGTGGACCAGGGGTTGTCGCCGTACCGCTGGAAGGCCAGCGAGGACCACCAGTCGTTGGTGGGGACCGGCTTGTCCCGTACGGCGGCGGTGAGCTTGGGGGTGACCGGCGCGCCGGTGTTGGTGGTCGGGCCCGACGTACCGGCGGGGCGGGTGTCGGAGTAACTGCCGGAGCCTACGGGGACGGTGGCAGCCGCGGCCGGGGTGGCGGCCGGGCCGAGGCTGATGGCGGCCAGGGCGGTGACCAGCATCAGCGCGGCAGCTGGTCGAGCTGGGCGGGCTGGTGCTCGGGCTGGTCGAGTGCGGGGGGCTGGCATCTACGGCACCTCGGTTCGGGGCGGAAGGTGGCGGGGGGCGTAGCGTCCGAGAGCGCTCTCAGATGGTGAGGAACGTAAAACTCCTGAAACATTCATGTCAATAGCTTGGACACAGACGGCAGTTGCAGCTGAGTCCAAGCCGTCACGCCTTCGAGTCTTGACGGAATGAGGAACTGAGGGGCACGCTCCAGGCCCAATTTTGAGAGCGCTCTCACCCGCTCGCCCTCGCTCCGCCGAAGCCAAGGGAGGCTCACGTATTTCTTTAGGTATCCGTGGTAGGGCTGCGTGTTCCGTTGGGCGGCTGGTGGATGGCTGTTGGCTCGCGAGGTGGGGTGCCTTGTGTCGGGTGCGTGTCCCGTCGCATATGGATTCGTAGGTCGAATGGGTGACCTTTCCGGGCGGGTGTCGTTGATGGGGTGGCGGCGTGGAGGGGGGTGGTTGCGGTGGCACGGTCGGCAGCAACGGGGAGCAGGAGGCCGCCCCTCGCCGCGGGGGAGGCGGCACGTACCGCGTGAGCCCGTGGTGTGCTGCGGGCCGGGGTGGAGGAGAAGAGCGGGGAACTGCTGGCCTCTTCCGCTGTGGCGCAGCGGGTGGGCCGGGCGGCCGATATGGCGTCGGACATGGCCGCCGGTGTGCTGGCCGGTCACTGGAACGCCGCCGATGCGGAGGCGCTCGCCTCCGGTGAGGACGGCGGGGGCGCGGGCTGCCGTCGCAGGCGTGGATGGCGCTGCGCCGTATGGGCTGGACCGTCACCGTCCCGGAGAGCTTTCGTGTCAATGACCGGATCGTGCGGATGGCGCAGGAGCAAGCCGGGCGACTCCTGCGCTCGGCGCAGTGGCGCGCCGACCTCACGGCTGGGGTGCTCAGGACCTGGCCCGCCGATCCGGGCAGGCGCACCGGTGAGGAGTGGGACGCGGTGCGGGACGCGGTGCGGGACGCGGTGCCAGGCGGGCAGCACCTGCCGTCCAATGTCATCAAGGGCCGCACCCGGCAGATCGCTGCCTTCGCCCAGCGGCACGGCCGGTTGTCGGCCGATGTGTTCGAGCTGGAGGCAGCCCCCGGGGCGGCACTGATGCTCCTGCTGTCCGCCTGCGACGGGCAGCAGGCCACCATCGAACGCGCCGACACACCGGGGCGGGCGCTCCTGCGGCTACAGTTCCCGCTTCGCCGGCACCCCCGCTCCTACCGGGACTGATCGTGGATGGCCTGCCCGATCACGCTGCCGCCCACCATCCCGCCGGGCGCGGTGCTGCATCTGCCCACCTCCGCCTCCACGGCGAGCGGGTGGATCTGGCCTACACCCACGCCGTGCCGAAGACCGCTCACAGTGGGCACAGCATCGCGCTCGGCGTGGATTGAGGCCTGAATACCCTGCTGTCCGCCGGAGCCGCCCGCCTCCACGGCGACGGCACGATCACCGCCCTCGGCTCAGGGGCGATGTCCGTGCGGCCGAAGTCCTGGCCAAGCAGCACCGTCTGCGCCGCGAGAGCGAGTGCCTGCACGCCAAGGCGAGCCACTACCAGCGGCTCGCCGACGGCCGCACCCGGCGTGAACGGGCCGCCCACGCCGCCCTGTAGGCCAAACACGCCACCGGGGCCGGCGTGGATCTTCCGCTGTCACGCGCTTCACGGGCCTCAGACGCCCTTGTGTGCGTGACAGGGCCATGCCACATTGAGTTCGCACTCTCCGGACTGGTCCAGTCCATCTGCTCCCCGGCAACCCCCCACTGCGGACTCGTACGAAGGAGAAGCCCCTCATGAGACGCACGCTTCGCGCGCGCATTTGCCTCTCGCTCCTCATTGCCCTCCCCGCCGTCGGCCTCGGCACCGGCACGGCCGGCGCCGCCCCGGAACCCACCGCGCAGCCCACCGCGGGTGTCTCCGCCTCAGCGACGCAGTACTCGCTGCACTCCTCCCTCGATCGCGCCCTCGGCGACCACACTGCGGGCTCCTATCTCGACGCCAAGAGCGGCGAGTTGGTCGTCACCGTCACCGACGCGGCCTCGGCCGAGCGGGTACGGGCCGCCGGCGCACGCGCGGAGATCGTCCGGCGCGATACGGCCCAGCTCGAATCCGCCATGGCCACCCTGGAGAGCAAGGCGAAGATCACCGGAACGTCATGGGGCATCGATCCCGCGACGAACCAGGTCTCGGTGGAGGCCGACCAGTCGGTGTCCGCGTTCTCCCTGGCCCGCCTGGAGAAGGTGGCCGCGAGCCTCGGCGATGCGGTGCGGATCAAGCGCGTACCGGGCGTCTTCAAGAAGGAAGTTGCCGGCGGCGACGCGATCTACGGCGGGGGCTTCCGCTGCTCGGCCGCGTTCAACGTATCGAAGGGCACGCTCCGTTACTTCGTGACGGCAGGGCACTGCACCAACTCGGCGACCAGCTGGTCGGCGACGTCCGGCGGCGCGGCCATCGGGACGCGTGAGGGCACCAGCTTCCCGACCAATGACTACGGCATCGTCCGTTATACGAACGGTTCGTCCCCCGCCGGGAACGTCAACCTCTACAACGGCAGCTTCCAGGAAATCTCGTCGGCGGCGGACGCCATCGTCGGCCAGGCCATCAGGAAGAGCGGCTCCACGACCAAGGTGACCAGCGGGAACGTCACCGCCGTGAATGTGACCGTCAACTACGGCGACGGGCCGGTCTACAACATGGTCCGCACCACGGCTTGCTCGGCGGGCGGCGACAGCGGCGGCGCGCACTTCGCCGGTACCACGGCCCTGGGCATCCACTCGGGCAGTTCCGGCTGCACCGGCACCAACGGATCGGCGATCCACCAGCCGGTGCGGGAGGCACTCACCGCGTACGGAGTGGTCGTGTACTGACGCACGACGAGCCGCATGAGGCGCATGAGGCGCCTGAGGCGCATGAGGCGCCTGAGGCGCATGAGGCGCCTGAGGCGCACATGAGGGCGTGCCCCCTGGGGTGGGCACGCCCTTCGTGCTGCCACTCCACCCGCGCGATCAGTCCCCGTGGTCGTACACCGTCACGGGTATGTGCCTGGCCACCAGCCGGTCGGCTATCAGCGGCTCGATCCGCGACCACTTCCCGCCCGCCAGCCCGCAGCCGATCCGCGGCATGTGGACGGACGCGCCGAGGGCCACGGCCTTGTCCCCCACCGCGCCGAGCGCGGCGTCGATCGCTTCGTACCGCACCGGAACTCCCTTGCTGCCGGTCCGCATTCCCCGCTGTCCCACCATGTTGGCCACCCACACGTACAAGCCCACCTGGACGAACTGCACGGCGCCGAGCCCGAAGTCATTGCGGGCTCGCTCCCGGTGCCAGCGCCGGTAGGCCGCCTCGGGCTCCGCCCAGCGCCGCGATATCGCCAGGACGAAGCCCTTGCCCCAGCCGCCCAGGTCGTTGCAGACATGTGCGATCAGCTTGACGCCCTTGCCTTGCGGCGCGGTCGCGTCCCCCCGTACGTACTCGATCTCGGACATGCGAAAACCGTACGGGCCGCCGCTGACAGTCGTCGGGACATATCCACAACACTGGTGAGACAGTAATACTGTTACACCGCATCCGCGCGGTGGCACGGAACGGCGGCACTGAAAAGGGGAAGCGAGGCGCAGCAATGGCGACCGACAAGTCGACGGAGCCGACGCTCACCGTCGACGAGCTGGCCGCGCGTGCCGGGGTCACCGTGCGCACCGTCCGCTTCTACAGCACGCGCGGTCTGCTCCCGCCCCCGGTGATCGGCCCGCGCCGCGTCGGCCACTACGGTCCCGGACATCTCTCCCGGCTGGCCCTCATCGAGGAGTTGCAGCACCAAGGGATGACGCTCGCCGCGATAGAGCGCTACCTGGCGCAGCTGCCGGACGATCTGAGCGCCCACGATCTCGCGATCCACCGCGCACTGGTCGCCTCCTGGACCCCGGACTCCGCCGAGGAGGCGACCCGCGCCGATCTCGAACGCCGAGCGGGACGAGGTCTTTCCGAGGAGGACATCGACCGGCTCGCCGCGATGGGCGTCCTGGAGCGCGCGGGCGGTGACGGCTTCCGGCTCGACCCGGGGCTGCTGCGGCTCGGTGTGCAACTGCTGGACGTGCCGATCGCGTACGAGACGATCCTGGCGGCCCGTACGGTCCTGCTGGAGCACACCCGCTCGGCGGCGCACGAACTCACCCGGCTCTTCCGGGACGAGGTGTGGAACCCGTACCGGGAGCGGGAGTCGGACCCGGAGCAGGTGGCGGCGATGAGGTCGCTGTCGGCGCATATGCAGCCGATGGTGGTGCAGGCGCTGGTGACCGCGTTCCAGCGGTCGCTGAAGGAGGAGCTGCGGGCCGCCTTCACCGCGGACTGAGCGGACTGAGCGGGCTCAGCGGCTCAGCGGCTCAGCGCACCCCGCGGACTGAGCGGACTGAGCGACACCAGGGCACGATGGTGACCATGCTGCTTGAACATGAAGGCCATTCACCCGTCGTGCATCCCACCGCCTACGTCGCCCCGACCGCCACCCTCTGCGGCGACGTACGGGTCGGGCCGGGCTGCCGGGTGCTGTTCGGGGCCGTACTCACCGCCGAGGGCGGACCCGTCGAACTCGGCGAGGACTGCGTCGTGATGGAGAACGCGGTCCTGCGCGGAACACCGCGCGATCCGGTGCGCCTGGGCCGTCATGTCCTGGTCGGGCCCGGCGCGTACCTGGTGGGCTGCGACATCGCCGATGAGGTCTTCCTCGCCACCGGCAGCCGGGTGTTCAACGGCGCCGCGATCGGGGCCCGCACGGAGGTGCGCATCAACGCCGTCGTCCACCTGCGCACGGTCGTCCCCGAAGGGACCACCGTACCCATCGGCTGGGTCGCCGTAGGCGATCCGGCGCAGCTGTTCAGTCCGGACGACCACGAAGGGATCTGGGCCGTCCAGAAGGAGCTCGACTTCCCCGGTTACGTCTTCGGTCTGGCCCGGCCCGACGAGGGGCAGTCAATCATGCCGGACCTGACCCGTCGCTATGGCCGGGCGCTGGAACGTCACCGGCGGGACCGCCCGGTCGACCCCTCGGTGGAGTGACCCGACGGTCTCACCCGCTCAGTGGTCAGTCGCCGAACCGCTCGCCCGTCTCCGCCTTCTCGACCAGCAGCGCGGGCGGCTCGAAGCGCTCGCCGTACTTCTGCGCCAGCTCCCGGGCGCGCGCCACAAAGCCGGGCAGCCCGCCCTCGTACCCGTTGATGTACTGGAGCACGCCGCCCGTCCAGGCCGGGAAGCCGATGCCCATGATCGAGCCGATATTGGCGTCGGCGACCGACGTCAGCACGCCTTCCTCCAGGCAGAGGACGCTGTCCAGCGCCTCCGAGAACAGCATCCGCTCCTGCATGTCGGCGAACGGTACATCGGACGCGGACGAGTCCGGCCTGGCGAAGTGCTCGCGCAGCCCCGGCCACAGCCCGGCCCGCTTGCCGTCCTCGTCGTACGCGTAGAAGCCCGCGCCACCGCTGCGGCCCGGGCGCCCGAACTCGTCCACCATCCGGTCGATCACCATGTCCGCCGGGTGCCCGGCCCAGCTGCCGCCCGCCTCCTCGATCGCGCGCCTCGTCTCGTCTCGGATCTTGCGCGGCAGGGTGAGGGTCAGTTCGTCCATCAGGGAGAGCACCTTGGCCGGGTACCCGGCCTGGGCCGCGGCCTGCTCGACAGACGCGGGGTCCACTCCCTCGCCGACCATCGCCACGCCCTCATTGATGAACTGGCCGATCACCCTCGAGGTGAAGAAACCGCGCGAGTCGTTGACGACGATCGGGGTCTTGTTGATCTGCCGGACCAGGTCGAAGGCGCGGGCCAGCGCCTCGTCGCCGGTCTGCTCACCCTTGATGATCTCGACGAGCGGCATCTTGTCGACGGGCGAGAAGAAGTGCAGCCCGACAAAGTCGACGGGCCGGGACACGCCTTCGGCGAGCAGGGTGATCGGCAGGGTCGAGGTGTTGGAGCAGAGCAGCGCGTCCGGCTCGATGACGTCCTGGATCTCCTGGAACACCTTGTGCTTGAGGGCGGTGTCCTCGAAGACCGCCTCGATCACGGCGTCGCAGCCGGCCAGGTCCGCGGCGTCAGCGGTCGGCGTGATGCGGGCGAGCAGCGCGTCGCGCTTGGCTTCGGTCGTACGACCCCGGGAGAGCGCCTTGGCGAGCAGCTTCTCGGAGTACGCCTTGCCCTTGGCCGCCGCCTCGGCGGTGACGTCCTTGAGGACGACGTCGATGCCCGCGCGGGCGCAGGAATACGCGATGCCCGCGCCCATCATCCCGGCGCCGAGCACGGCCACCTTGCGGACCCGGCGCGGCTCGACGCCCGCGGGGCGGTTGGCACCGGAGTTGACGGCCTGGAGGTCGAAGAAGAACGCCTGGATCATGTTCTTGGCGATCTGCCCGGTGACGAGCTCCGTGAAGTAGCGCGCCTCGATTGTCTGCGCGGTCTCGAAGTCGACCTGCGAGCCCTCGACGGCCGCGGCCAGGATATTGCGCGGGGCGGGGTAGGGAGCGCCCGCGGTCTGCTTCTTCAGGTTCGCGGGGAAGGCGGGGAGGTTGGCGGCGAACCGCGGGTTCGACGGGGTCCCGCCCGGGATCTTGTAGCCCTTCACGTCCCAGGGCTGCTGCGACTCGGGGTTGGCGTCGATGAAGGCGCGGGCCTTGGCGAGCATCTCGTCGGTCGTGGTGGCGACTTCGTGGATGAGGCCGTTCTCCTGGGCGCGCCGGGGGCTGTACTGGGTGCCCTGGAGCAGGACCTTCAGCAGCGCGTCCGCGATGCCCATCAGCCGTACGGTACGGGTGACACCGCCACCCGCCGGGAGCAGGCCGAGGGTGACCTCGGGCAGGCCGATCTTGGAGCCGGGGGCGTCAAGGGCGATGCGGTGGTGGCAGGCGAGGGCGATCTCGTAACCGCCGCCCAGAGCGGCGCCGTTGATGGCGGCGACGACGGGCTTGCCGAGGGTCTCGATCCGGCGCAGGGCGTGCTTGATACCCATGCCCGTCTCAAAGGCGTACTGGGCGTCCTCGGGACCGGCCTTGATCATGTCCTTGAGGTCGCCGCCCGCGAAGAAGGTCTTCTTGGCGGAGGTGAAGATGATGCCGCGGATGGAGTCCTGCTCGGCCTCGGCGCGGTCGGCGATCGCGGCGATGGACTGCTTGAAGGCCTGGTTCATGGTGTTGGCGGACTGGTTGGGGTCGTCCAGGACGAGGGTGACGACGCCGGTCGCGTCCTGTTCCCAGCGGATGGTGGTGCTCTCGGACGTGCTCGTCGTGCTCTTGGCGGTGCTCTCGGTCATTGCGAAGTCTCCATGTTGGTGGGTGCGTTGCGTGGCGAACCCTGAGCCCGGGCCCGGGCCCGGGCCCGGCCGGACTCGACTACAGCCGTTCGATCACCGTCGCGATCCCCATCCCGCCGCCCACGCACAGCGTGACCAACCCGTACCGCTTGTCCTGCCGCTCCAGCTCGTCGATCACCGTGCCCAGCAGCATCGCCCCCGTCGCGCCCAGCGGGTGCCCCAGCGCGATCGCGCCGCCGTTCACGTTGATCTTGTCCAGCGAGACGTCCATGTCGCGCGCGAAGCGCAGCACGACCCCCGCGAACGCCTCGTTCATCTCGATCAGGTCGATGTCGCCGATCGTCAGCCCCGCCTTGGCGAGCGCCTTACGGGTCGCCGGCGCGGGCCCGGTCAGCATGATGGTCGGCTCGGACCCGGAGACCGCGGCGGCGACGATCCGGGCGCGCGGCACCAGCCCGTAGCGCTCGCCGACCTCCCTCGAACCGATCGCGACGAGCGCCGCGCCGTCGACAATGCCGGAGGAGTTGCCCGCGTGGTGGACGTGGTCGATCTTCTCCACCCAGTGGTACTTCTGCAGCGCCACCGCGTCGAAGCCGCCCAGGTCGCCGATCCCCGCGAACGAGGGCTTGAGCGCCGCGAGACTGTCCGCGGTCGTGCCGGGGCGCATGTGCTCGTCGTGGTCGAGTACGACCAGGCCGTTGCGGTCCCGGACGGGGACGACGGAGCGCTCGAAGCGCCCGTCCTTCCACGCCGTGGCGGCCCGTTCCTGCGAGAGCGCCGCGTACTCGTCAACGTCGCGACGCGAGAAGCCCTCGATCGTGGCGATGAGGTCCGCGCCGATGCCCTGCGGCACGAAACCGGTCGCGTAGTTGGTCATCGGGTCGGCGAACCACGCGCCGCCGTCGGAGGCCATCGGCACCCGGGACATCGACTCGACGCCGCCGGCCAGCACCAGGTCCTCCCAGCCCGAACGGACCTTCATCGCCGCCATGTTGACCGCTTCGAGACCCGAGGCGCAGAAGCGATTCTCCTGTACGCCGGCCACCGTGTCGGGCAGCCCCGCGGCGATCGCCGCGATGCGTGCGATGTCGGAGCCCTGGTCGCCGACCGGCCCGACGACACCGAGCACGATGTCGTCGATCGCCGCCGGGTCGAGCCCGGGGAAACGCGCCCGGATTTCATGGATCAGACCGACGACGAGGTCAATGGGCTTGGTGCCGTGCAGAGCGCCATTGGCCTTGCCGCGCCCGCGCGGGGTTCGGATCGCGTCGTACACATACGCTTCGGTACCTTCGGTACTCAAGACAACAACCTTTCGAATCAGCTGTGAAGGTCAGGCAAGAATCGCGCGGCCGATGATTTCCTTCATGATCTCGGTCGTACCGCCGTAGATCGTCTGGACACGGCCGTCCATGAACGCCTTCGCGACGCGGTATTCCGTCATATAGCCGTACCCGCCGTGCAGCTGGAGGCAGCGGTCCGCGACCCGCTTCTGCAGTTCGGTCGCCCACCATTTGGCCATCGACGCGTGCACCGCGTCCAGCTCCCCATTCGCGTGATCGACAATGCAGCGGTCGAGAAACGTACGCGTCACAGCGCACTCGGTGGCCATCTCCGCGAGCTCGAAACGGATGTGCTGGAGCCTGGCGAGCGGCCGGCCGAAAGCCTCGCGCTCCTTGACGTACTGAGTGGTGATCTCCAGCACAAATTCGGCGGCGGCGATTCCGGCGACCGCGATACTCATCCGCTCCTGCGCGAGATTGGTCATCAGATGGATGAACGCGCCGTTGAACTCGCCGAGCAGATTCTCCTTGGGGACGCGTACGTCGTTGAAGAAGAGCTCGGCCGTGTCCTGGGACTTCTGGCCGATCTTGTCGAGGTTGCGGCCTCGTTCGAAGCCGTCCGTGCCACGCTCGACAACGAGGAGCGAGAGACCCTTCGCGCCGCCCTCGGGGGTCGTCCTGGCCACCACGATCACCAGGTCGGCGAGGATGCCGTTGGAGATGAAGGTCTTCGAGCCGTTGAGCACCCAGTGGTCGCCGCGATCCTCGGCGTGCGTCTGGACGCCCTGGAGGTCGGATCCCGCGCCCGGCTCGGTCATCGCGATGGCGGTGACGAGCTCACCCGTACAGAATCCGGGCAGCCAGCGCCGCTTCTGCTCCTCGGTCGCGAGGCCGGTGAGGTACGGGCCGACCATGTCGTTGTGCAGCCCGAGCGCGAGCCCGGCGACGCCCGCGCGGGCGAACTCCTCGGCAAGCACGGCGCTGTAGCGGAAGTCGGCGTTGCCGCCGCCTCCGTACTCCTCCGGCACGGCCATGCCGAGCAGCCCCTGCCGGCCGGCGGCCAGCCAGGCGTCCCGGCTGACGACGCCGTCCTTCTCCCACTGCTCGTAGTGCGGATCCACTTCCTTGGTGAGGAAGGTGCGGACGCTCTTGCGGAACGCGTCGTGCTCGGCGGCGAAGATCTGGCGCTTCATCAGCTGTCGCCCTCCCTGGCCCGGATGGTGGGCACGTCCCAGTCGACGGCGACCTCCGCGGTGTCCGCGCCGGGCAGGGCGGGCGGACGCCGTACGGCCCCGGGCGTGGCGGAGAAGCGGGGAGCGGGCGCGGGCTGGGTGATCCCGCCGTGCTCCACGAACGTGCCGCGGGCCGCGAGATGCGGGTGCGAGGGGGCCTCGGTGAGCGAGAGCACCGGCGCGACACAGGCGTCCGAGCCCGCGAAGACCGCGGTCCATTCGTCGCGTGTCTTCGTCCTGAAGCGGGCGGCCACGGCCTCGCGCAGCTCGTCCCAGCGGGCGAAGTCCTTACGGGCCGGAGCCTCGTCCTTGATGCCGAGAAGCTCGATGAACTCGTTGTAGAACCGCTGCTCCAGCGCTCCGACCGCCATGTACTGGCCGTCGGCGGTCTCGTAGTTGCCGTAGAAGGGGGCGCCGCCGTCGAGGAGATTCGCCCCGCGCCGGTCCTGCCAGCCGCCCGCCGCCATCATTCCGTGGATCATCGTGGCGAGATGGGCGGTGCCGTCCACGATGGCCGCGTCCACGACCTGGCCGCCGCCCCCCTCCGTACGGGCATGCTGGAGCGCCGCGAGCACGCCGATCACGAGATAGAGCGAGCCGCCCGCGTAATCGCCCACGAGGTTCGCGGGAATGGCGGGCGGCTCGTCGGACTTGCCGATCATGGAGAGCGTGCCGGTGATGGCGATGTACGCGAGGTCGTGCCCGGCGCGCTCGGCGAGCGGTCCGTCCTGGCCCCAGCCGGTCATCCGCCCGTACACGAGCCGGGGATTGCGGGCCAGGCACTCCTCCGGGCCGATCCCGAGCCGCTCGGCGACGCCCGGCCGGTACCCCTCGATCAGTATGTCGGCGCGTTCGACGAGATCGAGGACCTGGCCCGGGCCGTCCGCCGCCTTGAGGTCGATCAGGACCGAGCGTTTGTTGCGGTTGGTGAGGTCGTAGGCCGGATCGATGTTCAGCCCCGCGCCGCCGGGCCGGTCAACCCGTACGACATCGGCCCCGAGATCGGCCAGGAGCATCGCGGCGAACGGGCCGGGGCCGATGCCCGCCAGCTCGACCACACGTACCCCGGTCAGCGGACCGTTCGAGTCGTTCCCTGACACTGCCATCAAGCCCCCAGCACTGTGACACAACTGATGTAACACCAGCGATGGTAAGAACACGTTTCACTCCGCACAAGGGTTTGGGCCAAGCAAGCGCTTAACGCGCCTTCTGCGCGGCTCGCGGGCACGCTAGCGTCAGCCACCGACATCAGCGGAGCAACGGCGGAGGGGCGCATTGAACAGCCAGAATGGAACCGATCGCGTGGAGCGCGCGTACGACCGCACGTACGGCCGCCCGTACGACATCGTGCTCTTCGGAGCGACCGGGTTCGTCGGTCGGCTCACCGCGGAGTATCTGGCCGCGCACGCGCCCGACGGATGCCGCTGGGCCGTCGCGGGCCGCAGCCGGGAGAAGCTGGAGGGGCTGCGCGAGCACCTCACGGCCACCTACCCCGCCTGCGCCGGGCTGCCGCTGATCGAGGCCGACGCAGCCGACCCGGCCGCGATGCGCGAACTCGCCGAGTCCGCCCGGGTCGTGGCGACGACGGTCGGTCCGTACGTCTGGTACGGGGAGACGCTGATCGCCGCCTGCGCGGACGCGGGGACCGACTACGCCGATCTGACCGGTGAGCCGGAGTTCGTGGACCTGACGTACGTACGCCACGACGCGCGCGCCCGCGAGACCGGCGCGCGGCTCGTCCACGCCTGCGGCTTCGACTCGATCCCGTACGACCTGGGGGCGTACTTCACCGTCCAGCAACTGCCGCGGGACGTGCCGCTGCGGGTCGACGGGTTCGTACGCACCGACGCCGCGGTCTCGGGCGGGACGCTCGCGTCCGCACTCACCATCATGAGCCGCGGCCGGCAGACCCTGCGGGCCGCGCGCGAGCGGCGGCTGTACGAGCCGCGGCTGGTGGGGCGGCGGGCGCGGGCCCCGCTCGGCGGGCCGCGGTTCAGCCGGGAGACCGGCACCTGGGCGCTGCCGATGCCGACGATGGACCCGCGGATCGTGGCGCGGTCGGCGGCGGCGCTGCCGTGGTACGGACCGGACTTCCGCTACCGGCAGTACGTGGCGGTCGAGCGGCTGCCGATGGCGCTCGGCGGCGCGGCGGCCGTGACGGCGGGGTACGCGCTCGCGCAACTGCCCCCGGCACGGCGGTGGTTGATGGGCCGCCTCCAGCCGGGTGAGGGGCCGGGTCCTGAGCGCCGGGCGAAGAGCTCGTTCTCGGTGCGCTTCGTGGGCGAGGGCGGCGGCCGCCGGGTCTTCACCGAGGTCGCGGGCGGGGACCCGGGGTACGACGAGACGGCGAAGATGCTCGCCGAGTCGGCGCTCTGTCTGGCCTTCGACGCGCTGCCGGAGGCAGCGGGGCAGGTCACGACGGCCGTCGCGATGGGCGATGCGCTGCTGGAACGGCTGCGGGCGGCGGGAATCGCCTTCCGGGTGGCCGACACGCGGTGAGTGTCGGCCGGTCAGCGGTCAGCCGGTCAGCGGTCAGCCGGTCGACTGATCAGCCGGTCAGCGCTACGTACATCATCGATCCCCGAAGCCGACCAGGGCGGCGGTGACGAGCACGATCGTGACGGTGCGCTCCAGGAGGTGGACGGGGGTGGCGCCGGTCGCGCTGCGCGTTGTTGTCCGTGTGGTGGTCATGACAGTCAGCATGTCGATCACGACCAGGACATGACATCCGCGCGGATACTCAGCTCACGTACTCAGTTCGGGTACTCAGTTCGGGTACTGAGCAGTCGCCTCCGCCAGGGCGCGCCTGCAGAGCTGGTCGGCCCGGCGCGTGCTCTCGGGCAGCCGGTAGCGGGGCGCGAGGCGCAGCGTATGCGCGCAGGCGTTGTCGAGCGTCGTCCGGTGCCCGACCGAGACGAAGACCGGCTTGACGCCGTCCTGGGTGCGCAGCGCGCGGCCGACTTCCTCTCCATGGTCAGCCAGGAGGGGTGCGAAGTCACCGCGGCGCGCGCCGAGTTCGCCGTAGCGGAAGACGAAGGGGTTCTTGGCGACGCCGATCACCGGCAGCCCGGTCAGTACGCCGAGGTGCGCGGCGAGCCCGAAGCGGCGCGGGTGCGCCCGCCCGTAACCGTCGCAGACCACCAGACCGGGCTCGGCGGTCAGCGATTCAAGGGCGGCGAGTACGGTCGGGAGCTCGCGGAAGGCGAGGAGCCCCGGCACGTACGGGAAGGCGACGCGGCCGACCGCGGTGGCCTCCTCGACGACGGTGAGCGTCGCGGCGTCGAGGACGACGGCCGCCGCGGCGACGAGATCGCGCTCGTCGTCGTAGGCCACGTCGACGCCGGTGACCAGGCCGGCGCCGGGCGGCGGCCCCGGCTCGTCCAGGATGACGCGGCTGCGCAGTTCGTCCTGGACGGCCAGGGCGGCGGGCTCGTCGGCGGGCCAGTCGGCGGGCGTCTCGATGATCTTCATGGTACGGCCCACTGTATGACGACATGCCGACATGAAGACACGGCAGCCGGAATTACCTCAGAACTCCAGCCTGGCGACCCGCCCCTTCTCCCCCGAGGCCCAGCACCCGAAGTCGGGTGTGCAGTCGACCGTGTCGTACGAACCGGTGTCGACGGTGCGCCAGGTGCGCCCGCCGTCCACCGTCAGATCGGTCCCGGACGGGCCGACGGCGAGCGCCGCCGAGCGGCTGTGCGGCAGCCAGGCCACGCCCGAACGGTAGGCGGGCGGCGGCGTCTTCGCCTGCCGCCAGCTGCGCCCGCCGTCCCGGCTGACCGCTACGGCGCGCGGGGACGCCTGGTCGCCGCGGTAGTCGCCGCCGACGGCGATGCCGTGGTCGCGGTCCCGGAAGGCGAGCGCGAAGACCCCGCGTGCCGGGTCCCCCGCCGGGATTGTCGACTCGACGGCCGTCCAGTTCAGGCCGCGGTCGGCGGAGTGCAGCACGCGCGCCGTCGCGCCGCCGCCCGTCGCCAGCCATACGTCCTTGCTGCCCGCGCTGACCAGGCACTGGCCACTCGCGGCGAAGCCCGCCTCGCCCGGCAGCGCGGCGGGCATCCCGGCGCTCGGCAGCACCCGCCACGACTTGCCGCCGTCACCGGTCGACAGAATGCGGAACGTGCCGTCCACCGGATCGCTCATGGCGAGGCCGTGCCGGCTGTCGAAGAAGGTTATGCAGTCGTAGAAGGCCTTCGGGTCGGTGTTGCGGAAGGACTCGGTCCAGTTCGCCCCGCCGTCCTCGGTACGGAAGACCCGCGACGCCTCGCCCTCCCCGATCGCCAGCACGACCGCGCGCCGGTTGTCGAAGGCCTCGATGTCGCGGAGCTCCAACTCGCCCGCGCCGGGCGGCGATACGTTCAGCCAGCGGCGGCCACCATCGGACGTACGCAGCACGGTGCCCTTCGAGCCCGCCACCCACGCGGTGCTGCGGCTGACGGCCGCGAGGCCCCGCATCCGTACGTCGGCGCCGGTGTCCTTGAGGGACCAGCCAGGCCGCTGCTGAGCTGGAGCGGGAGCGGGCGCTGCCTGCGCTTGAGCCGGTACGGCCAGGGCCGCGGCCAGGGCTGCCGCGCACAGTCCCGCCGACACCATTCGTCTCGTCTTCCCCATGGAGATCATGGCGCTGGAAGCTAGCCCACGGGCGAAACGCCGTCCAGAGCGCGACGAGGAGCGCACGTGACGTACTTCACTCTCGATACTCTTCACCTCGATGCACGCAAAGGCTCGTTCTGCCGTCTTTCCCGGTGACAGGGGGCCGCGGGCGCGACACCCGAGCCACGCACCGCAATAAGGAGCAGGCCTTGTACACCGTTATCGAGCAGGCCGTGCAAGCCCGGCTGGTCGCCTCGGCGCCCCAGATGGAGTGCGTACCGGCCACACTCCGATACGACCGCGAGGAGCCGTTCGCCGTACAGATGGCCTTCCCCGCTCCGGCGACGCTGGAGGGCAGCGAGGTGTCCTGGACGTTCTCCCGTGAACTGCTCGCGGCGGGCGTGGACACTGCGGCCGGGGTCGGCGACGTACGTGTGCGGCCGTACGGCTTCGACCGTACGGTGCTGGAGTTCCACGCCCCCGAGGGCATCGCCATGGTGCATGTCCGCACCAGCGAGCTGCGCCGCTTCCTCGAGCGCGCACAGGACATGGTCCCGGACGGCCGGGAGCACCTCTTTCTGGACCTCGATCACAATCTGGCGGAGCTGCTGCGCGACGCCTGCTGAGGGCTGTTCTGCGTCTCCTACGCACGTCCTACGCACGTCCTACGCGCGCTCGGCGCCGAGGAGAGCATTGAGCTCCAGGTAGTCGTAACCGCCGGACAGGGCGGTGTAGGTGCCCGAGGTGAGCAGTTCCCGGGCCGCCTCGCGTACGAGCGCGTGCGCGGCCTGCGCGATCTGGGACCCCACGCTGACGCGCGCCGCGCCCAGCCGCGCCAGCTCCGCCGTGTCGGGCGCCCCTGGACCGGCCATCACATTCAGCGGCGCGTCGATCCCGTGGGCGAGGGCCTCGACCGTCCGGGGGTCGACCACGCCCGGCACGAAGATCCCGTCCGCGCCCGCGGCGATACATGCGGCGGCCCGCTTCAGCGTCTCCTTCAGCCGGTCCGGCTCCGCGCCGATGCCCGCCAGAAAGACATCGATCCGGGCGTTGACGAACAGCGGCACGTCCGTGGCGTCGGCGGCCGCGCGGGCGACGGCGATCCGCGCCGTGTGCTCGTCGGCGGGCCGGATCCCGTCCTCGATGTTCACGCCGACCGCTCCGGCGGCGAGGACCGCCCGGATCGTGTCGGCGACGCCGTCCGCGGTCTCGGCGTAGCCGCCCTCGATGTCCGCCGTGACGGGGATGTCGACGGCGGAGCAGATACGTGCCAGCCGGTCGAGCGCGGCTCCGCGGTCCAGCCGGTCGCCGTCCGCGGCGCCGAGATCCCAGGCGACGCCCGCGCTGGTGGTGGCGATCGCCGCCGCACCGGTGTCGGCGATGATCCGGGCGCCGGCGGTGTCCCAGGCGTTGGGGAGGACCAGGGGGCGGTCGGCGGTGTGCAGGGAGTGGAAGCGGCGGGCAAGCTCAGTGAGGTCGGTCATGAGCGGAACTCAAGCACCGGGCGGACCCGGGTGGCTGGCGAAAATCCGACATCGACGTCGGGCCGCGTGCTCGATATCTCGTTGACAGCCCGCGACCGCCCCTCGTAGCGTCGACAGGGTCCTGTTGTCGTCGATTGGAGTGGGACGTTGCGCATCTGAGGTCCTGAGACACCGTGCGGTACAGCTGCTTTCAGCATGCTCTGTACGCACTGCGTGCGACCTCGGTGCTTGAGCCGTCCTCCCTTCCCGACCGGGACCTTTCCATGTCCGCGCTCCCGCTCTGGTCGCCCGTGGCCCGTCGCCCGTACCGCTGGTGTCTCCATCCGTTGCCCGCACCCCTTCCACGCAACCGGAGACCCGTATGTCTACAGCCCCCACCCACATCACCTGCACCGCCCTCACCTTCGCCTGGCCGGACGGCACCGGTGTCTTCGATGACTTCCAGCTCGCGGTCGGCCCGGGACGGACCGGCCTGATCGGCCGCAATGGATCAGGAAAATCCACGCTGCTGCGGCTGATCGCCGGAGACCTCACACCCTCCGGCGGAGCGGTGCGCACCGCGGGCGATGTCGGCTATCTGCCGCAGAACCTCGTGCTCGACACCGCGCTGCGCGTGGACGAGGTCCTCGGCATCGCCGCCGCCCGCGCCGCCCTGCACGCCATCGAGGCGGGCGATCCGAGCGAGGAGCACTTCACGGCGGTCGGCGACGAGTGGGACGTCGAGGAGCGGGCGCGCGCCGCCCTCGACCAGCTCGGGCTCGGCCACATCGGCCTCGACCGCACCATCGGGGAGGTGTCGGGCGGCGAGGGCGTCCTGCTGCGGCTGGCCGCGTTGCTGCTGGCCAGGCCGGGCGTACTGCTGCTCGACGAGCCGACCAACAACCTCGATCTGTACGCGCGCAGGCGGCTGTACGACGCGGTGGCCGCTTGGTCCGGGGTGATGGTCGTGGTCAGCCACGACCGTGAGCTGCTGGAGCTGGTCGACCAGGTCGCCGATCTGCGCGACGGGGAGGTCGCGTGGTACGGCGGGAACTTCTCCGCGTACGAGGAGACGCTCGCGGCCGAGCAGGAGGCGGCGGAGCGTATGGTCCGCGTCGCCGAGGCCGACGTACAGCGGCAGAAGCGCGATCTGGCCGAGGCGCATCTCAAGCTGGCGCGCCGCAAGCGGTACGGCCAGAAGATGGCGGACTCCAAGCGCGAGCCGAAGATCGTTATGGGGGCGCGCAAGCGCGCGGCCCAGGAGTCGGCGGGCAAGCACCGCATCATGCACGCCGAGAAACTCGCCGAGGCGAAGGAGCGGCTCGACGAGGCGGCGGAGGCGGTCCGCGACGACGACGAGATCCGCGTCGAGCTGCCGTTCACCAAGGTCCATCCTGGCCGGGGCGTGCTGCGGCTGAGCGCGCTGGCGCTACGTTACGGAGCCGAGGTGAAGGGCGAGTTCGAAGTGCGCGGCCCGGAGCGGATCGCGCTGGTCGGGCGTAACGGAGCAGGCAAAACGACCCTGCTGCGGACGATCAGCGGAGAGCTGGAGCCGGTCGCGGGCGAGGCGGTGGCCGAGGTCCCGTTCCGCTTTCTGCCGCAGCGGCTCGATGTGCTGGACGACGAGCTGACCGTGGTGGAGAACGTGGCGCGGTTCGCGCCCGACGTGACCAATAACCGGATCAGGGCGCGGCTGGCGCGCTTCCTGTTCCGGGGCGCGCGGGCGGACCA
Organism: Streptomyces sp. NPDC052236; assembly: GCF_044548015.1. NCBI lineage: Bacteria > Bacillati > Actinomycetota > Actinomycetes > Kitasatosporales > Streptomycetaceae > Streptomyces > Streptomyces sp. NPDC052236. The sequence continues at coordinate 112,101 of NZ_JBIUBL010000023.1, read as the reverse complement.
GCGGGCCGGGACGCTGTCGGGCGGCGAGCGGTTCCGCGCGACGCTGGCCGCGCTGCTGCTCGCGGAGCCGGCGCCGCAGCTGCTGATGCTGGACGAGCCGACGAACAATCTCGACATGGCGAGCGTGCGGAGGCTGACGGCGGCGCTGGAGTCGTACGAGGGGGCGCTGATCGTGGCGAGCCACGATGTGGCGTTTCTGGAATCGATCGGCATCACGCGCTGGCTGCTGCTGGACGGCGAGCTGCGTGACATCGACGCGGAGGAGGTACGAGGCTGAGCTGCGCGGCTGAGCGGTCCCGCCACCGCCCTTCGGGGATTCCATCCCCCGGGACGACGGCCATGATGGGCGCCACCAGACCGCCGAGATCTCTGGAGAGGCGCCCGTGCCCAGTAGAAAAGCCCTGATCCGCCGACCGAGCCCGCGCCTCGCCGAGGGCCTGGTCACCCACATGGAGCGCACTCCGGTCGACGCCCGGCTGGCGCTCGAACAGTGGGAGACGTACGCCGGGACGCTGCGCGAGCACGGCTGGGAGACCGTCGAGACAGAGCCCGCCGACGACTGCCCGGACGGCGTCTTCATCGAGGACACGGTGGTGATGTACCGGAACGTCGCGCTGATCACGCGCCCGGGAGCCGAATCCCGCAGGCCGGAGACGGCGACGGTCGAGGAGACGGTGGCCCGGCTCGGCTGCTCGGTAAACTGGGGTGGGAGCCCGGCACCCTCGACGGCGGCGACGTCCTGAAGGTCGGCGACACGATCTACGTGGGGCGTGGCGGCCGTACGAACGCGGCCGGGGTCCAGCAGTTGCGGGCGGCCTTCGAGCCGCTGGGCGCACAGGTCGTCGCCGTACCGGTGAGCAAGGCGCTGCACCTGAAGTCGGCGGTGACCGCGCTGCCGGACGGCACGGTCATCGGCTACCCGCCGCTGATCGACACGCCGACCGCCTTCCCGCACCATCTGCCCGTACCGGAGGAGTCGGGCGCGCATGTGGTGCTGCTCGGCGGGGGCCGGCTGCTGATGGCGGCGAGCGCGCCGAAGACGGCGGAGCTCTTCGCGGAGCTCGGCTATGAGCCCGTCACGGTGGACATCAGCGAGTTCGAAAAACTCGAAGGATGCGTGACTTGTCTCTCCGTACGGCTCCGCGACCTGTACGCATAACGGAAGGTAACCGGACATCTTTATGCTGGGCTTGGCCTGAGGCTTACCGCCGCCTTAACCTACGGTCTCGTAACCTACGAATCCGTAAGTACAACTCTCCCGTCCCCAGGAGTAACCCGTGACGATCACCTCTCCTCAACTCGGCAGTTCGGACGCGTGGACCGACGCGCGACTGCTGTACGCGCTGGAAGAGGTGGTGGAGAAGGAACTCAACCGCCATCTCAAGGTCGCCAAGGACTGGATGCCTCACGAGTACGTCCCGTTCACCGACGGCCGCAATTTCCCCGGCTTCTTCGAGGACGGCCAGGCCTGGGAGCCTGAGCAGTCCAAGGTCACCGACATCGGCAAGATCGCGCTGGTCGTGAACCTGCTGACCGAGGACAACCTCCCCAGTTACCACCACGAGATCGCTTCCCTCTTCGGCCGCGACGGCGCCTGGGGCACCTGGGTGCACCGCTGGACGGCCGAGGAGGGCCGCCACGGCATCGTGATGCGCGACTACCTGCTGACCTCGCGCGCGGTCGACCCGGACAAGCTTGAGCAGTTCCGGATGGTGCACATGGCGGAGGGCTTCGAGTCCGACAACCGCCACTCGATGCTGCACTCGGTGGCGTACGTCGCCTTCCAGGAGCTGGCGACGCGCGTCTCGCACCGCAACACCGGCCACCAGTCGGGCGACCCGGTCTGCGACCGGATGCTGGCGCGCATCGCGACCGACGAGAACCTGCACATGGTCTTCTACCGCAACCTGCTGGGCGCGGCGTTCGAGATCGCCCCGGACCTGACGATGCAGGCCGTGCGCGATGTCGTGGTCGACTTCCGGATGCCGGGGCACGGCATGCCGGGCTTCGAGCGGGCCGCGGCGCAGATGGCGATCGGCGAGATCTACAACATGCGCATCCACCACGACGATGTGCTGCAGCCGGTGCTGCGCTTCCTGAAGGTGCTGGACATCGACGGGCTTGGCCCGGAGGGTCTGAAGGCGCAGGAGGAGCTGGGCCTGTACATGCGGGGCCTGGACGCCGAGGCGAGCAAGTTCGACGAGAAGCTGGCGGCCCGCAAGGCCCGTCTGGCGGCGCGCGCGGCGCGCTGACCGCCTTCTTTCTTCGTTACGTCCGGCTGCGTCCGGCTGCGTCCAGCCGGCTGGTGGCCCTCTCGGCGAGTCCGAGGGGGCCACCACTGCGTTTTCCGCGCCTGGATCGCTCGGCGCGTCAGGCGGATGAGGGCATCCTCCGGGATGCCTGCATGGAAGCGTCGAGGAGGCCGTTGAGCGATGCTCGGGCCTGTTGCAGGTTGGCGATGCGAGTGTCCAGATCATCCAGCCGCGTCCGCAGATGGCCCAGCACGCAGGCGTCGACTTCGGGGCCGTCACCGAGGAGGCAGGGCATGAGGTCACGTATGACCTTCGTCGGGAGTCCCGCAGCCAGCAGGGTGCGGATCTGAGCGACTGTGGTGGGAGCGTCGGCCGTGTAGTGGCGGTGGCCGCCACCCGCCCGGTACGAGGTGAGCAGGCCCTGCTCCTCGTAGTAACGCAGCAGCCGTACATTCACGCCCGACACGCGAGCCAGTTCGCCGATTTTCATGTGACCCACCTCACGCGCGACGAACTTGAACCTCACATCGGTGGCAGATTCTAGCGTTGGCCCTATGACGACAACGCAAACGCCCATCTCCCTCTACGGTTTCCTGCGGCCCAAGCCGGAGCGCGCCAAGGAGGTCAGGCGGATCCTCACCTCATTCGTGGAACCCACCCGGCAGGAGGAGGGGAACCTGCAGTACCACCTCCACAAGCATGAGGACGGCCGATTCTTCCTGTACGAAGTCTGGCGTTCCCAGGAAGACCTGGATCAGCACAACGCGCTTCCGCATCTGCGTGCCTTCCTGGAGAACCTGCTGGACTACCTCGAAGAAGCCCCGGAGGGCTACTTCAACACCATGCTGAGCACATATCCGACAATCGACCGAGAGTAGGTCGTCGGTGCCCTCAGCAGTGCGGCGTGAACGCGAGGCTGGTCACGCTCGCGAGGATGCGGGCCGATGAAGGCCATACCGCCCGGCTTCACCTCCGAGGCCCGGCGGCTCCGCCATGCCCGCTCCCACCTGCGGCCTCTCTTCCCGTGCCTGCCGAAGCAGCCCGGAGGCGCCCGGTGTCAGCCTCCTCGCTGTTCGCCGGCGATGATCGTGTTCAGGTTGGCGCGGGTCGCTTCCAGTTCGCTGATGGCCTCGCCGATCCGGTCCCGGTGCTTGACCAGCTCGTCGACCAGTTCCGGGCAGCTGGGCATCAACAGGCCGTTGTCATCGACCATGCACGGCAGCACTTCCACAATCTGCGCTGTGCTCAGCCCGGCCGCGAGCAGGCCCCGGTCCGCCGTACTGCCGGCACGTCCGCGTCGCTGTACACGCGATAGCCGCTCGGCCGCCGTTCCGGGCGCAGCAAGCCTTGTTCCTCGTAGTACCGCAACGCGCGCTCGCTGACGTCTGTCCGTCGCGACAGTTCCCCGATCCGCATCCCGGCTCCCGACTTGACTCTGACGTCAACGTGAAGGTTTAGCTTAACCGGCATGACACCCGTGGCTGTCCTCGGACTTGGCCCGATGGGCCGGGCACTGGCGACCGCGTTCGCCACCGCCGGCCACCCCACCACCGCGTGGAACCGCACGCCAGGCAAAGGAAACGACCTCGACGCCACCATTGCCGGCACCGCTGCCGAGGCGATCGCCGCGAGCCCTCTTGTCATCGTGTGCGTGCTGAACTACCAGGCCGTGCGATCGGTTCTTGATCCCGACGCGCTGAAGGGCCGCACCCTGGTCAACCTCACCGGCGGCTCGCCGCAGCAGGCCCGCGAGATGGCCGCGTGGGCAGCGGAACACGGCGTCCACTACATCGACGGCGTGATCCTGAACGGGGTCGTCGGCGGCCCGGAGGCGGCGCTGCTGTACAGCGGGCCGAGCGACGTCTACCAGGCGCACCAGGGCGCGCTGGCCGCACTCGGCGAGAACGGGACGTACCTCGGCGAGGATCCCGGGCGGGCGGCCGGGTTCAACGTGTCCCTGCTGGACCTGTTCTGGACGTCGATGTTCGGGGTGGTGCACGCGTTCCGGTTGGCCGCCGCGGAGAACATCACCCCGGCCGATCTTGGCGGGCATGCGAACGTGATGGCCGGTCTGCTCCCCGAGCTGATCGACGTGGTCGCCGAGCACATCACCACGGACGACTTCCCCGGGGACGCCTCCACGGTCGTCTCGGCGGCGGCGATTTTGGACGACGTCATCGACACCATCCGGGCGAACGGCCTGGACGACAGCGTGCTCAGCTCTGGGCGGGCCGCCGTTCAACGGGCGATCGACGCCGGGCACGGGTCAGCCGGATTCTCCCGCCTTGCCGTGCTCTAGCTGTTCTGCCCCCTCCAGGGCATTCGGCCGTGAACGCCATTCGCGCTATTCCCAGTGTGTCGAGCTGCGACCTGAGTTCGACTTCTTCCGCCGCTGTGACGGCGACCCACAGGGCTGTTCCGGTGTCATCCATGCTGAAGATCGACTGATTGCCCAGCCATCCCTCGGCGTGGATCGTGTAGGGAGCCAGGGCCAGTAGCACTTCGAACTGTGCATCGTCGCGGATATCGATATCAATCCCCATTCCGGGATCGGCCCTCGCGGATCGGGTGCCACTGACCACAGCATTCCGAGCCAGACACAGCGCCTGCTCGTAAGAGGGCATGACGTCCTGCGGCCAGGCGACATCGCTGTAGGCATCAACGTGAGCCGACTCAATACTGGACCGCAGCACGCGCAGCGCCGCAGTGTGAGCGCGCACCACGTCCACGGCGTCCAGACCCTCACGGAGAAACAGTTCGTGCCGCGAGTCGTCGCCATGGCTGATCATGCGGCCGAGTCTCTCACGCCCCACGCAGCTGCTTCGCCTCGCACATAGAAGACCCAGGGGTCGCGAAGAGGAACTCAGTTCGCGCCAGGCGCAATCCACTGCGCCGTGGGCCGTACCGAGCACCAGTCTCCCTCACGCGACCCCCATCTACGAGAACATGGCGACGTTCAATATCGCGTTCAAGGACACCGTCGTGATCCAGTCCGGCCAGGGCAAGTCCAAAACTCGCCACGGATTGCCGCCCCATTACCCGCTCGGCGGCCCCCCACTGTCCAGAAAGAGCGGGTGCCCAAGGCGCGAAATAAATGGCAGCCTTGGCGGAACTGTTCGGCAGCGTCGATAGGAGTCCGTAATGGCTCAGCGTGCCGGTTCCTCGTCCGTGATTGTGGAAAATCCCTCCGTCATATTCTCATCCGCTCCGCAACGCTCCGCGCTGCGACACCTCGGTCAGCCATCCCTGCGGGCGTCCGCCGGCGGTGCCCGGCGTCGCGCAGGCGGAGAAGCCCCGCGCGTTCTGCTCATCGTGCCGTCCTACACCCGCGTGGTGGAGCCCGCGCCCTCCCCCAGTGCCTTCCAGAGCATGGGACTGGACACCTTCGAGGTGATGAAACGGGCCGGCACTCCCATCGGACTGCTGCGCATCGTCACCAACGCACAGCTGGCCGGCTTCAACGTACGCATCATCGACTCCCCCTTCGCGGGCTGGGAACACGAGCGCAAACTCCTCGACCTCGACACCGGTCACCTCGTCCGCTACGGGCTTGAAGACGCCGACTTACGGGCCCGCATCGAGGAATACGCCCCGGACATCGTGGGCGTCCAGTGCAACTACACCGTGCAGTGGGGAAACGCGCGGGCGCTGGCCGACCTGATCAAGGACATCGACCAGGGAATCGTGACGGTCACCGGCGGCGCGCACTCCAGTGGTGACTGGCGCAACGCGCTGCCCGATTCGCCCTTCGACTTCATTGTGCTCAATGAGGCCGACCAGACCTTCACAGCGCTGCTGGAGGCGCTCACCACCGCGGAGGGCGACGTCGATTCCGTACCGGGCATCGCCTATCGGCGCGGCGACGGCGCGCTCGTCAGGACCACGGCGGCGACCCCGTATATGCGGATCCTGCCCAAGCGGCAGGGGCTGGATCAGCGGTTGAGCATGATGCCGCTGCCCGATTTCGGACTGCTGGACATGAGCCAGTACGAGCAGGCCTACCACTCCTCGGGAGCACGGGTGCGCTCCACCGGGTCCTGGGCGCAGATCTTCTCCACCATCGGCTGCAATGTCGGCTGCGACTTCTGCTATATCCCCATGGTGAACGGACCCTGGCGGGCGCTGGGCACGGACTGGTTCGATCTCCACCTCGCCGAGATCGTCAAACAGGGAGTGACCGAAGTCCTCATTGAGGACGACCATCTGATGCATGACCCGCTCTATGCGATGCGGGTGTGCGAGCTCCTGAAGAAACACGACCTTCCCTGGGTGGAGGAAGGAGGTCTGAGCCTGTTCAACCTTGTCCTGCTGCACCTGGGCGAACGCTTCGTCGACGCCATGGACGACAAGGAATGCCGCAATCCCAACTTCCGCAATGTCATCGCCGCGATGCGCGGCGGCCTGACTTTCAAAGACCTGGTTCGGGCAATGGCGGACAGCGGCTGCTACAGCGTCTATCTCGCCGTGGAGAGCGCGAACGAAGAGAGCCTTGAGCGATCGGGGAAGTCCAGGCTGAACTCCATCCAGAAAGCCACGGCAGAGATCGTGCAAATTTTCACCGACTACGGGATTCAGGTCACCGGCGGCTTTATGCTCGGCTTCGTCAATCCACCGTCCGAACCGGGTGGTAATCCGTACATCGAGTCGCTGGAGGGAATCGAGAAAACCATCGACTACGCGGCGACGTTGATGAACCATGGGATGGCCTACGCCAACCCCTTCATTGTCACCCCGCTGCCCGGAACAAAGATGTGGGAATTCCAGAAGGATTACGTCGTACGCCACTACGACAATGGCTGGTCGCACGAGAAGGCGACGATGGCGACCGAGAGCTGGTCTGCCGACGACATCGAGCGGATGCGGCTGGAGCTGCTCGTACGGGCCAACGGTCCGCAGAAGGTGACCGAGATGGTGCGCCGCGGCACCTGGCCGGTGGACGGCTGACCGGACGGCAGGGAAATCAGGCGTCGCGGAGGAGCGGCGCACCGCCCTGTTTGAGGGCCTTCATCGCACGGGTGAGCTGGGCGACCGCCGCAGCGGAGTCGATCAGCAGAGTCCCCGGTGGCAGGCCCAGCAACCAGTCCCGCGCCTCGCCCGCACGGCTGTCGGGGACACGGAGAACCGCCCGGTAGTACCCGGCGTTGTACGGCACCCGATTGGCCGGGTTTCCCGGAAAGGACTTCAGCTCCGTCCCGGCTGGAGCGGCGGGGAGCACCGCCTCGTTGTACACCGGAAGTTCCAGTGCGACCTGTGCCGTCCGCGGCTGCTCAAGTGGGTGCCCCAGCACGGCTCCGACATGAGCCAGGTGGGGATCGAGACCCGTGCTCGCCCAGCTCATATTGGACAGCCCGCCGAGCCGGCCGTTCAGCTCGATGAGATGGAGCGCGCCGTCCGACACGGCGAAGTCGATCTGCCAAGGGCCGGCCGGCCGGTACGTGTTCACGATGTCGCGGATGACGGCGACCAGCGCCTCCCGTACCCCGTCGGGCAGTTCGACGGGCTCGACCCGGGCCTGCTTCCCCGGCGCGCAAGCGCTGTCGAGCATGCCCAGGGAGGCGACCGGCCAGGTGACGGTGTACGACGGGCCTGTGATCAGCTCGACCGCGAATTCCTCGCCCGCGACCGCCTGTTGCACCAGGACCGGGTACATCATGTCGAGGGCGGCCCGGTCGAGCGGCTCGTCGCGCGCCACAAAGCACCGCCCGGCATGGGACTCGCTCCGGGCCTCCTTGACCAGCACAGGGGATCCGATCTCGGCAACAGCGGCCCGAAGCGTCGTCGCGTCGTGGCAGATCACTCCTCGGGGCACGGGCCAGCCTCGCTGTTCCGCGATCCGGTGAAACTCCACCTTGTCGGTGGCCAGGGTGGCGAATTCCTCGGAGTGCACCAGCATGTGCCGACCGCTCGCCCGCCACTGGGCCGCGGCACGGGCGTAGACCGGCAGTGTTTGTTCCTGACCGGGTGAGTTCATATTCGGGATCGCGATGTCCGCGTCATAGCCCTGGAGAAGCAGCAGAAGGTCTCGCTCGGTCAGGTCATGCGGCAGCTTCCCGCACTCGACTTCGGGCCCCAGGAAAGAGCTGAGCTCCACAAATCCCAGGACGACGACTTCGGCGCCGGCCCGTACGAGCGGCGGAATCAGCCTGTCCGCCCGGTATTCGCCCAGTACTACAACCCGAGTCATCCGCACCACCGTTACCTGAAGGCTTGCCGGAGCGCGGAAAGTCTAGCCGCGGACCGGCCTCGAGTGCTGGTTGCCCGCGCCCGGTTGTCAGGCCTGGTTGCGCTTGAGGAGGAACCGCTCCTGCTCCGAAAGTCCGCCCCAGACCCCGAACCTCTCGTCATTGGCGAGCGCGTACTGCAGGCACGCCACCCGCCCCTCGCACGCCCCGCACAGCTGCTTCGCCTCGCGCGTCGAGGACCCGGGGGCCGGGAAGAAGAACTCCGGTCCCGTCTGGGCGCACAGCGCGTTCTCCTGCCAGGAGAGTTCTTCGTCGGTGATGTCGGTGATGTCGGTGATTTTGGTGATGTAGCTGATGGTGTTGATCGGCATGCGGGACACGTTGTCTCGTGCCGATAAACGCTGGATCAATGAAGGATCAATGATCCGGATATCCGCACGACCGTGCGTTCAGTACGATGGAGGACATGACCGGCAGCAGCACACGTATGGACGGACGCGTCGAGCGCGGTAACCAGACCCGGCGGCTGGTGCTCGAACGTACGATGAATGTCGCCTCCGTGGAAGGTCTGGAGGGCCTCTCCCTGGGGCGCATCGCCACCGAGCTGAAGCTAAGCAAGAGCGGCGTCTTCGCGCTCTTCGGCTCCAAGGAAGAGCTCCAGCTCGCGACAGTGCGGGCGGCTATCGAGGTCTTCGGCGAGCAGGTGGTGGCGCCCGCCCGTGAGTTGCCGCCGGGTGCCGCGCGGGTGTGGGCGCTGTGCGGGCGGTGGCTGGACTACTCCGCGCGCCGCGTCTTCGCCGGCGGCTGCTTCTTCTATACCGTCACCGCCGAGTTCGACGCCCGCAGCGGTCCGGTGCACGACGCGGTCGCCAAAGCCCGGACCGACTGGGTGGCGTACGTGGAGCGGACCATCGAGGAGGCCCGGCGCGTCGGCGGCTTCGGTGCGGACCTCGACGTACCGCAGCTCGCGTTCGAGATCATCGCGCTGATGGAGGCGGCCAACGCCGAGTCCGTGCTGCACGACGACGATTCGGTGTACGACAGGGCCGCGCGCGGCATCCTCAACCGCCTGCGCGCGGCGGCCACGGACACCGCGGAGCTGCCCGAGCAGCCTTGACGGTCAGCTGACCGACGCCTCCGGTCAGCTCACCGACGCCTCGTCGCGGCCGACACGGCCTGATACGGCGAAGCCCACCGCTTCCGCGACGACGTCCGGGGCGTTGAGGATCCGGCTGTGCCCGAGGCCGCGGGTGACGACCAGCCGTGCGCGCTCGCCGTGCGTCGCCGCGATGAGCCGCGACTGGGCCACGGGCACCATGCCGTCGCCCTCGTCGTGAAAGAGCAGGACGGGGACGGCGACCTCCTCCGGCCGGTACGTGACGTTGAAGCGCTCCCATATGTCCGGCTCGCGCGGGAAGAGCAGGCCCTCGACATGGCGGCGCAAGTCCCGCTTCAGCCGGTCATTCAGCCCGAGGCCCGCGCAGAACGCGTCGACCAGATACTCGAAGCTGCCGACCCCGCCGAGTCCTACGATCCGGTGGGCCACCACCCCGTCGCGCAGCGCGAAGAACGTCGCCAGCACCCCGAAGGAGTGGGCGACGACGGCCTCGAAGTCGCCGTGCCGCGCGTGCAACTGCCGGATGATCTCCCGGTATTCGAGGATCGTCGTGGCGCGGCCCTCCGAGTCGCCGTGCCCCGGGGCGTCGAAGGTGACCGGGCTGTAGCCCTTGTCGCGCAGCGCGGAGACGAAGTCGGCGAACCGCGAGCCGCGCGACGACCAGCCGTGCACCAGCAGTACGGGGCGGGCGCCGTCTCCCCAGGTGTAGGTGACGACGCTCCTGCCGTTGACGGTGAGCCGGTCGGTGTGTGCGGCGGCGTGGAGTTCCCGTTCGGACGAGCGTGGGCGGCTGCGGCCGAGCGGGCGGGCGAACAGCGTGAACGCCGCTCGCCCGGCCAGGGCGGGCGCGACGCGGGAGGTGGCGTTGAGGGCGGTGCGAAGGAGCGGTGCCAAGGGGTGCATACCCGGTTCTCCTCGGTCGGCCGATGAAGTAGGGGCATATATTAGCACGGTCGTTCGTGCAGTTTTATGTTCGCAGACCGTACACGCCGACCAAGGGCCCACGCCGGAACGACACGACCGCACACCGGACGCCCCCGTACACACACGGGACAAGTCTTAGTGGTCGTGCTCCCCCGCCGCCGCCTCCGCCTCCGCCGGGTGGTGCGGCTCGTACCCCGGAATCGTGCCGTCCGGCTTCGCCACCAGGAACAGCCCGGCCATGCCCATGTCGGAGTGGCTCTGCACATGGCAGTGGTACATCCATGCCCCCGCGCCACAGTGTTCGCCCGCGATGATCTGGAAGCCGAAGGAGTCCGCCGGGCCCGTGATCTTGTTGTCAATGATGCGGCTGACGTCGCCCGCGCCGTCCAGCAGGCCTGTTCTGTTGTCCGCCCAGCGATGACCGTGCATATGGAACGTGTGGTAGAACTCGCCGTGCGTGATCATGACGATTTCGACGCGATCACCCACCGTGGCCTGGAAGTTGGGACTCTGGCCGCCCGGCTTGTTGTTGATCACCATGTCGTTGAAGACGATCGCGAACTGCTTGTCCGGGAGGATGTCGCCCTTCCTGCGGACCACCACAGGACCGTAGAGCCCCTTGCGGAGGCCGCCCGTGCCATGGTCCGTGCCCACCACATGATCGTGGTAGTGCCAGTAACCCGCGCTGCCCTCCCGCCAGGTGCCGTCCGCGCGCTTGCCCGGGGTGTGGGTGCGCCAGGTGTACGTACGGCTGCCGCCCGGTTCGACGTGGCTCCTGCTGAGCTTGGTGCCGTCGTTGGCGATGTCGTAGTCCACGCCGTGTGCGTGCAGGCTGACCGGTACGTCCATGGTGTTCTCGAACTCGATGTGCAAGGTGTCGCCCTCGATCAGCTCGATCATCGGGCCCGGGATCGTCGCCTTGCCCTTTTCCAGGCCGTAGCCCAGCTGACCGTCGGCCAGCTTCTCGGCGTAGAGCTTGAGGTGGCGTACCCGGCCGCCCGCCGGGGCGGTCTTCGGCGCCGCAGCGGCAGCACCGGCAGCGGCACCGGCGCCCGAAGCCGAAGCGGCCGACAACGATGTCACGCCCGTGGCAGCCGCCGCGCTCCCCGCCAGCAGGCGCAAGTTGAAGCTCCGTCTGTCCATGTGCGAACTCCCCCAGTCCTCGACGACGGCCACACGGTAGCCGGGGGACCTTCGTTTATCCACACCCAGGACAAAGTTTGTGCCATTGCGGTCGTTCCTATTGGCGAACCACGAAAAGGGGTCTAGTTTCCAGGCTGTTGATGTGACCAAAGAGGGGTGGGTGACCACATGCAGCGCGCACCACATCACCGGTCAAGATCCCGAAGTGGCGTTCTGGCGGCGGCACTTGGTGTCGGCGCCCTGACCGCGTCCTTACTCGGCGGCAGCAGCACAGCCTCCGCCAGGCCCTATCCGGAGCCCTCGCCGACCGAGGCGATAGGGGCGATAGGGGCGACAGGGGCGACAGGGGCGACAACGTTGTCCCTGCCGTCGCCGCCCGGCGGCCAGAATGTCCGGGTACTCGTCTTCCACGCCTCGACCACCGAGGAATCGCCGACCGTCGACGCCGGTATCGCGGCGATCGAGACCATCGGACAGACCGGGCCCGCCGCGGGCCGCTTCAAGACCGAGGCCACCGACGACGCCGCCGTCTTCACCAACGCGACCAAACTCGGCAAGTACAACGCGGTCGTCTTCCTCACCGGCGGCGGCGATGTGCTCGACCCCGCCCAGGAAGCCGGGCTCGAATCGTTCCTGGAGGCCGGCGGAGGCTTCCTCGGCGTCCATGACGCGGCGCGCACCGAGCCGTACTCGGACTGGTTCACCGGACTGATCGGCGCCCGCCCGGCCGGCGCGGCGAGCGCGGTACAGCGCGCCGTCGTCGAGGTCGGCGACCGGCAGCATCCCGCCACCAAGTCGCTCCCGCTCGAGTGGAAGCGACCCGACAAGTGGTTCAACTGGGCGGTGAACCCCTCCGGCAGCGTGCACACCGTGGCGCGCGTCCAGGAGAGTTCGTACGCGCCCGGCACCGGCGCCAATGGCGCGGATCACCCGGTCTCCTGGTGCCGTGACTACGACGGCGGCCGTTCCTTCTACACCGGTATGGGCGGTACGGTCGACAGCTTCGCCGAGACCGACTTCCGCGACCACCTGCGCGGCGCCCTCTCCTGGACCACCCGGCTCTCGCGCGCCGACTGCAAGGCCACCATCAACGCCAACTACACCGCCCAGCGCGTCACCCAGCCCAACCAGCCGGGCCAGAACGACCAGATCGGCGAGCCGCACGGCCTGGTCACCGCCCCGGACGGGCGGGTGTTCTCCATCGGGCGCGGCGGCGCCGACTCCAGCAAGCCCGTCGTCACCGACTGGAACAACCCCGACATGGGCAAGGGCCAGGGCGAGATCCATGTCTACGACCCGAAGACCAAGAAGGTCACGCTCGCCGGTGCGCTGACCGTCTTCGGCAACAAGGGCGGCGGCGATGAGCTGATCAAGGTCGAGGAGGGGTTGCTCGGCATCGAGCTCGACCCCGGCTTCGCGACCAACGGGTGGGTGTATCTGCACTACACACCCCACTCGCAGATCAACCGCGATACGCATATGGCCAAGCGTTATGTCTCGCGCTTCACCTTCGACCAGGCGAGCAACAAGCTCGATCTGGCGAGTGAGAAGGTGCTGCTCAAGTGGCCGGTGCAGATCCACAGCTGCTGCCATGCGGGCGGCGGACTTGCCTGGGACTCCAAGGGCAACCTCTACATCGCCACCGGTGACAACAACTCCTCCGGTTTCAGCGGCGGTTACTCCGGCAACAACCCCGAGCCGAACTTCAAGGGTGTCTCGTTCGCCGACGCCCGCCGCACCGCGGGCAACACCAACAACCTCAACGGCAAGATCCTGCGGATCCACCCCGAGGCCGACGGGACGTACACGCTCCCCGAGGGCAACCTCTTCACCGGCAAGGAGCAGGACGAGGGCGGCGGCAAGACCCGCGGTGAGATCTATGTGATGGGTGTGCGCAACCCCGCGCGCATCTCCATCGACAAGGCCACCGACACCCTCTACGCGGGCTGGGTCGGCCCCGACGCGGGTGCGCCCAGCACCACCTGGGGCCCGGCGAAGTACGACACGTTCGCCGCGATCACCAAGCCGGGCAACCATGGCTGGCCGTACTGCATGGGCAACAACCAGCCCTACCGGGACCGCAATTTGCCCGATCCGAGCAAGCCGCTCGGCTGGTACGACTGCGCGAAGCCGAAGAACGAGTCGCCGAACAACGACGGCCTGGTGAATCTGCCGCCCGTCACAGCCAACACCATCTGGTACTCACCGCAGGGTGGCGGCGTGGACTATCCGCGCGACGCCAACGGCGTCCCGAGCTACAAGACGGAGGAACAGAAGCTGCTCATGCCGTGGCTCAAGGGCGGCAGCCAGGCCACCATGAACGGCCCGGTCTACCGCTACGACGCGGCGAGCACGAGTACGGAGAAGTGGCCCGCGTACTGGGACGGGAAGTGGTTCGTCGGTGACTTCTACGACGGCGACCAGCCGCGCCACGCGGTGCTGACCGACCCCAGGACAGTCGGCAAGGGCGGCATCCCGGCACACGCCGAAACCCTGAAGAAGATCATCCCGGTGGGCGCGAACGGCATCCGCAACCTCATGGACTGGAAGTTCGCGGCGGACGGTTCGCTGTATGTCCAGGACTACGGGCGCGGTTTCTTCACCTCCGACGCCAAGTCCGCGCTGTGGCGCGTCACCTACAAGGGCGGCGAGCCGACGCCGTCCGCCGACAACCTCGCAAGGAAGGCGGCGGTGCGGTGAGTCTGGTAAGACACAGAACAGCGAGCATCTGGACGGCTCTGCTGGCCACCGTGGTCATGGTCCTGGGGCTGACCTCCGCCGTCGCGTACGGACAGTCCAGTAAGGCTGCCGCACAGGTGCTGACCTGGACAGCCGGCGATCCCATCGACAAGTACGTCTCGTTCCCGGCCACCGCGGTGGCGGGCGCCACCACCATCGTGTTCGAGAACAGCGCGGCGACCGGCAACACCATCGGCATGCCACACACGCTGACCTTCGACGTATCCGATCCCGAGTACAACAACGACGTACCACTGAACATCTTCGCCACCCCCAGTGACGCCCAGGGCGGCAAGCACACCGCCGAGGTGACGCTCACACCCGGCCGGTACCGCTTCTTCTGCGCCATTCCCGGCCATGGCACCATGCAGGGCATCCTCACCGTCACCGAGCCCAGCGGCGAGGACACCACCGCGCCCGATACGGCGGCGAAGGTCACGGGCGACCAGAATGCCGGCGGCGCGTACGTCGGCCAGGCGACCGTGACCGTGTCGGCGACCGACGCCGGCGGGTTGGGTGTCGACAAGGTCGAGTACGCGGTCGGGGCGGATGGCCCCTGGCAGGCGTACACCGCGCCGGTCGTGATCAGCGAGGTCGGCACGCACAAGCTCCGCTACCGGGCCAGTGACAAGGCGGGGAACGTGGCCGCCGAGAAGGCGGTCGACTTCGCGGTCGCCGCCAAGCCGACCGACGACACGACGGCGCCCGAGACCTCGGCGACGGTGAGCGGCGAGAAGAACGGCCAGGGGCAGTATCTGGACATGGCCACGGTGACCGTGACCGCGTCCGACACCGGTTCGGGCGTCAACACCATCGAGTACGCGATCGGGGCGGGCGGCGCCTGGCAGCCGTACACCGCGCCGGTGATGGTGCACGCGGTGGGCACCCACCAGGTCCGCTACAAGGCCACCGACAAGGCGGGCAACGCCGCCGCCGAGAAGTCCGTGGAGTTCACGGTGGTGGCGCCGCCCGCCGAGGACAAGGCGCCGCCGGAGACGACCGCCGTGGTGAGCGGCCAACAGAACTCCGACGGCGCGTACATCACCAGCGCCAAGGTCACGCTCAGCGCGACGGACTCCGGTGCGGACGCCTCCGGCGTCGACAAGGTCGAGTACTCGCTCGACGGCGGCCCCTATCTCGCGTACACGGCTCCCGTCATGGTCGACCGGGTGGGCTTCCACACGGTCCTGCACCGGGCGACCGACAAGGCGGGCAACACCTCCGTGGCGAAGAAGGTGTCGTTCACGATCGCCGAGGGCGGCGGGGTTCCGGCGCCCAACTGCCCGGAGTTCGACGAGCGGTTGACGGTGATCGTCGGCACGGTCGACACGGGTGTGCCCAACCGGATGACCCGTAGCCGCTGCACCGTCAACGAACTGATCGAGGACGAGAAGGACTGGTCCTCGCACGCGCTGTTCCTCAAGCACGTGGACAAGGTGCTCGACCAGCTGCTCGCGGACGGAGTCATCGACCAGCGCGAGCACAAGAAGATCTACAAGGCGGCCAAGCAGTCCGGCATCGGCAAGCCGGGCCAGAACACCGGCTACCGCGATCTGTTCGACGGCACGCAGGCGTCCCTCGACAAGTGGCAGCATGTCGGCGGCGGTTCCTTCGCCCTCAGCGGCGACCGGGCCATCACCAGCAGCACCACGGTCGGCGGCATGGGCATGCTGTGGTTCCCGCAGCGTCAGTACGGTGACTTTTCGCTGAAGCTCCAGTGGCGGGACGACGCGCCGGGCGCGTCCAACGCCAACGGCGGTGTCTTCGTGCGCTTCCCCTACGTCCACAACAACCCGGAGGAGTCGCGTCCGGAGTGGGTCGCCATCAAGTACGGGCACGAGGTGCAGGTGCTCGACCGTCCTGACGGAGACATGTACAAGACAGGCTCGGTCTACGGCTTCGACCGGGTGGGCTTGGGCGGCGCGGGTGTGACGCCGAAGGGCACCTGGAACGACTACGAGATCCGCGTGGTCGACCAGCACTACTCGGTCTACCGCAACGGTGTGCTGATCAATGAGTTCGACAATGTCGGCGGCCAGGTCTTCACTCCGCCGCGCGGCGACGACCCGGGCACGGACGGCCGGCGGTACTCCTCCGGCTATATCGGGCTCCAGGTCCACGGCACGACCGATGTGATCTCGTACCGCGACATCCGCGTCAAGGAGCTGTAGCACTTCCGGCTTCTGGGAAGCCCTCTTCCAACCTAGGAAGGGGGCTTCTTCGCGGGCTTTTTCGCGGGCTTCTTCGCGCGGCTCGGCTGTACCCGCATCGGCTCGCCCGGCATCTTCGGGTAGTCCGGCGGGTACGGCAGGTCGCCCAGCGCGTGGTCGCGCTCGTCCTTGGCGGCGAGCTCCAGCACGCTGTCCAGCGAGAAGGCGTGGTCCTCCATGTCCGCGTGCACATCGCCCAGCTCCGCATAGCGCACCGGCATGGTGGCCAGGTCGAAGTCGTGCGGCGATACATCGTCCAGCTCCTCCCAGCGGAGCGGTGCCGAGACCGGGGCCCGCTCCTTGGGACGTACGGAGTAGGCGGAGGCGATGGTGCGGTCGCGCGCGGTCTGGTTGTAGTCGAAGAAGATCTTCTCGCCGCGCTCCTCCTTCCACCAGGCCGTGGTGACCCGGCCCGCCATACGCCGCTCCAGCTCGCGCCCGATGGCGATGGCCGCCCGCCGTACGCGCGTGAAGTCCCAGCGGGGCTCGATCGGGATGAAGACATGTACGCCCCGGCCGCCCGAGGTCTTGGGCCAGCCGCGCAGAGCGTGCTCCTCCAGGATGACGCGCAGCTCGTGGGCGGCCCGGACCGCGTCGGCGAAGTCCGTGCCCGGCTGCGGGTCCAGATCGAGGCGCAGCTCGTCGGGGTGGTCGACGCCGTTTCGCCGTACGGGCCAGGGGTGGAAGGTCAGACACCCGAGGTTCGCCGCCCAGATCACGGCGGCGATCTCGGTGGGGCAGATCTCGTCGGCGGTGCGCCCGCTGGGGAAGGAGATATGGGCGGTGGGGATCCACTCGGGGAGATTCTTGGGCGCGCGTTTCTGGAAGAAGGACTCACCGCCGATACCCTCGGGGTAGCGCTCCAGCGTGGTGGGCCGGTCACGCAGGGCGCGCGTGATGCCCTCCCCCACGGCCAGGTAGTAGCGGGCCACATCCAGCTTGGTGAAGCCCCGCTCGGGAAAGTAGACCTTGTCCGGGCTGGACAGCCGTACGGTCCGCCCGCCGGCTTCCAGTTCCACCGCTGCACCCATGTGGGCCACGGTAGGCCTAGCGCGAATATGCTGCATATCGGGCAGAATCGGGTCATGGATCTGCCCGTGATGCCGCCGGTCAAGCCGATGCTCGCCAAATCCGTGAAGACGATCCCGCCGGGCATGCACTACGAGGCCAAGTGGGACGGCTTCCGGGCGATCGTCCACCGGGACGGCACCGAGCTGGTGATCGGCTCCCGGACCGGTAAGCCGCTCACCCGCTACTTTCCCGAGCTGGTGAAGGACCTGCTGGCCGCGCTGCCCGACCGCTGCGTCGTCGACGGCGAGATCGTCATCGCCCACGAAGGCAGACTGGACTTCGACCGGCTCACCGAGCGTATTCACCCGGCTGATTCCCGGGTGCGGATGCTCGCCGAACGGACCCCGGCGAGTTTTATCGCCTTCGACCTGCTCGCCCTCGATGACGAAGCGCTGCTGGACGCCCCGCTCTCGCTGCGGCGCACCACACTGGCCGCCGCGCTCGCCGACGCCCGGCCGCCGGTGTATCTCGCGCCCGCCACCACCGAGATCAAGGTGGCCGAGGAGTGGTTCGAGCAGTACGAGGGCGCCGGGCTCGACGGGGTCATCGCCAAGCCCCTCGACATGCCGTACCGGCCCGACATACGGCTGATGTACAAGGTCAAACATGAGCGGACGGCGGATGTCGTGGTGGCCGGTTACCGGTTCCACAAGAGCGGTCCGGTCGTCGGCTCGCTGCTGCTCGGGCTGTACGACGACTCGGGCGCCCTGCAGCATGTCGGCGTCTGCGCCGCGTTCTCCGCGCAGCGGCGCGAGGAGCTGATCGAGGAGCTGGAGCCGCTGCGCATGGACGCGCCGGACGGCCACCCGTGGGCGGCGTGGGCCGAGGAGAGCGCCCATGAGACGGCCAGGCTGCCGGGCGCGCAGAGCCGCTGGACAGGCAAGAAGGACCTCTCGTGGGTGCCGCTGCGGCCGGAGCGGGTGGTGGAGGTGGCGTACGACCATATGGAGGGCGACCGGTTCCGGCACACCGCCCAGTTCCGCCGGTGGCGCCCGGACCGCGACCCCTCCAGCTGCACATACGCGCAGCTGGAGGAGCCGGTGCGGTACGACCTGGAGGAGGTACTGTCGCCCCCCGGATCACGCCCCGGACAGTGAGCAGGGCCCGTCGCTCGGCGACGGCGAGGGGTCGGCCGGTTCGGTCGGCGACTCGGTCGGTGTCGGCGTGGCGCAGAGGGAGCCCGTGGGGCTCGGATCCGGGGTCGGGGTGGGGGTCGGGGTCGGGCCGGTGGTCGGGGCGGGGCTCGGGCTCGGGCTCGTAGTGGGATCGGGGGTGGGGCTCGGTGAGTCGCTCGGGGGCGGTGTGCTCTGCGCCGGAGGTGACGGCCGGGGGCCGGGACCGGTCGTCGGGCGGGGCGGCGGGGTGTGCGCCGGCGGGACGGGCGGCGGGCCGACGATGATGTCGCCGCCTCCCCCGCCGCCGCCACCGCCGCCGCCGCCACCGCCTCCGCCTCCGCCTCCGCCTACGGGCCGTGTCGCCGGGGTCGTGCCACCCGCGCCGGGGCTGGTGGGCAGGACGCCCTTGCCGTCCGGCACCGCGTGGCTGCCCTGCCGGTAGAAGGACAGCCAGGACAGGACCGTACTCAGATACGCCGTCGAGTGGTTGTAGCTGAGGATCGCGCGGTCCAGGTCGGCCTTGACCACGAGGTTCCGCTGTCCCGCGCAGAGGTAGTGTCCGGCGGCGAGCGCGGCGTCGTAGATGTTGTTGGGGTCTCTGCGCCCGTCGCCGTTGGCGTCCTGGCCCCACCGTGCCCAGGTGGAGGGGATGAACTGCATCGGGCCGACCGCGCGGTCGTACATCGAGTCGCCGTCGTACGCGCCGTTGTCGGTGTCCGAGATGTTGGCGAAGCCGATGCCGTTGAGCACCGGGCCGAGGATCGGCGAGAGAGTCGTGCCCTGTGCGTCGACCCGGCCGCCGCGTGCCTGGCCGGACTCCACCTTGCCGATGGCGGCCAGCAGTTGCCACGGCAGATTGCAGCTCGGATCGGCGCGCCCGAGCCGGGTCTCGGCCTGCCGGTACGCGGCCAGGACGGTGGCCGGGATGCCCGACTGATCCCAGACCTGGCCGACCAGGATGCCACTGGAACTGGAGCTGGGGCCGGAGGGGGACGGGGGCGTGAGCGGGAGGGGCCCGATGGAGGGGCGCAGCGGCGGGAGTTCGGTGTGGTACGAGTCGTCGTTCGGCGGCTCGGCCGAACTCTTCCCCTGGGCACCGGCGTTGCTGTTGTGGGTCACCGGCTCTGCCTGTAAGAGAGAGGGGGCCTGCGAGGCGCTGAGCGCGGCCATCGCCGCCACGGCCGCGGTGGTCCCGGCCATTCCCCTGCGTAACCGTGTGCCGCCAAGCATGGCAAGCGTCGTGTGCTTCTGGTGCCTCTTGTGCTTCTTATGCCTCATGAACCCGCCCCGAACGTGTCGATGGATGCGATCCGCCAGGTCCCGTCGATCCGGACCGTGTCCACGGCGAACATGGCGGCTGCGTACGTCGTTTCGTCCTTCGTCGCCGTCCGGGTGTTGCTCTGGTCCGCGAAGACAAGCACGCGAGCCCGGTCGCCGTCGATCAGTTCTACCCCGCTCTCCGTCACGGTGGTAGTGAGCACGAGCTTCTGTTTCGGCCCCTGGGCGCGCACGGCGGCGAGCATCTCGGTGTGCTGCGTCACCGCCTTGCCGGTGAGCTGCGCCTTTGCCGCCTTGTCCAGCGCCCCGGGGTCGGCGAAGTTGTACGAGAAGACCGCCTCGACCGCCTTGGTGATCTGCCCCTTGACCTCACTGGTCCGGGCGAGGTCGGTGAGGGCGGAATTGCGGGCGGCGGGTTGGTCGCGCACGTCGGAGGCCTGAGTGACCGCGAAGGCGGCGAAGCCGCCGAGCAGGACGGTCAGTACGCACAGGACGGCGGGCAGCGGGATTCTGACGCGGCGTTGTGCTGCCGCCGTCGCTTCCGGATCGGCCTTGGGACTCAGCTGCTTCTGGGGCGGCTCAGGCGTGGGCTTCGGCGTGGACTTGCGCGTTGTGGTGGGCGTCGCGGGCGTGCGGGCCGTGGTTGCCAGCCGCCGTCGGCGGTTGATCAGGTGACGGGTGGTCGACATGTTCCGGTGGTCCTCTCGCTTTTCACTCGGCCGCGGCGTTGCCGACCGGCGCCTGGCCGAGGGCGCTGAGCTTCCAGCCCTCGGGCGTACGGGTGAGCTCGCCGAGCATCCGGCTCTCCTTCTCGGCCGGTTTGCCCTTCGGCGCGGTCACCGTGATCCGCACCGCCACCAGTACGCTCGCCCTGCCTGCCCGGTCGTCCAGTTCCGTCACCGCTCCCGACAGCACCTTGGCGCTGGTCACCGTCTTGGCCTGCTGGATCTGCTTCTCGAACTCACCGCGACCGTCGGTGAGTTGTTTGCGCAGCTCGCCGGTGGCCGACTCCTCCCAGGTGTCGAGCCCGCGTTTGAGATCACGGTGGTCGAGGGTGTTCATGTTCTGCACCGCCTGCTCCCCCGCGGCGAGCGCCGCGTCCCGTTGCTTCGCGTACGCCGTGGAGTCGTCGTGCGCCGCCGAGTACCAGGACCAGCCGCCCCAGCCCGCGAATCCGGCCGCGGCGACCGTGAGCGCCAGCGCCGCCGCGAGCAGCGGATTCCTCGTCGTCCGTGCCATGGACCCTCCTCTCTCCTAGCGGGATGTGATGTCGACGATCTGCCAGCGGCCTTCGTGCAGTTCCGCGGTGACCGACAGCTGCGCGGCGGAGGTGACGGGCGTCTTGCCGCGGCGCTCAGCGACCTGGTCGAGGAAGACCAGGAGGTGCGCGCCGCGGTCGGTCAGCCGGGTCACTCCGGCGCGTACGACATGGGTGGTGAGCGTCAGCTTCTGCTCCGCCGCCCGCTTCTCGACCTGCCCGAACAGCTCACCGTACTGGCGCGCTGCCTTGCCCGCGAGCAGTTCGCGCGCCGCCTGCCTGGTCGTGCCCGTCTGTGCCGGGGAGTACGAGAAAACCTTGGTGAGCGCGCTGCTGACCTCGCCGATCACGCGGGTGGTGGCTTCGGTGTCGGTGAGCGCGTGGTTGGCGGCGGCCGGGGTGTCGCTCAACTGGCCGGCGCGGAACAGGAGTCCGGCGCCGCCGAGGATCAGTACGAGCACGGCGGCCACGGCCGCCGGGGTGATCCAGCGAGGATGGCCTCGCGGGTCCTCCTCCGAGCCCTTCGGGTCCTCACGGTCCTGTTCGCTCTGCTGGCTCTGCTGGTCTTGATCCTGTTCGGGCGGATCGTTCTCCGGCGACGAACGCGGCGCCGGTATGACGGCCCTGATGTCCCCACTCCCGCTCATCCTCGCCGTCCTCCCATGCCTTTCCTGTCGCTCATGCCCCACCGACCGGGACCGCGCTGAGTGCCTTGACCTTCCAGCCGTCCGCGGTGCGGGCGAGCGTGGCCTCCAGCCGTTTGCGGTCGGGGCTGCTCGCCTTGGTGCCGCCCGCGCCGGTCTCGACCCGTACTGTCGCGATCAGTTCGGCCATGCCGGTACGGGTGTCGAGTGCGGTGAGGGCCGCGTCCGTGACCGTGGCGCGCACGGTCGTGTCCGTTTTCGCCTTCGTACGCTTCAGTTCGTCGTGCAGCGGCCCGGTCGAGGCGTCGAGCCACTGCCGCAGCCCGGTGTCGGGGTCCTTGGCGTCGAAGCTCGTCAGCCGGGCGATGTGTGCTCGGCCGTCCTTGAGCGCCTGGTCGCGGGAGGTGGCGTACGTCAGTGAGTCGTCGCCCTTGGTCTGGCCGTACGACCAGCCGGCGGAGGCGCAGAACAGCACGGCGAGAACCATGGCGATCCACATGGCCACGCCACGGCGGCGCTCGCTCAGGTCACTCAGGTCGCTCAGGCGGCTAATCATCCGCGGCCTCAAGACCGAGCAGCCCGCCCAGATCCGCCGGGCTCCCCTCCACCGCGGGCAGTCCCAACGCCCCCGGCAGCGCCGAGCCCGGCCGCACCGGATCCGGGACCGGGCCGCCGCTCGGCGCGTTCGCGCTGCCGCGGACGTTGATGCCGCTGCCCGGCGGGGACGCGCACCGCGCCTTGGTGTTGAGGGCGGTCGCGGGCGAGGTGTCGAGGCCGTTGCGGTAGGTGGTGGAGCCGTATCCGGACGTGCAGGGCAGCGGCTCGAAGAACGTCACCGACATACCGAAGTTCGCGCCCTCCGTGGTGACGGCGGTCGAGCCCGCGGCGGCCACGGCGGGCAGTTTGACCAGCAGCTCCTCGATGCCGCGCTGCCGGGTCACAGCGACCTCCGAGGTGGTCAGCAGATTGGCGACGACGACCCCGAGACCCGGGTCGAGGTCCCGCAGCAGGCCGCTGACCTGGCCTGCTGCGTCCGGCGCGGCGGCGATGAGCTTGCGCAGGTCGGTGTCGGAGGTCCTGAGCTGTCCGGCGAGCTCCTTCGCGCCGCCCGCGAAGGACCTGAGTGCCTTGCCCTGTTCGGCCTGCGTACGCAGCACCGTCTCGCCGTCGATCATCAGGCGGGTGTTGACCGGTAGGGCCTCGTCAGCGGCCAGTACGAAGTCGTTGCCGTTGTCCAGCAGCACCTGAAGGTCGTCGCCGCGCCCGTTGAGGGCCGTACCGAACTCGTCGACGACGGTACGCAGGGACTCCAGATCGACGGAGGAGGCCAGGCTGTCGACGCTGGTCAGAACATCGGTG
Organism: Streptomyces sp. NPDC052236; assembly: GCF_044548015.1. Taxonomy (NCBI): domain Bacteria; kingdom Bacillati; phylum Actinomycetota; class Actinomycetes; order Kitasatosporales; family Streptomycetaceae; genus Streptomyces; species Streptomyces sp. NPDC052236. The sequence continues at coordinate 88,809 of NZ_JBIUBL010000023.1, read as the reverse complement.
ACCGGCGCGGGGATACGAGTGTCGGCCTGCGCGATCACCGCGCCGTCCCGGAGGAAGGGTCCCTCGTCGCCCGCCGGGCGCAGGTCGATGTACTGCTCGCCGACCGCGGAGAGGCTGGCGACGACCGCTTCGAGGTCGGCGGGGATCCGCGGTGCGGAGTCCTTGATACGCAGCTCCGCCTCGACCCCCTCGTCGGTCAGGTCGATGGGTCCGACGCGGCCCACCGACACACCCCGGTAGGTGACATTGGAGTGGGTGAACAGACCGCCGGTCTGCGGGAGTTGGACCCGTACGGTGTAGTAGTCCCGCATGCCGACGTAGTGGCCGAGGTCGGCGTAGCGGACGCCGATGAAACCCAGCACCAGGACGGCGATGATGAGGAAGGCGACGTTCTTGAGGCGGGTGGCGAGGGTGACCATCAGTTGCTCCCTTTCCCGGAAGCCCCGGAGGACACTGCGGGCAGCGGCAGAGGAGCGGAGACCGCGGCGGGTTTCTGCTCGTCCGGTATGTACTCCGGGATGATCGTCGTCCCCGGGACCGCCGTGACGTCGAGATAGACGTTGAGATAGTCGCCCTTCACCCCGCGCAGCACCTCGTCGGTGAACGGGTACGTAAGCAGCACCTGCAAGGAGTCGGGCAGCGCCTGCCCCGAGTCGGCGAGCGCTTTCAGGGTGGGTGCGAGCGCCTTGAGGTCGGCGATCGTGTCGTCCTTGGACTTCTCGATGGTGTCGACGGCGACCGTGGAGAGCGTGCCCAGAGCGCGGAGCATGGTCAGCAGCGAGCCGCGCTGCTCCTCCAGCACCTTCAGTCCCGGGCTGAGCCCGGTGAGGATCTGTCCGACCTCCTGTTTACGGGTGGCGAGGGTGGCGGCGAGCCGGTTGACGCCGTCGAGGGCCGCGGTGATGTTCCCCTTGTTCCGGTCGAGGCTGGTGACCAGGGTTTCGACCCGCTTCAGCGTGGAGCGGACCTGCGGTTCCTTGCCGCCGATGGCCTTGTTGAGTTCGGTGGCGATGGTCTTGATCTGGTTGATGCCGCCGCCGTTGAGCAGCAGCGACAGCGCGCCGAAGACCTCTTCGACCTCCGGATTGCGGTTGGTGCGGGCGATGGGGATGGCCGCGCCGTCGGCGAGTGTGCCCCTGGCGTTCTCCGCCTTCGCGGGCGGGGCGAGCTGGACGTACTTCTCGCCGAGGAGGCTGGACTGTTCCAGGTGCGCATAGGCGTTGGCGGGCAGCTTTACGCCGCCGTTGACGCGCATGGTGACCTTCGCCGACCAGTCGTCGGAGCTGAGCGTGATCTTGGTGACGCGGCCGACGGCGACGTCGTTCACCTTGACCGCCGACTGCGGGACCAGGCTGAGCACATCGGCGAACTCCGCGGTGATCTCGTACGGATGGCTGCCGAGGTCGGCACCGCCGGGCAGCGGCAGCGATTCGATGCCGGAGACCTCCGGCATCGAGCATCCGGCCACGGTCACCGTGAACCCGACGGCCAGAGCGAGGACGACTCGGGTTCTCGTACGCGTAGTTCTCGTATGCGTGGTTCTCGTACGTGCGGTTCTCAACGGGAGGCCCCCTTCCGCTTCTCCGGGGTGCCGTACACCGTGCCGACGGGCGGCAGCGGAAGCCCGGGAAGGGCCTTCTGCCGCGCCGAGGAGACCGGCACCAGTCCGGCCAGCGACCCCGACTCCTTCGGGATGACGATCTCGGGGCCGAAGCTCAGCTCGTTGATGTCGGCGCGGCCGTTGAGGCTGCGGTGCACAGGGTCGTACGCGTTGAGCACATTGCCCGCGGCGAGCGGCACCGTGTCCATGGCCTCGGCGAGTGAGGCGCGCTGGTCGACCAGGGTCTGGGTGAGCGGCACCAGCGCGTCGACGTTCTCCTTGAGGCTGTCGCGGTTCTCCTTGATGAAGTCCTTCACCAGGCGGAGCGCGGTGCCGAGTTCCTTGAGCGCGTCTCCCAGGTTTTCCTTGTCGTCGGCCAGGAACCCGGTCACGCTTGCGAGTTGCTGTTCCGCCTTCGCCACATTGCCGTCGTTCTTCTTCAGCATGGTGGTGAAGGACTGGAGGTAGGCGAGGGAGTCGAAGAGATCGTCGCTGCTGCCGTCGAGCGTCTTGGCCGCCTTGCCGAACTGCTCGATGGAGTCGCCGATCGCCTTTCCGTTCCCGTTGAGGTTCGCGGCGCCGGTGTCGAAGAGCCCGGCGAGCGCGCCCTGCGCGTTGGCCCCTTCGGGGCCGAGCGCGGTGGACAGCTCGGTGATCGACTCGTACAGCTGGTCGACCTCCAGCGGCATGGCGTTGTTCGCGGCGGGCAGCACCGCTCCGTCCTCGATAGCGGCGCCGCCCGTGTAGGCGGGGGCGAGCTGGATGTACCGGTCGGCGACGACGCTGGGCGCGACGACGACGGCGTGCGCGCCCTGGGGGACCTTGACGTCCTTGTCGAGCAGCAGCGTCACCCTGACCTCGTCGCCCTGGGGCCGCACCGTGCCGACCGTGCCGACCTTGACGCCGAGCACCCGCAGGTCGGAGCCCTCGTACACGCCGGTCGCGCGGCTGAAGTACGCGGTGATACGGGTGGATCCGGAGTCGCTGAGGGCCATCACCCCCGAGGTGCCCGCGACCGCCACGACCGCGAGGCCCGCGGCCATCCCTACGATGCGCTTGACGTTCATGAGGCGCCGCCTTGGGGTTTGGGCGGCATGCATCCGGTCGTCGGAGGCGTACCAGAGGGCAGATAGTTCTTGGGGACGAGACCGCAGACGTAGCTGTCGAACCAGCGGCCGTTGCCGAGGGTGTTGCCGACGAGCCGGTAGTACGGTCCGGCCAGCGCGAGCGTCTCGTCCAGGCTCTTGCGGTTCTTCAGCAGGACGGTGGTGACCTTGCTGAGCGCGGTGAGGGTGGGCTTGAGCTGGTCTCTGTTGTCCTGGACAACGCCGCTGAGCTGGGTGCCGAGGCTCTTCGTCCCCGTCAGCAGCAGATGGATGGCGTCCCGCCGCGCCTGGATCTCGCCGAGCAGCAGGTTGCCGTCCTCCAGGAGCGTTTCGAAGCTGGACTTCTTGCCCGACAGGGTCTTGGTGAGTTGCTTGCTGCCCCTGAGGAGTTCGGCGAGCTGCGCGTCCCTGTCGGAGACAGACTTCGAGAGCGCGGAGAGCCCGGTAGCGGCGGAGCGGACGTTGGGCGGGGAGTTCTTGAAGGTGTCGGAGATCGTCTCGAAGCTCTTGGCGAGCTGCGCGGTGTCGATCTTGCCGATGGTCTCGCCGAGTCCGTTGAACGCCTGGGTGACGTCGTACGGGGAGGTGGTGCGGCTCACCGGGATGCGCTCGCCGGGGTCCTGACTGCCGGTGCCGAGTGGGTCGAGCGCGAGGTACTTCTCGCCGAGGAGGGTCTTGATGGCGATCGCGGCGGTGCTGGAGTTGCCGATCCAGGCGTCCTTCACCGTGAAGCCGACCTTCACCTGGGCGCCGTCGAGACTGACGGCGGTGACCTCGCCGACCTTCACCCCGGCGATCCGTACCTCGTCGCCCTCGTCCAGGCCGGCGGCCTCGGTGAAGTCGGCGGTGTAGGCGGTGCCGCCGCCGAGGAAGGGCAGCGAGTCAGCCCGGTACGCGGCGAGGCCGAGCAGCACCAGGACCAGCAGGCCGACCAGGCTGACGTTGACCGGATTGCGTTCCCGTACAGGTTTCATCCTCATCATCCCTGGCACCTCGATTCGGTTATCGCGATGCCGGTGGGCGGCTTGGAGCCGTCCGAGGTGGCGACCCCGGTCACCTTCGCCTCGCAGAGATAGAGGTTGAGCCACGAGCCGTACGAGGCGATGCGGGTGATCGCCCGCATCTTGGCGGGTGTCTTCTTCAGGAAATTCTCGATGGCCGGGCTGTTGTCGCCCAGATTCTTCGACAGGCGCCCGAGTTCGGCGATGTCCTTCTTCAGCGGCGCGCGGCCGTCCTGGAGGAGGTCGGCGGTGACGACGGTCAGGTCGCCCAGGGCGACGACGGCGTCCCCGAGCGGTTTGCGGTCGCCGGAGAATCCCGTGACCAGTTTCTGGAGGGTGGTCACAAGGTCGTTGAAGCCCGCCTCGCGGTCGTTGACGGTTTTCAGGACGGTGTTGAGATTCTTGATGACCTCACCGATGACCTTGTCCTTGGCCGCGACGGTGGTCGTCAGCGAGCCGACATGCCTGATCAGGCTGTCGACGGTGGAGCCCTCGCCCTGGAGCACCTTGACGATGGAGCCCGCCAGGTCGTTGATCTCGTTGGGCGAGAGCCCTTCGAACAGCGGCTGGAAGCCGTTGAAGAGCTGGGTCAGGTCGAGGGCGGGGGTGGTGCGGTCCAGCGGGATGGTGGCGCCGGCGGCGAAGCTGCGGCCGACGGGTCCCGGGCCCTGGTCGAGGTCGATATAGCGCTGGCCCACCATGTTCAGATACTTGATGGACGCCGTCACCGACGCGGGCAGCTTCCGGCCCTTCTGGACACTGAAGCTGACCTCGGCGACGCGCCGGTCGGCGACCCTGATGGACTCGACCTGGCCGACCTTCACCCCGGCGATCCGTACGCTGTCCCCGGCGATCAGACCGGTCGCGTCCGTGAACCGTGCCTTGTACGGGGCGGTGTCGCCGACCCCGGTATTGGCGATGCTGACCGCCAGGACGGTGGTGGCCAGTACGGTCACCACGATGAAGGCGATCGACTTCACCAGCGGTCCGGCAATGCTGCGGCGCTTCACTTGAGCTTCACCTCCGCACCGCGGAAGACAGGCCCGGTGAGCACGGTGCTCCAGTCGGGCAGATCCTGGGGCGCCTTCTTCAGCTCGGGGGCCATGAGTTCATTGACGAGTTGGTTCTCCTGCGGGGAGTTGGGCAGCCCGAGGTTCTCCGCGGCCGAGGCCACCCCCGCGACGGCGGGCCTGCCGGTGTACGGCACGGAGTAGCAGTGCGGTCCGCCCCCGGCGCCGTAGACCGGGTCGTCCTTGCCCGCCACGTACTTGCCCAGCGAGGGCACAGCGGTGAGCTTCACATGGAGTCCCGGCTGGTCGGTTCCCTTGCCGAGCGCTTTGTCCATGACGGGCACGAACCCGGCGAGGGTCCGCAGGGTGCAGGGGAAGGAGCGCGAGTACCGGGCCAGCAGCTCCAGCGTGGGCCTGCTCACTGTCGCGAGCCGGATGAGGTTGTCCTGGTTCTTCCGCAGGAAGGCAGTGAGGTCCTGCGCGGATTTGGTCGTCGAGTCGTAGAGACCCGAGAGCTCGGCCTCCTGGTCGGCGATGGTGGAACTGGTGGTGGTGGCGTCGGTCAGCGCGGTGACCACATCCGGCGCGGCATCCGCGTAGACGTGGCTGACCTTGACCAGCTGGGCGATGTCCCGGTTGAGCACCGGCAGTTGCGGGTTGAGCTTCTTCAGGTGCGCGTCGAGTGTGACGAGAGTCTGGCCGAGCTGCTCGCCGCGCCCTTGCAGGGCCTGGGACACGGCGGTCAGGGTCGCGGAGAGCTTCTCCGGTTTCACGGCGGTGAGCAGCGGCAGCACATTGTCGAGCACCTGCTCCAGCTCGATGGCGTTGCTGGAGCGGTCCTGCGGGATGGTGTCCCCCGCCTTGAGGGTGCGCGGGGAGGCGTTGCGTGACGGCGGTACGAGTGCCACGAACCGCTCGCCGAAGAGGGTGGTCGGCAGCATCTGGGCGGTCACGTCGGCCGGTACCTGGCTCAGTTTGCCGCGGTCGATGGCGAGGGTGAGGCGGGCGCCCGCGCCGTCGGCGCTGATGTCGCGGACCTCACCGACGACGACCCCGCGCAGCTTCACCTCGGCGTTGGTGTGCATTTCGTTGCCGACGCTGCCCGCGAGGACGGTGACTGTGGCGTCGTCGGTGAACTCCTTGTCGTACACGGCGACCGAGAGCCACACCAGCAGGGCGGGCACCAGCAGGAAGACCACTCCGGCGAGCCGTCTGCGTACGGTTTGTGCGCTTGTGGTCTTCACCCCGCCACCTTCACCGTCGTTGTCGCGCCCCAGATGGCCAGCGAGAGGAAGAAGTCGGTGACGCTGATCAGCACGATCGCGTTGCGTACGGAACGGCCGACGGCCACGCCCACGCCCGCCGGGCCGCCGGTGGCGCGGAAGCCGTAGTAGCAGTGGGCGAGGATCACCATCACGCTGAAGATCAGCACCTTCAGGATCGACAGCAGGACATCGGTCGGAGAGAGGAAGAGATTGAAGTAGTGGTCGTAGGTGCCGGCGGACTGGCCGTTGAAGAGGACGGTGACCCAGCGGGAGGCGAAGTAGGAGCTGAGCAGCCCGATGGCGTACAGCGGGATGATCGCCACGACACCGGCGATGATGCGGGTGGTGACGAGGTACGGCATGGAGCGCACCCCCATCGCTTCCAGCGCGTCGACCTCTTCGTTGATCCGCATCGCGCCGAGCTGCGCGGTGAAGCCCGCGCCGACGGTCGCGGAGAGCGCGAGCCCGGCCACCAGCGGGGCGATCTCGCGGGTGTTGAAGTACGCGGAGACGAATCCGGTGAAGGCGGCGGTGCCGATCTGGTTGAGGGCCGCGTATCCCTGGAGGCCGACGACCGTGCCGGTGAACAGGGTCATCGCGATCATCACGCCGATGGTGCCGCCGATGACGCCGAGGCCGCCGCTGCCGAAGGCGACCTCGGCGAGGAGCCGCTGCACCTCCTTGAGGTAGCGGCGCAGGGTCTTCGGAATCCAGATCAGGGCCCGTACGTAGAAGGTGAGCTGGTCGCCGGAGCGGTCCAGCCAGCCGAGCATCGACATCGCTCAGCCCCCCTTCGCGGGGACGATGTTCAGATAGATCGCCGTGAGGACCATGTTCACGAAGAAGAGCAGCATGAAGGTGATGACGACGGACTGGTTGACCGCGTCGCCGACGCCCTTGGGACCGCCGCGCGGATTGAGGCCGCGGTAGGCCGCCACGATGCCCGCGATGAAACCGAAGACCAGCGCCTTGAATTCGCTGATGTAGAGGTCGGGGAGCTGGGCGAGCGCGGAGAAGCTCGCGAAGTACGCGCCGGGGGTGCCGTCCTGCATGACGACGTTGAAGAAGTAGCCGCCGAGGGTGCCGACGACGGAGACCATGCCGTTGAGCAGGACGGCGACGAACATGGTCGCCAGTACACGGGGCACGACGAGGCGCTGGATGGGCGAGACACCCATGACCTCCATCGCGTCGAGCTCCTCGCGGATCTTGCGGGAGCCGAGGTCGGCGCAGATCGCGGAGCCGCCCGCGCCCGCGATCAGCAGCGCCACGATGAGCGGGCTGGCCTGCTGGATGACGGCGAGGACGCTGGCGCCGCCGGTGAAGGACTGGGCTCCGAGCTGCTGGGTGAGCGAGCCGACCTGGAGGGCGATCACCGCGCCGAACGGGATCGAGACGAGGGCGGCGGGCAGGATGGTGACGCTGGCGATGAACCAGAACTGCTCGATGAACTCCCGTACCTGGAAGGGCCTGCGGAAGATCGCCCGGGTGACTGCCGCAGCGAGCGCGAAGAGCTTTCCGGTCTCGCGCAGCGGCGCCAGCGCCCGCAGCGGGGCCTTGGGCACGGGCGGGCCTGGCGGTCCGGGCGCTCGGGGTGGCCCGGGTGGAGGCTGGGCCGGGGCGGTTGGCCGTATCGGCAACTGCGCGGTCATCCGATCACACCGCCGCCGGCCGGGGCGTAACTGTGCATGATGGCCGCGCGGGCGGGCTCCGGGAGCTCCGCCATCATGGAGAGCACCCGTTGCCTGCGCCGCTCCACGGCCCGGCGTACGGGCATGCCGGGGGACGGCTCCAGCTGCGGGACCAGGGGCCTCGGCCCGGTCGCGTACGAGCCGGAGCCGTTGGCGGCGCGCTGCTCCAGCGCTTCCAGCGCGAGGGTCGCGGCGTCCTTCTCCTCCGACATTCCGATGGGGCCTTCGCGCCGGCCACTGAGGAACTGGGCGACCACCGGCTCCTGGCTGGTGAGCAGCACCTCTCGCGGGCCGAAGGTGACGAGGTTGCGGCGGAAGAGCATTCCCATGTTGTCGGGAACGGTGGCCGCGATGTCGAGATTGTGGGTGACGATCAGCATCGTCGCGTCGATCTGCGCGTTCAGGTCGATGAGCAGCTGGGAGAGGTAGGCGGTGCGGACCGGGTCGAGTCCGGAGTCGGGCTCGTCGCAGAGAATGATCTGCGGATCGAGGACGAGGGCGCGGGCCAGACCGGCGCGTTTGCGCATGCCGCCGGATATCTCGCCGGGCAGTTTTCCCTCGGCGCCGAGGAGTCCGACCATGTCCATCCGCTCCATGACGATGCGGCGGATCTCGGATTCCTTTTTGCGGGTGTGTTCGCGCAGCGGGAAGGCGATATTGTCGAAGAGCGTCATCGAACCGAAGAGCGCGCCGTCCTGGAACATCAGGCCGAAGAGCTTGCGGGTTTCGTAGATGTCCCGCTCGGAACTGTTCACCATGTCGACGCCGTTGATGAGGACGCGGCCGTGCTCCGGTTTGAGCAGCCCGATGATCGACTTGAGGAACACGGTCTTTCCGGTACCCGATGGGCCGAGCATGACGCTGACTTCTCCGGCCGGGAGGGTGAGCGTGACATCCTGCCAGATGTTCTGTTTGCCGAAGGATTTGGTGAGCCCTTCGACAACTACCTCGATTCCCATCTCACCTCCATGAGCGCGTTGACAATGGTGTTGATGAGGAGACCGTCAGCTTCCTGGGAGTTCCGGGAGTTTCGGCGGGCAGGTGGTGTTGGTCTGTTTCGGCACGCAGACGGGGCCCTGGATCATTTCGATATGGTTTCCTGACCCCGAGATCGAGGCGCTGAACAGCTGGTCCAGGTCCTCGCCGGCTGTGCCACAGCCGGCGAACTCGGGAATGGTGAGGTCCCCGCTCATCCGCCCGCCTGTCATGATGTGCACGTATTCGGGGAATTTGCCGTGCAGGACCACCCGGTAGGGCCTGGCGGACCGGCAGTTCGGCCCCACGTCCAGGGGGGTGCCGTTGACCTTCACGTCGTACACGCGCAGCGACTGGTAGAAACCGGCCTGGGCGAAGGGCGTTTTGGTGCCGCCCGTAAATCTGATCTCGCCCGTGGAGACGGTCAGCGGGCCATTGATGAATTCCACCTTCGCGGTGACGGGCTGGAACCCGAAGGTGAGGAAGGTGGATTCGGCGTCGCGGAGCTTCAGTTCCCCGAGGGAGTCGAACCGCTGATAGCCGCCGCCTTTCGCGTTGTTCGACCGGATCACCGAGCGGATGACCACGAGCACATTGACCAGCTGAGGGTCCTTCTTCGGATCGTTGATGATCATCGCGCTGTTGAGCTTGCGTACGTTCGCGAGCCCGACGGCGTATGCACAGCCGTGGGTGCCCGGAAGGTTGATGACCCGGGGCGGGTCTCCGGGCGGGGGCTGAGGCACGAAGCTCTCGTCAATCTGGCCGGCGGGCTTCTCCGTCGGGCAGATGGCTGCGGGCGGCGGTTCCGTCGCCTCCACGTCGATGCCGCCGGGCCCTGTGCCGCCCGGCTGTCCCGTCCCCGGAGTGTCCCCCGACGCGGTCGCCGTCGGGTCAGGGCCTGGCTCCTCGGGCACCGGCACGGTGGCCAGCCGGGCATCCTGGCCGTCTCGCGGCTCGCAGGCGACGGACGGCAGAGCGAGGTCACCGAGGCCGCGCCCCTCCTCGCCCGGGCTTTCGCTCGGCTCGCCGCTCGGCTCGCCACTCGGGTCTTCGCTCGGGTTGCCGCCGCTCCCGCTGTCGGCGGTCCGCGGAGTCAGCGTCAGCTTGAAGTCGCCCGCGGTGAAGGTCACCTCACCGGGCGCGGTGACCGTCACGGAGGGCACAGGGCCTTGGTGTACGAGTTCGAGGTCGCCGGATTCCGGAAGCGGGGTCAGCGGCGTGGCCAGGTTTTGCCACGCCGCCTCCACCGTCTTGCCGTTCTGGCCGACGTGTGCGGTGACCGTCGCTCTCCCGGTCACCGCCACCGTGCCCTCCGGCAGGGCGCCCGCGAGCGCGGCCCGCGGCACGTTGAGTTTCACGGTCGTCTCGCCGGGCTGGATGGGCCGGTTCACCGCGCCTTCGTCCGGATACGCCCCGGTGAACTCGGCCCTGACCTCCTGGGGCCCGGCCGGGAACTGGCACTCGTACGCCACCGTCACGTCGGCATCACGCGCCTGCGCCGCGGAACCGGGCCCGGCGATCAGCCCGGCCACCAGTCCCACGGCGCCGAGCGCGGCGACGCGCGCCGTACGGCGAGGACGGCCGATGGCGCCCTTCATATCGCTCCCCTTACAGCCGGCCCATGGGACCCGACGAACCCCGAGGCCACCGGAAGGCGGGCCACGGGGTCGTCGGCACTGCTCTAGTCAGTACTGTCTGTGGACGCTCGCTAGTTCGGGGAGATCGTGCGACCCGGCGACACGCTGTACGAGGCCGTGAACAGCGCTTCGTCACCGTCGTTGATGATGCCGAGGCAGCTCGCGTTCGAGGCCACCAGAGCGCCACCGTCGATGACCAGCTTGTCCGTGCTGTTCTCGAAGTGCCCGGTCACCGTGCCGGCGAAGTCCGCGTCGCAGCCGCTGCCGCCGATGTGCGCACGGACACCGGTGATCGACGCGTTGATCCAGTCTGGGTTGGTGGCGTTCACGCCCAGGGCGTTCACATTCCACGGCATGCCCGACGTCGTCACAGTGAATGGAATGCCGATCACGGAGCAGTTGACGAAGCCGAGGCTCGTGATGTCACCGACATCATTGGTGGCCGAACTCGACAGGGAGCCGGCCGCGCTGGACGAGTCGCAGGTGAGCTCCGCGTTGGGAACGCTCAAGGTGGGTTCCGTCGCGGAAGCTGTGAACGCGCCGGCGGGGGTGACGGTCCAGCCGGCCTGGGCAGTGGCAGACGCTGAGGTCATGGCGAGTCCGAGTGACGCGGCGAACGCGGCGGCGGCGATCACCGTGGATCTGGCAATTCTTCGCACGGGTAGTTCCCTTCGGGGAGTTGGCGTACCTGTTCCTGTTTCACCGCTCCCTGCCCGTATGAGTCCCTCATACGGGCAGGGAAAGCGGCAGCGGCTCACTTCTTGGAACGCGGGTCGAATTCTTTCGGCCACCCGGTCGAACACCTTGCGGGAGTGACGTTACGAGCGGGTAACCGACCGCGCAATACCGGTTCCGCAGATTCCTGCAACGCACTTACCAGTGGGTATTTTATTGTCGCCGGGGCAACAACTCGCCCTGAATTCTTATCCCGAAGTGAGCACTTTCGCCCTGCCCGTCCGCCACCCGCCGCCCGCCCCCGGCCATCGGCCAGTGTCATCCGGCCATGTCCCAACTGCTGCGCGGGCGGCTCGGTCTGGTCTATGTTCAGCACCCACGAAGAGGTCACGCATGTCGGCCCGTGGGAGCGCTTCCCCACACCGGTCCTGCCCCCTCCTGACGCCCCGAGACCCAGGGGAGCAGCATGTCGAGAAGTACACAGCCGTCCGACGCGGGAGAGCCGCTGGGCCCGCTCCCGCAGGAGTTCGCCGCGATCATCCGGCCCGAACTACCCAGCCTCATCAAAGAGATAGGCATCGAGGTCACCCGCGCCTATCCCGAGTACGGGCGGCTCCTCAACGGCCCCTACGGCAAGGCGATCCAGATCGGGGTCGAGCAGAACATCTCCGTCTTCGTGGACCAGGTCGCCTCGCCCTCCACGCCTTCCCCGCTGCGCGACGAGATGTGCCGCCGCTTCGGCCGGTTCGAGGCGTACGAGGGACGCACCCTGGAGACCCTGCAGGGCGCCTACCGGCTCGGCGCGAGGGTGGCGCTGCGGCGCGCCAAGCGGATCGGCCGGCGCTACAACCTCTCCCCCACCCTGATGCTCAGCTTCGCCGACGCCCTCTTCGCGTACGTCGACGAGCTCGAAGCCCTCACACGGGAGGGCTATCTGGAGGTCCAGTCTCAGGCGGTCGAGCAGTCCGAGACGCTGCGCCGCCGCCTGCTGCACCTGATACTCGCGGGGCCGCCCGTGCCCCGTACCGCCATCTCCGAGCTCTGCGAACAGACCGGGTGGCCGCTGCCCGAGCGGGTGACTCTCGTCGCACTGCGGGCGCCGGCGGAGCTGTCGGGGGCGGATCTCGACAACGATGTCCTGATCGACCTCTCCACCCCGCAGCCCCACTTACTCGTCCCGGGCCCGCTCGACGCCCAGCGACGACACATGCTGGAACACGCGTTGACCGGAACCCGGGCCGCCGTAGGACTGACCGTGCCGACCGCGACCGCCGCGGACTCGATCCGCTGGGCGCGCCGCGTCTTCGACCTGATCGACACCAGTGTGATCGACGACGCCCATCTCGTCTTCTGCGCGGACCATATGCTCACCCTCTGGCTGCTGGCTGATCCGGCGCTGCTCGACCAGCTCGCCGAGCGGGAGCTCGCGCCGCTGGCCAAGCTGACCCCCACCCGCCGCGGGCGGCTCATCGAGACCCTGCGGGTCTGGCTGGACAACCGCGGCACGGCGGCTCAGATGGGCGAGCTGCTCGATGTGCATCCGCAGACCGTGCGCTACCGGCTGCGCAGTCTGGAGACCATCTTCGGGACGCAGCTCAGTGATCCCGAGAGCCGGTTCGCGACCGAGGGCGTACTGCGTGCGCTCCATCTGCGGGAGTGCGCCGATGACTCGCTGCCGTGACGGCGCCGCGGTGCCGCCGTGAAGCCGCCGCGGGGTCCGGACACGTGCCTCCAACTGCGGATTCGGGTACTGGGCCCCGGGTCGCGTATGGTATGTCGGCGGTACCGCCGACATACGGACGGCTGGGCGAGCTCGCCGCGCTGAGTAGACGTATTCCCGTGCAATGGTGCGCAACGAGGAATCAGCGGGCGATCCGAAACGGTTGCCGAACACAGACATCCCCGCCGCCAGACAGATCGACCGTCGGCGCCCGAACGAAGAAGCAGAGAAGGACTACCCGTGGCCGTGTCACCCCTCATTCCCGTGCCGATCCCCGATCGCGTCGCCGCGCTGATCGGTTCCTGCATGCCGATCGACATTCTGCAGGCGGAGATCGACGCGGAGTGCGCCGTACGTGAGGTGTACCGGTTCCGTGGCCCGCTGTGCGCCGAGGACCGGGCGGACCGGGAGCACGCTCTGTCGACGCTGGCGATGGCCAACAAGATCCTTGCCGCGTACCACCCGCGACTGATCATCAAGCCCGGCCGCGCCTGCTGGGCCGGCTGACGCAGCGCCTGATCATCATCGGCCGGGCACGGGCGCGCCCTGAAAAGCGCGGCGGTACGCGTGCGGGCTCGTCCCGACCTGCCGTTTGAAGCGGTCACGGAACGCGGTCGGTGAACCGAACCCGACCTGAGCGGCGATCCGGTCCACCGGGTACGCCGTCGTCTCCAGCAGGTACTGCGCCCGGCGGATACGCGCCCGGTGCAGCCACCGCACCGGTGTGGTCGCCGTCTGCTCGCGGAAGCGGCGGTTGAGGGTGCGGGTGCTCATCCGCGCGTGCGCGGCGATCTCGCCGACGGTGAGTTCACGCCCGGCGTTCTCCTCCAGCCAGCGCAGCACGGGTTCCAAGGTCGCGCCGTCCGGGCTCGGCGGCAGCTCGTGGACAATGAACTGCGCCTGGCCGCCCTCGCGTTCCAGCGGCATCACCGACAGCCGCGCCGCGTCCGCCGCGACCGCCGAACCGTGGTCCCGGCGGATCATGTGCAGACACAGATCGAGCCCGGCGGCGGCTCCGGCCGAGGTCAGGAACTGCCCGTTGTCGACGTAGAGCACATCGGGATCGACCTCGACCTCGGGGTACAGCGCCGCGAGTTCCGCCGCGCCCAGCCAGTGGGTGGTGGCGCGCAGGCCGTCCAGCAGTCCGGTGGCGGCGAGGATGAAGGCGCCGACGCAGATCGAGGCGATACGGGTGCCACGGGCCGCCGCCGCCCGTAGCGCGTCCAGGACCTCGGGCGAGATCGCCGCCGACGGGTCGGCGCAGCCGGGCACGATGATCGTGTCCGCGTCGGCGAGCGCGTCGAGACCCCAGGGCGCGCGCAGCCTGAAGTCGCCGGCGTCGATCTCGTCCGCCGGGGCGCAGACCATGGTCCGGTACGGGGACCGGCCGTCGGGCAGCCGGGTTAGGGCGAACGCCCCGAGCGGCGTCGACAGATCGAAGGGGAGAACGCCGTCCAGGGCGAGTACGGCCACGGTGTGCATGGCCACAATCTAAGTGCCTGCCGTATTCCGGCCAAGGCCGGGTGACCTGGTCTCTTGCCTGGGGCGGCCGGAGCGGCCCTCCTGTGGGCCCTGGCGAGAATCCGTTGGAAGGTGGCATTCATGCCACTGTCCGGTCCCGGCCCCGCTGCATAGCGTCGATCCGGCCGCCCCGCCAGGGGCCGCTTTTCTGCTTTCCCCGTTTCCCGTTTTCCCGTTTCCCCCGACTTCCCCATTCGAGGAGTGGTGCGTGCCGTGACAAAGTTTCTGCTCATCGTCCATGTACTGGCCGCGATCATCGCCATCGGTCCGGTGACCGTCGCGGCCAGCGCCTTCCCGCCCGCGGCCCGCCGTGCCGCGGCCGAACCCGACAGCGGCGACGCGCTCGGGACCGTACGCAATCTGCACCGCATCTGCCGCGTCTACGCGGCCGTCGGCGTCGTCGTGCCCGTCTTCGGTTTCGCGACCGCCGGCAGCATGCAGGTACTCGGCGACGCCTGGCTGATCGTCTCCATCGTGCTCACGGCGCTCGCCGCGGGAATCCTCGCGCTGCTGATACTGCCGGGGCAGAGCGCTGTCCTGGAGGACCTCGGCGCCGTCGCGTCCGCCAGACTCGCCATGTACACGGGGATGTTCAACCTCTTGTGGGCGACCGTCACGGTCCTGATGATCGTGCGGCCCGGGTCCACGACAGGGGCGTGACCCGCCTCACTCGACGAACGTCCCTGCCACGTAGACCCAGGCGCCGCCGTGCCGTTCGAAAGTGGACTCTTCGTGCAGCTCGCCCGCCTCGCCGTGACTGCGGTAGCGGGCGCGGAAGGTGACCGTGCCGGTGGTGTGGAACGCGCTGCCGTCCGTCGTCCGGAGGATCTCCAGCCCGGTCCACCGTGTGCCGGGGTCGAGTTCGAGGTGGCCCGGCCTGGTGGCGGGGTGCCAGGTACGCAGCAGATACGCCGCGTCCTGGGCGACGAAGGCGCTGTAGCGCGAGCGCATCAGCAACTCGGCAGTCGGGGCGGACTGCTCGCCGCTGTGGAAGCGGCCACAGCACTGGCCGTACGCGGCGGGCAGCCCGCAGGGGCAGGGCGACTCGGCGGTGAGAGCCGGTGCGGCGGTGGTCCGGTGGGTGGTGCGCCGGGGGCGTGAGCTGCGTCGGGACATGCGTCCATTTTCCAGCCAATGAGCGAATGGGCCCGCAAGTGGCTTCCGGGTCAGGAGGGATCTCCGTAGGCTCCAGCGCCGAGACGCATTGTTACCGCCGGTAAGGGGCTGGGGATGGATCGGGTGGGCAACTCACGACGCACCTTCATGGCTGGAGTGGCTGCCACAGCCACAGTGGCCGCCGCCACAACCACCGCGGCCCGCGCCGCAGAAGGGACGTCGGACGCTATGCAGTCGGTCGCCGTCCTCGGCGGCGGCGTCGCGGGTCTCACCGCCGCGCATGAACTGGCCGAACGCGGCTTCCAGGTCACCGTCTACGAGCGCCGGGCGCTCGGCGGCAAGGCCCGCAGCATGGACGTCCCCGACAGCGCGAAGGCCGGTCGCCGCCCACTGCCCGGCGAGCACGGCTTCCGCTTCATCCCCGGCATCTACCACAACCTGCCGGACACGATGCGCCGCATTCCCTTCCCGGGCAACGCGAACGGCGTCTGGGACAACCTGGTGGCCCCGCCCGAAATGGTGTTCGCCCGCACCGGCCACGAGGATCTGCGCATCCCCCTCCCCTGGCCGGGACACAAGCCGGCGGATCTCACCCTCGACGAGTTCCGCCGCGCGCTCACCGCCCTGCTGGACACGGCAGTAGGCATCCCCGCCCATGAGACGGCCTACTTCGTGAACCGCCTCCTGGTCTTCCTCACCAGCTGCGACGAGCGGCGCGACCAGACCTGGGAGAGCGTCCCCTGGTGGGACTTCATCCGCGCCGCGCAGATGAGTTACGACTATCAGCGCATCCTTGCCATCGGCCTGACCCGCAACATCGTCGCCACCAAGGCCGAGGAGGCCAGTACCCGAACGGTCGCCCGCATCCTGGAGGCGTTCGTCTTCAACGCGCTGGGCCGGGGCGCCGACGGACCGCTCGACCGGATCCTCAACGCCCCCACCAACGAGGCGTGGATCGATCCGTGGGTGGCGCACCTGGAGAAGCTGGGCGTGCGCTTCCGTATCGGCTGGACGGTAACGGAAGTGAAGTACGGCTCCGGGCGCGTCACAGCCGCGGTGATCGAGGACCCGCAGGGCGTACGCCAGTCGGTGGCCGCCGACCACTACGTCTCCGCGATGCCCGTGGAGCACGCGCGGCGGACCTGGGGAGCGGAGCTGCGCGCGGCGGACCCGCAGCTGGCGCGGTGCGACAAACTGGAGACAGACTGGATGACGGGCATCCAGTTCTATCTGACCGAGCGCGCGCCCGTGCCGCACGCCCACCTCAACTTGATCGACTCACCGTGGTCCCTGACCGCCATTCAGCAGGCCGCGCACTGGCCCGGCCGGGACTTCGCGGCCGACTACGGCGACGGCATCGCGGTGGACTGTCTGTCGGTGGACATCTCCGAGTGGGATTTACCGGGCATCCTCTACGGGAAGACCGCCAAGCAGTGCACACGCACGGAGGTCGCCCGCGAGGTGTGGGCACAGCTCAAGGCGGCGCTGAACGACACGGGCGCGACCGTCCTCAAGGACAGCGCGCTGCACTCCTGGTTCCTCGACCCGGGCGTCGACGGCCTGGGCACCCCGAACCCGACAAACGACGACGAGCTCCTCATCCACCCCGTCGGCACGTTCCACAACCGCCCGCAGGCCGCCACCCGTATCCCCAACTTCTTTCTCGCGGGCGACTATGTCGCGGTCGACATCGACCTGGCGACGATGGAGGGCGCCAACGCCTCCGCCCGCGCCGCCGTCAACGCCCTGCTGGACGGCATCGGCTCACCGGCCGCGCGCTGCACGGTGAAGCCGCTGTTCCGCGCCCCGGAGATCGAGGCACTCAAGCGCCATGACCGTCTCCGTTACCGGCTGGGGCTGCGCAATCTGCTCGACCTGGGCTGACGAGCCATAGGGCTTCGCAGGGCCGAAGTCCTTACGGACCTGTGACACCACGGCTCACAGCACCGGTGAGCGGGGCTTCTGCCCGTAGCGTCGCCTGTATGCGTGTACTCGTCACAGGAGGCGCGGGCTTCATCGGCTCGCAGGTCGTAGCGGCTCTCGCCGCTCGCGGCCACGACCCCGTCGTGCTCGACGCCCTGCTCCCGGCGGTCCATCGGGCTCCCCCGCCGCTGCCCGGCGCCACACTGATCCACGGGGATGTACGGGACCCGGTCGTGGTGACGCACGCGCTGCGCGGCGTGGACGCGGTCTGCCACCAGGCGGCCATGGTCGGGCTCGCCACGGACTTCGCGGACGCGCCGGAGTATGTCGCCTGCAACGACCTCGGTACGGCCGTCCTGCTGGCGGCGATGGCCACCGCGGGTGTCCCGGATCTGGTGCTGGCCGGTTCGATGGTGGTCTACGGGGAGGGCCGTTACGACTGCCCCCGCCACGGCCGAGTGCGGCCGGGCCCCCGCGCCGCCGAGGACCTCGCGGCCGAGCGGTTCGAGCCCCGGTGCCCCGACTGCGGCGCGGAACTGACGACCGGTCTCGTGGACGAGGACGCGCCGCTGGACCCGCGCAATGTGTACGCGACGACCAAGCTGGCCCAGGAACACCTGGCCGCCGCCTGGGCCCGTGCCACGGGCGGCCGGGCGGTGGCGCTGCGCTACCACAATGTGTACGGGCCCGGGATGCCGCGTGACACTCCGTACGCGGGGGTCGCCTCGTTCTTCCGCTCGGCGCTGGAGCGGGGCGAGGCGCCGCGGGTGTTCGAGGACGGGCGCCAGCGGCGGGACTTCATCCACGTACGGGATGTGGCCGACGCCAACGCAATCGCGCTGGAGGCGGTACGCGAACGGCAGCCGGGCGTACTGGCCACGTACAACACGGGCAGCGGCACACCCCATACGGTCGGGGACATGGCGGTCGCGCTGGCCGGGGCGCACGGAGGTCCTGCGCCGGTGGTGACCGGGGAGTACCGGCTGGGCGACGTACGGCACATCACCGCGGACTCGCGGCGGCTGTCGTCCGAACTGGGGTGGAAGGCGCGGGTCGGCTTCACGGAGGGCATGGCGGAGTTCGCCGCGGCCGGGCTGCGGGGTGCGAAGGCATGAGCGTGGATGTGGTGCTGCCCTGCCTGAACGAGGCGGAGGCACTGCCGTGGGTGCTGGCGCGGATCCCCGCGGGGTGGCGGGCCATCGTGGTCGACAACGGCTCGACGGACGGCTCGGACCGGATCGCCCGCGACCTCGGCGCGACCGTCGTCCACGAGGCGCGGCGCGGGTTCGGGGCGGCGTGCCATGCGGGGCTGCTGGCGGCGGAGGCGGAGTTCGTGTGCTTCTGCGACTGCGACGCTTCGCTGGACCCGGGCCTGCTGACCGGTTTCGTACGGCAGGTGGCGGACGGAGAGGCCGACTTGGTACTGGGGCGGCGCCGGCCGCGGGGCCGGGGAGCGTGGCCGCCGCACGCGAGGGCGGGCAACCTGGCGCTCGCCCGGATGCTGCGCCGCCGCACGGGGCTGCGGCTGCACGACCTGGGCCCCCTGCGGGCGGCCCGCAGGGAGGAGCTGCTCGCTCTGGACCTGACGGACCGGCGCAGCGGCTATCCGCTCCAGATGGTGGTCCGCGCGTCGGACGCGGACTGGCGGGTGACGGAGGTGGACGTCCCGTATCTGCCGAGATCAGGAAAGTCGAAGGTGACGGGGACATGGCGGGGCACGTGGCAGGCGGTCAGGGACATGCGGGCGGTACTGGCGGAGCCGCGGCGGAGCAAGGTCGGGGGTGGGGTGCGGTGAGCGTGGTTGGCGCGGCCGCGGTTGCGGCGGAGGACCGGGCCGGTGGCGTGGAGCGGGCTGGGCACGCGGGTGTCTGCCTGCTCGGAAGCGGGGGCATGAGCACGCGCACGAACGCGTACCGGACCGGAGTCTCCGGGCCCGACGCGAACCTGGACACAGACCAGACCCGAGCCTCCGGGCCCGACGCGAACCGGAACCGTACGGAGCCGGGGTTGCCCCCTGCGGGCCGGCACCTCGGCCAGTACCGGCCGACGCAGCGCGCCCGATTCGGCCTCGGCGCTCTCGCCGTCCGGCAGCGGGACGCCGTACTGCGGGGCGGCAAACCGGGGCCCTGGCCCGAACCGGGACCGGCAAACGGGGCGGAGCCCACGGATCCGAGCGACCAGCCCAACCCCAGACCCCGGCCTACTGCCCTCTACGGCACCCTATTGGTCATCGCCAAGGCACCCGTGCCGGGGCGAGTGAAGACGCGGCTGACGCCCGTGTACTCCCCCGAAGAGGCCGCACGGCTCGCCGAGGCGGCTCTCATCGACACCCTGGGCGCCGTGCTCGCCACCCCCGTAGGCCGCCGGGTGCTCGTCCTCGACGGCGCCCCCGGCGACTGGCTGACCTCGGGCATCGAGGTCGTCCCGCAGTGCGGAGGCGGGCTCGACGCGCGGTTGGCGCATGCCTTCGGGCTGTGCGAGGGCGAAGGACCCGTCCTGCTGATCGGAATGGACACACCCCAGGTGACCCCTGAACTCCTCGGCCGAGGCCTGGAACTGAGCGCGGGAGAAGCGGCCTTCGGGCCTGCCGACGACGGCGGCTTCTGGGCGCTCGGGCTGGCCGAACCGGATCCGGCGCTGCTGCGCGGGGTTCCGATGTCCGTGCCCGAGACTGGAGCCGTACAGCGTCGGCGGCTGGACCTCGCGGGCCTGACGGTGCGTGAACTGCCGGTCCTGCGGGACGTCGACACGGCCGAGGACGCCCGGCTTGTCGCGGCGGAGGCCCCGCTCACCCGGTTCGCTTCGACCCTCGCCGCGCTCGCCCGGACGGGGGCCCGGTGACCGCAACCGCCGCCTGGCAGGCCGATCCGTACACCGACGCTCTGCGCACCGGCCGCGGCCCGCTCTTTCTGCGCCGCCCGGACGGCTGGCTGCTGCCCCTGGAGGTGGAGCGCTGGTGCGCCGCGCCGGACGCGGCGGACCTGACCGTCGTGGAGCGCTGCCGCGGCGCGGTCCTGGACATCGGCTGCGGACCGGGCCGCCTGGTCGCGGCGCTCGCCGCGCTGGGGCAGCCGGCGCTGGGCATCGATGTGAGCCCGGAGGCGGTGGCCCGTACGGTACGCATGGGCGGCAGCGCACTGCACCGGTCGGTGTTCGACCCGCTTCCCCGCGAGGGCAAGTGGGGTACGGCGCTGCTCATCGACGGCAACATCGGCATAGGCGGGGACCCTCGGGCCCTGCTGGCGCGCGTGGCACTGCTGGTCGCGGAGGACGGGGTGCTCCTCACGGAAACATCGCCGCTGGATGTGGACGAGCGCGTGCAGGTACGCGTCTTCGACGGCGGCAGCGCGCAGGGCTCGGCCTTCCCCTGGGCCCAGGTCGGGGCACCCGCGCTGCTCAACTACGCGCGGTCGGCGGGCTGGTCGGAGACCGCGGCGGACCGGTGGACTGCAGCGGGCCGGACATTCATCGCACTGCGGCGGGCGTAGGCCGGTCGGCGCCCCTGTGCGAGGGAATCGCTGGGGGCCCTCAGCGCCGGTGCTGCCGTCCACCTCGCTGTCGGCCGGTTGATCGCGTGGGGTAGAACGGCGGCATGGACGCCGCTCTACTTGAACAGATGCTGGACGAGACCTTCGATCACGCCGTCGTACACCACGGATACACCAACTACATGCGCGACTACGAGGTCATCGTCTACGCGACGGCGGATCCTCGCACTGGTGGCGATCCGGCCTACCTGCGGTATCTCTTCCGATACTGCGTCGAGGCCCGGTGCGAGACGTCGGTGCCGGCCGAGACCTGGCGGGTCTCATTGGACGATCGTCTCATCGACCACGAGACCGGTGCCGACCTCGACGGGTACGTTTGGGGCGTGAAATGGCACTGCCTGTACCCGGGCGCGAAGCTTCTCCCCGAGTCGGACGCGACCCGCCGCTGGTCGCAAGCCGTCGGGAGCGACTTCCATGAGGTGCGCGTCGAAACCAACGCGCACCGTCTCACCCTGCTCTTCTCCGACCTTCTCGTGAGCGAGCTCCCAGTGGGATACGCCCCGTTCGTCACGGACTAGCGCTCAGGACTCGGCCGGTCTTGTGACTGCCGTGCGTCCCGGTCATTGGCGGGGCATGGGACGGGGTGCCCCGCAGCGCGCCCCCGGCCGCTCCTACGCCTGGCTCAGCCCGCCGCGCTGCCCGGCGACCCGGCGACCCGACGGCCCGGCGTCGTACAGACGAAGACGCGACGGTCGGCGTCGGCACCGTCCGGCTGCCGCTCCTGCTCCACGCGTCCCTCCCACAGCCGCACCCCATGCCGCCGCTCCCAGCGTGCCGCCCGCTGCCCCCGCGCCAGCGGCGCCACCGCCCACACAAGCCAGACGACTACCGTGAGCGGCTCCCAGAGAACGATGGTGAGCCCAGCGCCGTAGCCGGGTCCGCGATCGGGACCGCCGCCGCGTACAGCGCCGGCTCACCCGGCCGCAACAGCTTCGTCCAGGTGAGCAGCCACCACACGAGCCCCCAAGCGATCACCGCGAGGACCGGGCCCCAGTCCGACAGCACCACGCTGCCGTGGACGGCCGCGCCCACCGCCGCGCTGGTCAGTGCCGCGAGCAGGATCGCCCCGGCGTACGAGACCCGCATCCCCCGTACTCGTCCGCCCTCACTCTCCCCACCCACGGGTCATCGCACAGCAGTCCGCCGAAAGCTTCTTCGCGAGTTCAGCGTTCCGCCACCCGGCGCCGCGACACCCGCCTCACCAGCAATACACCGCCCCTGAGTACGCCCGTAAGCACCACCACCGCCCCCATCAGGATCAGCCAGTTGCGCACATAGTCCAGCGGCAGCGCCGACGCGTTGGCCGGCGCCCCCGGGCGCAGCATCGGTGGCAGTGCGATCACCGTCAGGGACCCCGCCACCACCAGCGCTCCGCGCACGGTCCCGCGGGCCGGGACGCTTGCCAGCAGCAGGCCGACGGCGAGCACCAGCGGGGCCACCAGCCCGTCGTGCAGGACGATCGCGCCCGCAAGCCACAGGGCCACGTCCACCGCCTGACCACCCGCCAGCAGCAGCACCGCGCCGATCGCCATCAGTGCCACGCCCAGCGTGCCCGTCACGATCCGCATCACATGGCCTCCATCCGGGTGACCCACTTGGTCTGCAACACACCGGGGCGGTTCGGGGCGATGATGCGCGCCGGGTAGCCGTGGTCGGGGGAGAGTGTCCGGCCGCCCAGGCGCAGGGCGAGCAGGGTGAGCGGGTCGTCGGTGTAACCGCCGCCCATCTCCATCACCCGGTACGAACCCCGGCGCTCCAGCGACACCACCCGTACCGCCGAGCCCGGCCGCGCGCCCGCTCGTTCCAGCAGGTCACGGACGCGTACGCCCGTCCAGTCGGCCGATTTGCTCCAGCCCTCCACACAGGCGATAGGCAGCGTGACCGTGTGTTGCGGCATGGCGGCGAGTTCGTCGAGGGTGAGTTCGTACGAGTATTTGCCGAGCACCGTCAGCCGCCAGTCCGCCGCGGACACATCGGTCACCCGCGCCGCCGCGGCCGTCCGGTTGACGGGCAGCCCCTGTTCGCCGTGGTCCGGGTGGCGTGGTGCGAGCAGGTCGAACCGCTTCAGCGGGGTGAAGGACTGGCCTACGGTCGTCAGGGTCACCGCCCCGACCGCCGCCGCCACCCCCGTCAGCAGGGAGCGCCGGTCCGGCCCTTCCGCCACCGGCAGTTCCAGCGTCCCGGGCGAGCGCTTGCCCCAATGTGCCTTGATCTCCGGGTACTTGACCGCCAGATGCAGTACCAGCGCGCCGAGCAGCAGCCATGCCACCGCGAAGTGCACGGGCACAAACGAGAACGGCCATGGATACCACTGCGCCGTGTTGAGCAGCCCGCTGAAGAGCTGGAAGATCGCCGCCCCGACGAGGACCGCCACCGACGCCCGTTCCAGCGCGTGCCGCACCGACCGCAGCGGCGGCCATATGAACAGCCTCGGGTAGACCGTCCACAGCTTGGCGAGCAGCAGCGGTATCGCCGCGATCCCGCTCGCCACATGCAGGCCCTGGGTAAACCGGTAGCCCCAGGACGGTCTGCTCGGCAGCGCGCCCGCCAGCCAGTCCGGGGGCAGTTGCACATAGTGGCTGATCACTCCGGTCACAAAGCAGACGACGATCGCCGCGCCCAGCCACCGGCCGATCGAGGTGGCCGTACGGGCGTCATGCAGGTTGAGCTTCATAGCTCCATGAGAACGCCCCGGCCGCCCGCGCGGGGCGGCCCGACACCTTACGGAATACGGACGTCAGGGGGCGGCACAGCGTCCCGCCGGGCTCCGGCTGCGAGGCTGACTCCGTGATCAACCCGCGTACCTTCTCCGCCGCTGTCCTGCTGGCGGCCCTGACGGCCGTACTCGCCCTCACCATCCGCAAGGACGGCTATGTGACCGACCCCGCCGGTCTTGCCTGGTGGTACGGCGCGTGCTGGGTGCTTTTCGCGGCGGCGGCCATCGCCGTCCGCAAGGTCCCGGTGCGCCACGCCGTGGCGCTCATCCTCGCGGGCGGGATCGCGGTGGCCGCGACGGGACTCCTCGCTCCGCCGCGCACCAGCTCCGACTCGTACCGCTACGCGTGGGACGGCCGGGTGCAGGCGGCGGGGATCTCGCCGTACGACCACGCCCCCGGCGATCCCGAGCTGATCCATCTGCGCGACGACTGGCTCTTCCCGACCGGGGCGGGGTGCGCGGTCCCCGAGCGGGCGCGGATCCGCGGCCCGCGGGGCGAGGTCCACTGCACCCGGATGAACCGGCCCACCGTGCACACCATCTACCCGCCGGTGGCGGAGGGGTACTTCCTGCTCGTCCACGCGCTCTCGCCGGACGGGACACGCCACAAAGGGCTGCAGATCGGCGGCGCGGCGCTGGCGCTCGCCACGACGGCCGGGCTGCTGCTGGTCCTGCGGCGGCGCGGTGATCCGCGCAAGGCGGTGTACTGGGCGTGGTGCCCGATCGTGCCGATCGAGGCGGTCAACAACGCGCATGCCGATGTGCTGGGCGTGCTTCTCACGGTCGTGGGGCTCGGCGTGGTGGCGCGGCAGCGGCGGGCACTCGGCGGCGCGCTGCTCGGCGCGGCCATCGTGACCAAGATGCTGCCCGCCGTGGTGCTGCCGGGCGCGCTGTCCGGGGTGCGGCGGGTGCGGGACGCCGCCGCCGTACTGCTGCCCGCCGCCGCGGTGGTGGCGCTGAGCTACCTCCCGTACGTCCTTGTCTCCGACGGCTCGGTCCTCGGTTTCCTCGGCGGCTATGTGGAGGAGGAGGGGTACGACGACCCCTCGGCCCGCAACCGCTACGCCCTGCTCCGGCTGGTGCTGCCGGACGGCTGGGCGCCCGCCGCCGTGGTGGTCGTCATGCTGGCGGTCGTCGGGCACGTGCTGTGGCGCGGCGATCCCGAACGCCCGTGGAGCGGCGCCCTGCTGGTCACGGGCACGGCGTTTCTGCTACTGACCCCCGGCTACTCCTGGTACGCGCTGCTGCTGGTCGCACTGGCCGCTCTCGACGGCAGGTGGGAGTGGCTCGCCGTCGCCGTCGCGGGCGCCGCGAAGTACGTCAGCGTGAATATGGACGTCCTTGGGGAGACGGTGGGCACCCCGGCGTACGCGATCGCGGCCGGTGTGGTGCTGACCGGCTACGTCCTGCGCCGCCGTCACAGCCCTCCGCCGGTCGAAACGAGGCGCGCGGCCGCCCAGTCCGTCCGGTCGTAGCGGCCGTCTCGCCGTCAGCTTTGCCATCTTTACGGCCTATTGGGCAGGGTCGTACGCTCCGGGCTCATGACCTCACTCGACTTACGCCCCCGAAGAGCGGTCACCCTCCTCACCACCTCACTCACCATCGCGGGAACCCTGGTCGCCGCCTGCCTGCTGGGCACAGCCACCCCCGCCGGCGCGGCCGAGGAGCCGCTGACCGACCGCGCCACCGTCGTCCCCGTACAGTCCACAGGCCCCGCCGACAAGCGCTTCAACATCGTCGTACTCGGCGACGGCTACACCGCCGCGGAGCTGCCCGCCTTCCGCACCGACGTCGAGAAGCACCTCAATGTGCTCTGGTCCACCGAGCCGTTCGCCTCGTACCGCTCGTACATCAACGTGTGGGCGGTGGAGGTCCCGTCCGCCGACTCCGGGGTGGACTGCGACCCCGCGCTGGACTCCCCGCGCCGCGACACCCCTCTGGACATGGGCTTCTGGGGCGGCTGCAACGCCGCCAGTGTGCAGCGCCTGCTCACCGTCGACACGACCGCGGCGACCGCGCTGGCCGACCTCGTCCCCGGCACCACGAGCGCCAACCGGCAGATCGTGGCCCTCGCCAACAGCGACACGTACGGCGGCGCGGGCGGCGCGTACGCCACCGCCTCCGGCGGCAACGCGCTCTCCTCCCTGATCACCCCGCACGAGCTGGGCCACTCGCTGGGCGGACTCCAGGACGAGTACGACTACTACGGGCGCGGCGTCCCGGGCGAGGCGTACGAGGGCGGCGAGCCCTCATCGGCCCATCACACCCTGCTGACGGAGAAGCAACTGGCCCGGCATCACGCGAAGTGGTGGCGCTGGCTGGGCGAGCCGAGCGAGTCCGGCGGGGTCATCGGCCGGTACGAGGGCGGGATGTACAGCACCACGAGCGTCTGGCGGCCGAGCAAGCACTCGATCATGAAGACCCTGGGCTACGCCTTCGACCAGATCGGGCGCGAGGTGATGACCCAGAAGATCTCCGCCAAGGTCGGTCTCGTCCAGGACCATACGCCCGACACCGCCGCGATCGGCGACGACCGGACGGTGTGGGTGGACACGCTGCACCCGCTCGGCGGTGAACTCGACGTCGTATGGCGCCTCGACGGCCGTCCGCTCCGCCACACCGGCGATGCCCGCACCCTCGATCTGCGCCGGCTCCACCTCGCGCGCGGGACGCACACGCTGACAGCCACAGTCACCGATCCAACGCCGTTCGTACGCGATCCCGCGATCCGCGGGTCCGCCGCCCTGACCCGTACCGTCTCCTGGACCGTCGACCCGGCGGTCACCACTCCCCGGTCCACGCCTGTCCGGGCCGTCTTCACCGGTCACACGGACACAGAGGCCCCGGTGGGCTCCGCGACCGTCGTGTACGCCGACACCACACACCCCGTCGACCGGACCCCGGCCGTCCGCTGGGCCCTCGACGGCCGGACCGTGGCCAACCCGGGCAACGACCGCGACCTCGATCTGCGCACGCTGCGGCTGCGTCCCGGCACCCACACCCTCACAGCCCGGATCGCCGGTACGGATTCCAAGGATTCCAAGGATTCCACGCTGACCTGGACGGTGGACGCGACCCCGGCCACGGCGGCGTACGCGCTCTCGACCCCGCTGCGCACGGTGCGGTGGCCCGGCAGGCCGGTGGAGTACGTCTACGACGGGCCGTTCACGATGAAACTGACCGCCCGCGACGACCGGGACGGCTATGCGGTGACGCAGTTCAGGGTCGACGGCGACGGCTGGCAGACGTACTACGGCTGGCCGACCGACGCCGACGCCCCTTACCTCTTCACTCCGGGCGGCACGGTCATCGACGATCTGGTCTACGGCAAGCTCGGCAGGACGCGCGCGGTGCCGTGGGACGACGCCACACCCGACTACGGAACTCACACGATCGAGTACCGGACGATCGATTCGGCGGGGAATGTCTCGGCCGCGAAGAAGTTCCTCGCGACGCTGCTCCGCCGTTGAATCCTCTGGTCAGGCCCTTCAGGCCCTTCAGGCCTGTCAGCCTTTCAGAGCTTGCGGGCGACGGCCCCGTACCCCGGGATCGGGTCGTCGCCTGTGGTCTCCACCACCGCGCCCAGCTCCGGATGCCAGTCGGCAGTCAGCGAGACGCCGGGTTCGACCAGCTCGAAACCGTCGAAGAACCGCGCGAACTCCTCGCGGGACCGGGGCCGCAGGGTCGACCCGCCGGCGCGGTACAACGCGCGGGCCTTCGCCGCGCCCTCGGGGTCGAAGTCGCCCGTGACGTGGGAGACCACAAGGTAGCTGCCGGAGGGCAGCGGCTCCATGAGGCGGCTGATCAGTTCGTACGCCCCGTCCTCGTCGTCCACGAAGTGCAGCAGCGCGACGAGGGACAGCGCCACCGGCTCGGTGAAGTCGAGCAGGTCGGCGGCGCGTTCGATGATGGTCCGCGGCTCGCGGGCGTCGGCCTGGATGTACTCGGTGAGGCCTTCTGGGGTGCCGCGCAGGAGGGCATCGGCGTGGGCCAGGACGATGGGGTCGTTGTCGCAGTAGACGACGCGTGACTCGGGCGCGACCCGCTGGGCGATCTGGTGGAGGTTGGGCTCGGTCGGGATGCCCGTGCCGATGTCGAGGTACTGGCGTAAGCCCCGCGCGCCCAGCCAGCGAGTGGCTCGGTGCATGAAGGCCCGGTTGACCTGGGCCATTTCCTTGCCGCGCGCATCGAGGGCGAGGAGCTGCTTCGCCATCTCCTCGTCGACGGGATAGTTGTCCTTGCCGCCGAGGAACCAGTCGTACACACGCGCGGGATGCGGCTTGGTGGTGTCGATACGGAGGGCGGCGGCGTCAAGACCGGTCATCTGTCACTCCACATGGCTCGGGCGGCAAAAGTAGGTAGGGGCAAGTGCGGTGCGTACGGATACGCAACAGCGGGTAGGGGGTGGGTAACGAAGTGAAGTGTCAGGTGAGGAGGAAGTCCGCTTTGCCGGACTTGGCCCCTTGGATGAACGCGGCGATCTCGCTGGAGGTGTAGATCAGCGCCGGCCCTTCGGGATCCGCGGACTGGCGTATAGCGACTCTGCCGTCCGCGAGCTTCATGGTCTCGAAGCAGTTGCCGCCGTTGCCACCGCTCCACGGTTTGCGCCAGCCCTCGGCGCCCAGCTCAGCGGCGGGCATGCCGTTGTATATGCGTTTCATCACAGCTCCTTGCGGAGATCCTTGAGGATCTCCTTCGTACGTTGTGCAGTCGCGGCCTGCGCCGCCATGCGGTCCAGAACCTCAAGGTGCGAGGCGACCTCGGTCCGGGCGTCCAGATAGACGGCTCCGGTGAGGTACTCGCTGTAGACCATGTCGGGCAGCTCGGGAACGACGAAGCGGAACAGCACGAACGGCCCATAAGTGCCGGGGTGGTGTCCGCTTGCGAACTCCGCGATCTGCAGAGTGACATGAGGCAGCTCGGTGGCGTCGATGAGCCGCTCGACCTGGGCTCTCATGACACCCGGACCGCCGACGGGACGGCGGAGCACCGTCTCGTCCATGATCACCCAGAGCCTGGGCGCGTCGGGTCTCGTAAGCAGGGACTGGCGTTCCATCCGCAGCGCCACATGGCGCTCGATGTCCGCCGTATCGGTCTGCCCGACGGCTCCGCCGAGCATGATCGCCCGGGCGTAGTCCTCCGTCTGCAGCAGGCCGGGTACAAAGTGGGGTTCGTAGGCGCGGATGAGGCCCGCCGCGCCCTCCAGGCTGACGTACATGCTGAACCAGCCCGGCAGAACGTCGTGAAAACGCTGCCACCAGCCTGGCTTGTTGGCCTCCTCGGTCAGCTCGATGAAGCCGCGCGCTTCGTCGTCGGTGATCCCGTACGCGTTCAGCAGTAGCTGGACGTAGGGGATTTTCAACGAGACTTCGGCCGTCTCCATCCGGCGGATGGTGCCGGCCGCGACACGGAGAACTCTGGCTGCCTCTTCGCGCTTGAGCCCTGCCCTTTCCCGTAGATCCTGCAAGCGCTTGCCAAGAACGACCTGGCCAACAGTGGGTGCGGACCGCGGTTCACTCACTGGGACCTCCCCATGTGCTGTTGCGAGCAGTCTGCCACGTGGCCGCTTCAATGAATATGCCCACTCTGCATTTTTCATAGTGGGTCTTGCCAAGGTGCGTGTTGCAGCGAGAGAGTGTTCTTGTGACCCGTAACGCGCTCACCACCCAGCTCATTGACCCGTGCTCGGGGGTCGACCACCACCGGTACGGCTTCGAGCTGCCGGCGCGCGCCGAGTACGTCTCCAGGGCGCGGAGGCTCGCCCGCGAGCGCCTCCGCTGCTGGGACATAGACGGCGACATTCACGACTCGGCGATGCTGGTCGTCTCCGAACTCGTCACCAACGCGGTGGTGCACACGGACGGCCGCCTGGTCGCCTGCGAACTCCTCAACGGCGAAACGAACTTGCGCATCACCGTGCGGGACCAGGGGTGCGCGCCCACCGGCCCGCACGTCTGCGACCCGCTCGAAGAGGAACGCGGGCGCGGGTTGCTGCTGGTCGAGGCCGTGAGCAGCGCGTGGGGCGCGCATGTGTCGAGGACCGGCCAGGGGCGTGTCGTATGGGCCGAGTTGTCGTACGGGGCGGGCCGGGTGCCCAGGCCTCGGTCGCCGTACGGGCGGGAGAGTCAGTGCTGAGGGACCTGGCGGAGCTCCTTCTGCCCCGGCGAAGCCGCCGGGAGAGCGGCTCGTTCGGAGCGGGCGGCTCGGTCGGCGAGAGGCGTTCGGTCAGCGAGAGCGGGATGACCCTGCTCGACCTCCCGTCCGCGCTGCCGGCATCCCTCGGCTGCGACGCCGTGGGCGTGCCCGCGCGCTACGGGTTCCGGCTGCTGGGGCGGCTCCCGCGGAACGGCTGCGTCTTCGCCGACGACCAGTGGTGGTGGTGGATCGTCCCCGCCGGTTCGGACCTTGAGCTGATCTGGCCACTGCCCGCGCACTACGCCCGCGGGGCGTACGTACCGGCGAGGAATCCCCGGCTGATCCGCTGGCCCGATGACGACAGCAGTCCGTACACCCCGCCGATCCCGCTCTATCTGATGGCCTGCCAGCTGACCGGCACGGCCCCGCTGTGGACCGCGGGGGTCGGCAGCGCGCACCGCGGCTGAGCGGGAGTACAGCTAGTCTTCCACGCATGTCAGAAGCCAATTCGAGCCCCGAGCGGCAGGGGCTCACACCACGTCAGGCACGCCACGTACGGATAGCGCTTTCCGCGGTCATCATGATCGCCGTGGCCGCTACGCTGGTGCTGCGCCTCGGCAGTACGCACTCCGTGCTGACCATGGGCTTCTACGGCATCGCGCTGATCCTGTCAGGCAGCGCGCTCGTGCTGAGCCGGCAGGGCCGTACGCGCGTGGCCACGGCGGTGCTGGGGGTGGGCGTCGCGGTGGCGCTCGTCGCGGAGTGGGCCATCGTGTCGCTGCGCTGACGGACCGGCCACTGGGCCACTTCCACTGAGTCAGCGCTGGGGGGCGGGGAAGGCGACGGGACTGCGCAGCCCCGCCCGGTTGACGGCGCGGACGCCGAAGAAGACGTTGTCCTTCGACAGATCCACGGTGTGCCGGGTCGTGTCCCCGGCCTTGATCACCTGGGTCCACTCGGGCGCGGTGGTCTCGCGCCAGACCACTTCGTACCCGGCGAGGTCGGGCTCGGCGCCGCGCTCCCACACCAGCTCGGTGGCGTTGGTCAGCGCGCTGGTGAGGATCTTCGCGCCCTTGGGGGTGCCGGGCGCCTGGGCGAGCGTCCACAGGGCCGCGCCGTTGACCTTGGCGACGCGCGCGATATAGCCGAAGTCGCAGAACTCGGGCAGGTCCCCGTACTGCTTGCCGTCCACCGTCGCGACGTCCTGGTGCTGGTGCGCGTAGTCCTCGGCCGGTTCGGTGAACCGGGCTGCGGGGAAGCCGCGTTCGAGGAACGGTATGTGATCGCCGCCGCGCAGATAGCGGTCGCGGCGGTAGACGACGCGCACCCGCATACCGGTGGCGTCGTTGTCTGCCACATCGCGTACGAAGCGGGCGAGCTGACGGGACGGGGAGTCGTTCTCGCCGCCCACCGAGCGGCGGGTGGCCGCCTGTTCGGGAGTCTCGGAAGTGGGGACGCCTTCGGCGAAGAGGCGGATGGTGTACGGGTCCCGGGTGCCGTCGTCGGCCGTGGGGCTGCCGATGATGTCGTCGGTGAACATGCCCTGGACGTCCACGCCCGCCGTCCGGTACGTCTGCGCCATATGGGCCGCTCCGAACAGGCCCTGTTCCTCGCCCGCCACGGCGGCGAAGACGATGGTCGCGGCGGAGCGGCGGCGGGCCATGACGCGGGCGAGTTCCATGGCCACGGCGACCCCGGAGGCGTCGTCGTCGGCGCCGGGCGCGTCGCTCACGGCGTCCATGACGTCGGTGGCGCGTGAGTCGTAGTGCCCGGAGACGACATAGACGCGGTCGGGGGCCGCGGAGCCGCGCAGGGTCGCCACGACATTGGTGATCCGGGTCGCCACGGGGATACGGGGCACCGGTTCCTGGACGTAGCTCTGCAACTCGACGGTCATCCGGCCGCCGCTGACCGCGGCGTATCGCTTCATCTCGGCGAAGATCCAGTCGCGGGCGGCGCCGATGCCGCGCTGGGGGTCGTCCTGGCTGGAGAGAGTGTGCCGGGTGCCGAAGGAGGCGAGTGTGCGGACGGTCGCCTCGATGCGGTCGCGGTCTATCTCGCCGAGCAGGGCGCGCAGTTCAGGGGACGGGCGCTGGGCGGTGGCGGGACGGTCGTGGTCAGGGGCGGCGGCGGCACGGTCCTGGATCCGGTCGGGCGTACGGGGTGCCTCGGCCGCGCGGTCGGCGGCGACCGCGGGTGATGCGGTGGCGCCGGTCAGCGCGGTGCCGAGCACGGCGGTTCCGGCGGCTGCCGTCAGAACCGTTCTCCGGTCGGTGCCACGGGAGTTGACCGGGCTGTCCGCACCTTCTGCTGCGCTTCCTGGCGTCTGCTGCGACATGAGGCCATCGTCAGGGACCCGCCACCCCCTGGCAAGGGACGGCCGCGGCACCGGTTCGGGTCAGCCGCTGGAGACCGCCCTCAGATGCGTCTTGCCGCGCCGCCGTGCCGGATCGGCCGCGCGGGCGTCCCGCAGCACCAGCGTCATCCGGGTGTAGCCCCGGTCCTGGAGGCTCGCAGGCGTCTCGTCGACGATCCGGCAGTCGGTGCGTCCCCACCGGGGATCGGGATGGTTCAGCGGCCGTACGGCCCCGTCGTGGTGGACGGCGGCGGCTCCCGCGACGCGCATCCAGTGCGAAAGACCGCACCGGAAGGCGGCGTCCATGATCGGGTCCTCGGCGATGTCGCGGCGAATGGACTGAAGGGTCGGGTCGTCTTCGTAACTCTCCAGAGCGGATTCCAACTGGGCCAGGAAGGGCAGGCACCAGCTCGCCTCGCGGTCGGCGAGCACCATCTCGGCGTCCGGGTGGAAGAGCACGAACCGCAGGAAGTTCTGGTCCGGCATGGCCGTGGGGTGCGGCCCGATGCCGTGGAACAGTTCCTGGAAGGCCGGGTTGACGTGCGCGACGTTCCAGCGCCGGTCGAAGAGCGCGGACGGCAGCGGTACGGCGTCCATCAGCGCGGCGTAGTCGCGCAGATAGGCCACCGTCTCGGGGTCGGCCGCGTCCGAGGGCACCGCGGAGTCCGAGGTCTCCGACTCCCCCATGGAGTCCGCCGAGCTCTGCGAGCCTTGCGACACCGGCACCGACGGCGGCACGGGCAGAAACGGACGCAGCGGCACGGACGGAAAGGCGGGCCCCGACGGACGCGCGGGCCCCAGCGGCAGCGCGGGCACGGGAGGCGTCTTCCAGGGTGGCGGCGGATCACGGTCGACGGCGAGGCGGAAGAGCCAGCCGCCCTGCTGGTCGCTCATCTCCAGGGCCTCGACGAGGGCGCAGAGCGTGTCGTCGGTCCAGTCCTGGGCGGGCGTGCGCTCCCAGCTGCCGTACGCGACCGTGCTGATCTTCAGCCGGGCGGCCACGTCTTCCTCGCTGAGGCCGAGTTCCTCCCGGCGGCTTCTGAGGACGTCGGTGACCCGCCTCGTCCGCACCGCGCCACGCGCCATTCCGGCACGCCCGCGACGCGCCTGGACACCGGGGCGTTCCGCGCCCGCCTCATGTGTCATCGAGAACGCCACCCTTCCCGAAGTCCCGCTGCGGCAGCGCCATTTGGATCTTTCCTCCGCTTGGCGATCCTGCTACCGCAAACGCTGTCATGTCAACTATCGTGGCATTCCACGCCGCTGAGCGCTCAAATCGCGCCACAGCTGTGGCAAAACCTGGCTGTATTTCCCCGAAGCGGTTAGCCTCCCGGCAGTCCACTGTGTGCGGAAGTGACCGCGTGATCTAGGAGACCTACTGGTGACAGACGGCTTCTTGGTTCCGGACCTGACGGCCACAGGCCCTCTGGCGGCATCCGTTGCCCGTGTCGCCGAACTCGCCGGCAAGCTCGGCCTGAGCCGCTGCGAGGTCTTCGACGTACACCAGCTCTCCGAGGCCTCGGGCGTGCCCGCCGAGGTGGTCGGCGCGCTGCTCGAAGGGCGGCCCGCGGGCGAACCGGACCTGCAGGCGCGCTTTCTGCAACGCTTCGATCTGCTGCGCCGGACCCGGCTGAAGCCCAATGGCCGCCGGTACACCCACCAGGAGATAGCTGACGGCGCGGGCATGTCACGGCAGCAGGCGGGCGCGCTGATCAACGGCGACCGCCGGCCGACCATGGAGCACTGCGATGCCATTCAGAGGTTCTTCAAAGTCCACGCCGGGTTCCTTACCGCGGAGGACGCCGCCGCGCTGGGTGGCGCCCTCGAGCGTACGGAACAGAGACTTCTGCACGACTACGCCGGCGAGAGCGACCCGCTGGAGCGCCTGTTGCAGGACAATGGCGTACGGGGCATCGCCTGGCGGGCCGCTCAACTGCCCACGGACAAGCACCGGGACAAGGTCACCGAGTGGCTTGATCTGCTCCTGGAGAGCGTCAAGCCCACGGCGCCCTGACCGTGGGACGGGCCAGGCGGCAAGCATGCGCACACAGAGGTCACAGGAGCTGACGGGGAGAGGAGAACGGTGAGCATAGGCAAGGAGATGCGCCGGCTGTGCGGCGAGCTGATCGCCGGGATCGATCTGCCCGCGCCGGCCGAACCCGCCGATCTCTACGCCGCCCTGTGCGAGGGAATGAGCAAGCGCCGCGGCCGGCCCGTCCGGTACCGCACGGCCTCCTTCCCGCCCGGCACGGCCAGTGGTCTGTGGCTCGACATGACCGACCAGGATCTGATCGTGATCGAGGAGCGCACCGCCCCCGACCACCAACTAGTCATCCTCGGTCATGAGCTGTGGCATATGAAGGCCGGGCACTGCACCCATCACGTGGACGGCGCTGCCGTCGCCGCGCGGCTGCTCTCGGCCGAGGCCGATCTCCAGGCGACCGTGCTCAAGGTCGCGGCCAGGACGAGCTTCGTCCAGGCCGAGGAGAACGAGGCGGAGAGTTTCGGTCTGCTGCTCGGCAGCAAGTGCCGCTCCTGGCTGGCCGGTTCGACCGGCCGCGGGCCCGTACGGCGGGACGGACTCGCCGGGCGGATCGAGGCGTCCCTGGGATACCGCGGGCCACAGGGCTGAGTGCGTGGACGGAGACGACTATTACATCCCGGCTCTCGCGCTGGGTATCGCACTTGTGTTCAAGCTGCCGGGGATGGTGCGCGACTGGCGTGACCCGCTGCTGCGTTCCGTCTGCGTGCTGCTCGTCCTGGCGGCCTCCACGTTCTTCTTCGCCGCGCCCCCGACCATCGGCCAGGTCAACCGCATCACCGGCGTTCCCAACATCTCCGCGCCGCTGGTCTACTGCATCCTGTCCGCCTTCAGCGCGTCCGTTCTGGTGCTGCTGGTCCACTGGCGTGGCGGGTCGCCCGCGGAGATCCGGCGGATCTCGCGGCGCTGGATCGTCGCGTACGGCCTGGTGGACGTGGCTCTGGTGGTGCTGTTCCTCCTCGGTGACGCGCCCGTAGAACGGCTGCGGGACCTGGACAGCTACTACGCCAACACGCCGTACATCCGCGAGATGATCGTGCTCTACCTCACGGCGCACTCCGTCGCCGCCTTCGGGATGACCGCGCTGTGCTGGCGCTGGTCGCTCCAGGTGCACGGCTCACTGCGGACAGGTCTGATCACCATCGTGATCGGGTCGCTGTTCAATATCGCCTACGGCGTCACCAAGTTCAGCGCCGTGTTCGCCCGGTGGGCGGGCCACGACTGGGACGGTATGAGCTCCGTGGTCGCACCGCCGCTGGCCTCCGCGGGCGCGTTGTTCAGCGCCCTCGGGTTCGTCCTGCCGCTGGTCGCCCAGCGCCTGGCGGACAACTGGCACAACTGGACCGTCTACCGGCAGCTGGGCACCCTCTGGCGCGAGCTGCGCGCCGCTGTGGAGAGCGGCTCGCCGTCCGTACGCATCTCCTGGTGGTCGTCCGCGGATCTGCGCATCACCCAGCGCGAGTCCGACATCCATGACGGCATGCTTCAGCTGGATCCGTACTTCGATCCGGCGCTGCGCGCGAGCGCGTACGACGAGGCGATCGAGGCGGGCTCCGATCCGCGGCGCGCCCGTGCGATCGCCGACGCGGCGATGGTCGCCGCCGCGCTTCAGGCACGTACAGCCGACCCGGAAGGCAAGATCATAAGTTCGGCGCAGGCGTATACCTCCAAGGCAGTCGACGGACCGCGCGATCTGGTGCGCATGTCCCTCGCCCTGCGCAACTCCCCCGTCGTTGAAGCAGCCCGCCGGCGTGCGGCCAGGTCAGAGAGCGGCACCCATGAGTGATCAGCGCGATCAGAGTGATCTTTCGAGCGATCCTGCGAGAACCCGCCAGGCCGTCGTGATCGGCGGGGGGCTGGCGGGCATGCTGGCCGCCGCGGTGCTCCGCGATTACGTGGACGAGGTCACCGTCGTCGAACGCGACGCCCTGCCCTCCGGCCCCCAGTCTCGTAAGGGCCTCCCGCAGGCACACCACGCCCATCTGCTGTGGTCGGGCGGGGCGCGGGCCTGCGAGGCGCTGCTGCCCGGGATCACCGACCGCTGGCTCGCGGCGGGCGCCCGCCGTGTCGCGCTGCCGACGGGCCTGGTGTCGATGTCCGCGCAGGGCTGGTTCCGGCGCTGGCCCGAGATGCAGTACGTGATCGCATGCAGCCGTGATCTGCTCGACTCGGTGGTACGGGAGGAGGTCATCGGCCATTCCCGGGTGACCGTTCTGCCCCGTACGGAACTGCTGGGCCTGCTGGGCGGCGCGGCGCGGGTGACGGGTGTGCGGGTGCGCTCCGAGGACGGCGGCGAGCGCGTCATCGGCGCCGATCTGGTGGTTGACGCCAGTGGCCGCGGCTCGCGGGCGCCGGAGTGGCTGCGCTCCCTGGGCGTCGCCAAGGTGGACGAGGCGAAGGTCGACTCGGGTCTGGCGTACGCGAGCCGGATCTTCCGCGCGCCGCAGGGCACGGAGAACTATCCGATCGTCAATGTGCAGGCCGACCCGGGCGAACCGCGGCCGGGCCAGACGGCGACGATCATGCCCATCGAGGGCCGCCGCTGGCTGGTGACGCTGTCCGGCACCCGCGGCGGCCAGCCCACCAGCGCCGTCGACGCGTTCGAGGACTTCGCGCGCGGGGTGCGCCACCCGGTGGTGGGCGAGCTCATCGCGCACGCGGAGCCGCTGACCGACGTCCTGGTCACGCACAGCACCGTCAACCGACGGCGTTACTACGAGAAGGTCGGCAACTGGCCGGAGGGGTTCGTGGCGATCGGCGACGCCGTGGCCACGTACAACCCGGTCTACGGGCACGGCATGTCGGTCGCGGCGCAGGGGGTCCTCGCGCTGCGCGAGGCGCTGGAGACCCGCGGCCTCGCCTCCGAGGGTCTCGCGCGGCGGGTGCAGCGGGCGGTGGCCCGGCCGGTCTCCACGGCCTGGGACCTCGCCACGGGGCAGGACATCCTGTACCCGGGGGCGATCGGGAAGCAGCCCGGCGCGGCGGCGAATGTGCTGCGCCAGTACGTCGACCGGTTGATGCTGGCCGCCACCGGCCGTCCCATGATCGCCCGGGCGCTGTTCGATGTGATGACGCTGTCGGCGCCGACGACAGCGCTGCTGAAGCCCGAGATCATCATGGCGGTAATGCGCGGGCCCAAGTTGCCGCAGCTGCCGGGCCCGCCGCTGACGGCGGAGGAGCTGCGGATCGTGAAGGAACCGCGCAGCGAGCTGGAGACCGACCCCGCGGAGGCGTGAGGCCGGGCGTGGTCGCCTAGGCTCAGCGGCGATATGAATGGCAACCACACCACTGGAAACAACACCCATGTCCATGGCACCAGCGCGCCTGGCAACCACGCGAGCGGCCACCACACGCCGCTGGAGCGCAAGGCCGATCGGGAGACGGTGCGACGGCACAATCTGAGCCTGGTGCTCCGCGCGGTCCGCGAGGCGGGCGAGACGACCCGGGCAGGCGTGTCCACACGCGTCGGGCTGACCCGCGCGGCCGTCTCCTCGCTGGTGGAGCAGCTCTTGGAGACGGGGTTCCTTTCCGAGTCCGGGAAGACGTTCAGCGGTCAGGCGGGGCGGCCGGGCACGGCGCTGAAGGTGGCCCGTACCGGCGTCGCGGGCATCGGAGTCGAGGTCAATGTCGACTATGTGTCGGTGTGTGTGGTGGATCTCGCGGGCACCGACCGGGTACGTCTCGTGGAACACCTCGACAACAGCGGCGTGCCGCCGGACCAGGTGCTCGACCGGGCGGCCCGGATCGCGGCGCGTGCGCTGGAGTCGGCCGCCGAGCAGGAACTGAGACCGGTGGGCGCGCAGTTGGCCCTGCCGGGCCTGATCTCGGCGGGCACGGTCCGCCAGGCGCCGAACCTGGGCTGGACCCAGGTCGCGGCCGAGGGCCCTTTCGCCGAGGCACTCGCCGCGCTGCGGCCCGGTCTGCCGGAGCTGCCGGTGCGCTCGGAGAACGAGGCGAATCTGGCGGCGCTGGCGGAGCTGTGGTTCGGCGGTCTGGGACAGGTGCGCAGCTTCCTGTACCTGTCGGGCGAGATCGGCGTCGGCGGAGCGCTCGTACTGGACGGTGAGCTGCTGCGCGGGGCGCACGGTTTCGCCGGGGAGATCGGCCATGTGGTGGTGTCGGCGGACGGGCCGGAGTGCCGCTGCGGTTCGCGGGGCTGCCTGGAGCAGTACGCGGGCCAGTCGGCGCTGC
This sequence comes from Streptomyces sp. NPDC052236, assembly GCF_044548015.1. Taxonomy (NCBI): domain Bacteria; kingdom Bacillati; phylum Actinomycetota; class Actinomycetes; order Kitasatosporales; family Streptomycetaceae; genus Streptomyces; species Streptomyces sp. NPDC052236. The sequence goes on along the minus strand of NZ_JBIUBL010000023.1, from coordinate 50,582 downwards.
TGCGGGCGGCGGGCATCGACGGGACGACCGGCGCGCAGGGCGTGGCGGAACTGGAACGCCGGGCGGCGGCAGGCGACGAACGCGCGGTGACGGCACTGGCGGAGGCGGGCCTGATGCTGGGCCGGGTCCTGTCCGGCGCGGTGAACCTGTTCGACCCGGACGCGGTGGTGCTGGGCGGGATCTACCGCCCGCTGCTGCCCTGGCTCTCGCCACCGGCAAGCGAGGAACTGTCGGGCCGCGTGGTGTCGGGCCTGTGGCCGCGGGACGCGGGCAGGCTGCGGGCGTCGTCGCCGGCGGCGGATGCGGCGCGGGGGGCGGCGGCGCTGGTGGTGAGGGACGTGCTGGCGGACCCGGTGGCGTACGCCGGGGGGTAGGTTCCCCCCTCCCCGCCCCTTCCCTTAACCAGGGGGCTGCGCCCCCTGGACCCCCGGTACGGCCTTCGGCCGTGTCCTCAATCTCCCCCTACGCCTAGCGGCGTGGGAGGTACCCCCAGACGGGCTGGATTTCCAGCCCGTCCGGCGGAAAACCAGCCCCGCCGGCGATTGAGGCGCTGGGGGTCCCCCCACGCCCGCAGGGCGTAGGGGGAGGGTTCGGGGGCAGCACCCCCGACAAGCGCCCGACGCGTCAAGCCCGTCCGGCGATTGAGGACCGGGGGTCCCCCACACCCCCAGGGCGTAGGGGAACGGGCCCGGGTCGCAGCCCAAGCCCACCGACCGTGAGGTCAGCGCGCCGCCAGCAAGTGGTCCATGGCCAGCTGGTCCAGGTGCTCGAAGGCCATGCCCCGCTCCGCCGCCGCCTCCACGTCGAACTCCTCGAACGCCGCCCGGTCCCCAAGCAGCCCGCTCAGCCCGTCCTCCGCCGTCGGCAGCGCCAGCTCGTCCAGCCGCGACGCGCGCAGCGCGGCCTGCACCTCCGGGTCCGCGCGGAACGCCGCCGCCCGCTCCTTGAGGATCAGGTAGTTCCGCATGCAGCCCGTCGCCGACGCCCACACCCCGTCGAAGTCTTCCGTCCGCGGCGGCTTGAAGTCGAAGTGCCGCGGGCCCTCGTAGCCGCCCGTCTCCAGCAGGTCGACCAGCCAGAACGCCGTACGCAGGTCGCCCGCGCCGAAACGCAGGTCCTGGTCGTACTTGATGCCGTTCTGCCCGTTGAGGTCGATGTGGAAGAGCTTGCCCGCCCACATCGCCTGGGCGATGGAGTGCGTGAAGTTCAGCCCGGCCATCTGCTCGTGGCCGACCTCCGGGTTCACCCCGTACAGCTCCGGCCGCTCCAGGCGCTCGATGAACGCCAGCGCGTGGCCCACCGTCGGCAGCAGGATGTCGCCGCGCGGCTCGTTCGGCTTGGGCTCGAGCGCGAACCGCAGGTCGTAGCCCTGCTCGGTGACGTACTCCCCGAGGAGGTCGAACGCCTCCTTCATCCGGTCGAGGGCGACGCGTACGTCCTTCGCCCCGCCCGACTCCGCGCCCTCGCGGCCGCCCCAGGCGACATACGTCTGCGCGCCGAGCTCGACGGCCAGGTCGATGTTGCGGATGGTCTTGCGGAGCGCGTACCGGCGTACGTCGCGGTCGTTCGCGGTGAAGCCGCCGTCCTTGAACACCGGGTGCGTGAAGAGGTTCGTGGTGGCCATCGGCACCACCATGCCCGTCGCGTCCAGCGCCTGCCGGAAGCGCTTGATGTGCGACTCCCGCTCCGTCTCGGACGCACCGAAGGGGATCAGGTCGTCGTCGTGGAACGTGACACCGTACGCGCCGAGCGCGGCGAGCTGCTGTACCGACTCAACCGGGTCCAGGGCCGGCCGGGTCGCGTCCCCGAACGGGTCCCGGCCCTGCCAGCCGACCGTCCAGAGGCCGAAGGTGAACTTGTCCTCGGGGGTGGGCGTGAAGCGTGCCGTCATCTTCATGACCGCCTTCCGTGCGGGGTGCGGAGTTTGTTTTCTTACCTTACTAATTATGCACACGCCTGCCCGATCAAAGAAGCTCTCGCTCGACTGTTCCCGATGAGCCGCGTGACGTAATTTGTTTCACTCAAGGCCAAAATAGGCCGGGATGGAGAGGTGAGGCAATGCCGACACAGGCGGTCGTTATCGGTGTGGACAGCTCGACCCAGTCCACCAAGGCGGCGTTCATCGACGCCGCCACAGGCCGGACGCTCGCCGTGGGCCGGGCGGCGCATCAGGTCAGCGGTGCGGGCGGGGCCCGCGAGAGCGACCCGGAGGAGTGGTGGCACGCGCTGCGCGGGGCCGTCGCCGCCGGGCTCAAGGAGCTCAGGGACTCCGGACTGCCCGCGTCCGCCGTGACGGGCATCGCGGTGGCCGGGCAGCAGCACGGCCTGGTCGTCCTTGACCGCGCCGGGCGCCCTGTGCGGCCGGCACTGCTGTGGAACGACACCCGCTCGGCCCCACAGGCCGCCGCCCTCACCGAGGCGCTCGGCGGCCCGGACGCCTGGACCGCCCGTACGGGATCGGTGCCGGTCGCCTCGATGACCGCCGCGAAGTGGCAGTGGCTGCGCGAGCACGAACCGCACGCCGCCGAGGCCGCGGCAGCCGTGCGCCTCCCGCACGACTTCCTCACCGAACGGCTCGCGGGCGTCGCGGCCACCGACCCCGGGGACGCGTCGGGCACCTGCTGGTACTCCACCGCCACCGGCGCGTACGACCCGGAGCTCCTCGAACTGATCGGCCTGGACGCCGCCCTGCTGCCGCCGGTGGCCGCGACCGGGGCGGCCCGGATCGGCTCCCTCACCGCCTCCGCCGCCGCGGAGCTCGGCCTGCCCGCGGGCATCGCGGTCGCCGCGGGCACCGGCGACAACATGGCCGCCGCGGTCGGCCTTGGACTCGGCGGCGCGGGCCTGCTCGACCACCCGGCGCTCAGCCTCGGCACCTCCGGCACGGTCTTCGCGGCCAGCCGCACCCGGCCCACCTCCGCGGCCCTCGCCGGGTTCGCCGCCGCCGACGGTACGTATCTCCCGCTGGCCTGCACCCTGAACTGCACGCTCGCCGTCGACAAGGTCGCCGAGCTGCTGGGCCTGGACCGGGCGGACGCCGTACCGGGCGGGGAGGCCGTGCTCCTGCCGTATCTCGACGGGGAGCGCACTCCCGACCTGCCCGCCGCCTCCGGCCTGCTCACCGGGCTGCGCCACACCACCACACGGCAGCAGCTGCTGGGCGCGGCCTACGAAGGCGCGGTCGTGACGGTGCTGCGCGCGCTGGACGAGGTGGCGCGCGCCTGCGGCCTCGACCCGGCGGACCCGGACGTCGCCGCCCGGCCGCTGCGCCTGGTGGGCGGCGGGGCCCAGGGCCGTATGTGGGTGGAGACCGTACGCCGTCTGTCCGGGCGTCCGCTGCTGATCCCCGAGGACCGCGAACTGGTCGCCCTGGGTGCGGCTGCCCTGGCGGCGAGCGCCGCGACCGGCGACGACCCGGTGGCGCTGGCGAACGGCTGGCAGGGCGGCAACGCGGCCGAACTGCCGCCGGTGGAGCGGGACATGGAGACGTGGGAGCGGGTCTGCGGCGTACTGGAGCGGGCGGCCCCGACGCTGCTCGGCTGACGAGCCGCAGGGGTGAGGGCCCGGCCCTCACCCCTGCACGCTCGGCTTCGGCTTCGGCTACGGCTACATCTTCGGCTTCGGCTTCGGCTTCGGCTTCGGCTTCGGCTTCGGCTTCGGCTACAGCTACAGCTACAGCTACAGCTTGCGTGCCACAGCCCCGTACAGCGAGACCGCCTCGTTCCCTTCCGTGGTCTCGTCGAGCCCCAGCTCCGGATGCCACTTGGGCAGCTGGACGACCCCGGGCTCCACCAGTTCCAGGCCCCCGAAGAAGCGGGAGAACTCCGCCTGGGTGCGCGGCACGAGCGTGACGCCGCCGGCCGCGTACATCTCGACGCCCCGCTGGATGGCCTCCGGGTGGAAGTCGGCGGTGAGCTGCGACACCACAAGGTAGCTACCGGACGGCAGAGCGTCCACGAGCAGGCGCACCAACTCGTACGGCTTGTCCCCGTCGCCGATGAAGTGCAGCAGCGCCACGAGCGAAAGGGCGATCGGCTGCTCGAAGTCCAGGGTCTTCCTGGCCTCATCGAGAATGCGGGCGGGCTCGCGGACGTCCGCCTGGATGTAGGTGGTGACGCCCTCCGGGGTGGAGCGCAGCAGCGCCTCCGCGTGCGTCAGCACGATGGGGTCGTTGTCGGTGTAGACGATGCGCGACTCGGGGGCGGTGGCCTGGGCTATCTGGTGCAGATTGGGCTCTGTGGGGATGCCGGTGCCGATGTCGAGGTACTGGCGCACACCCGCCCGGCCGGCCATCCACCGGGTGACGCGCTGCATGAACCACCGGTTGCTCATGGCGATGTGCTTGGTGCGGGGGTCGAGGCTCTCGATCTGGAGCCCGAGCTCCTCGTCGACCGGGTAGTTGTCCTTGCCACCGAGGAACCAGTCGTACACGCGGGCCGGATGCGGCTTGCTGGTGTCGATGCGCGCGGCAATCGGCTCGGTGCCGGTCATACGAAGCCCCCACATGGTCAGGATCAACAGGTTTAACGGTCAAGTGATCCTCTCAGCAGGGCACTTGCGCGGCAACTTCGGGGGTGCACGCGCGCGTGGTCCGTCCGAAAATCGCCGCCGGCCGGCCGTCACATTCCCTCACCGCGTTCCGTCAGAGCAGTAACGACAACGTCCCTGGAGGGAAGCAATCATGCAGGCACGGATGAACAACCCAGCGACAGTACTGCCCGCCGCCATGCCCGCCATCCTCAACCTGCTGAAAACCACGAGGCAGGCAGGCGTGCCGGAGACGACGCTCGAACTGGTCCATCTGCGCGCGAGCCAGATCAACGGCTGCGGCTTCTGCGTGGGCGGAGGCGTACGCAGCGCCAGGAAGGCGGGCGAGAGCGACGAGCGGCTCTTCGCGGTGGCTGCCTGGCGGGAGGCCCCGTACTTCACCGACGCCGAGCGCGCCGCTCTCGCGCTCACCGAGGCCGCGACCCGGCTCAGCGACAGGGCCGACCCGGTGCCGGACGACATCTGGGACGAGGCCGCCGACCACTTCGACGAGCAGCAGCTGGCGGCCCTGATCCTCATGATCGGTGTGACGAATCTCTTCAACCGCCTCAACGTCACCACCCGGCAGATCGCGGGCGGCGGCTGGTAGGACCAACGGCGTTGTCAGTGGCGGCGCATAGCGTCATAACCACTGATGACGGCGGCAAGGAGAGGGACCGGCCATGGAGTTCCAGATGGAGCGCGGCGCATTCACCGATGCCGTTGGCCGGTCGGCGCGCGTGCTCCCCCACGCGGTCGCCCGTGCCGGTGCTCGGCCCCCTGGTCCGACCGGGAAGCGGCACTTGCCCAGGCGGGCTTCAGACAGACTTTCAGACAGACTTCAGGCGGACTTCTTGCGGTCGGTCAGGCTGCGCGGCACCAGGGTCGGGTTGACGTTGTCGAGCACGGTGTCGCGGCCGATGACGACACGGTCCACGTCGTCCCGGCTCGGTACCTCGTACATCAGATGCAGCAGGACCTCTTCGAGGATCGCGCGGGCCGCCCGGGCGCCGGTGCGGCGCAGCAGCGCCTGGTCGGCGATCGCTTCGATGGCGTCCTCGGTGAACTCCAGCTCGACGCCGTCCATCTCGAAGAGCTTCTGATACTGCTTGATCAGCGCGTTGCGCGGTTCGGTGAGGATCCGCGTCAGCGCCGTCCGGTCCAGCGGCTGGACCGTCGCCACCACCGGGAGCCTGCCGACAAACTCCGGTATCAGCCCGTACGTCAGCAGATCCTCGGGCATGACGTCGGCGAAGGAGTCCTGCTGCTCCCGCTGCTCCTTGGTGCGGATCGCCGCGCCGAAGCCGATGCCGCCGCTGCCCACCCGCTGCTCGATGATCCGATCCAGGCCTGCGAACGCACCGCCGACGATGAACAGCACATTGCTGGTGTCGAGCTGGATGTACTCCTGCTGGGGGTGTTTGCGGCCCCCCTGCGGCGGCACATTCGCCACCGTGCCCTCCAGGAGTTTCAGCAGGGCCTGCTGGACGCCCTCGCCGGAGACATCGCGGGTGATCGACGGGTTCGCGGTCTTACGGGTGATCTTGTCGATCTCGTCGATATAGATGATCCCCGTCTCGGCCTTCGTCACGTCGTCGTCGGCGGCCCGGACCAGCTTGAGCAGGATGTTCTCGACGTCCTCGCCGACGTATCCGGCCTCGGTGAGGGCGGTGGCGTCGGCGATCGCGATCGGGACGTCGAGCACCCGGGCGAGCGTCTGGACGAGGTGGGTCTTGCCGCAGCCGGTCGGGCCGATGAGGAGGATGTTGGACTTGCCGAGCTCGACCTGGGGTTCGCGCCCGGCGGGCGATCCGCTGCCGCCGGTGATCGACCGGACGCGCTTGTAGTGATTGTGGACGGCCACCGCGAGCGCCTTCTTGGCGCTCTCCTGTCCGATGACGTACTCCGCGAGGAAGTCGTGGATCTCCCGCGGTGTCGGCAGCTCCCGCGGCGTGTCCGTGGCGGACTCGCCGGGATCCTCCGCGATGAGCTCGTTGCAGAGTTCCACACATTCGTCGCAGATGCAGAGCCTGCCCGGGCCCGCGATGAGCTTCTTGACCTGCTTCTGGCTCTTCCCGCAGAACGTGCACGTCAGCAGGGAGCCGCCGTCACCAATGGCTGCCATTCGGAGCGTCTCCTCAGCGTCTGTACGGGTGCGGTGCGCGCATTCGAATGATCAAATCATATGACGCCGCCATCTGGATGGTCACGGTATCTTGAATGGCAGGGGGCGGCAACGGACGAACGAGTGAGGGTGATGAGCCGGCTCACCAGGGCAGAGGCACAAGAGCGCAACCGCACCAGAGTGCTGGCCGCCGCGAGGGACGAGTTCACGGAGCGGGGCTTCCGCGACGCCAAGATCGACGGCATCGCGGACCGGGCGGGGCTGACCCGTGGCGCGGTGTACTCCAATTTCCCCGGTAAACGCGCACTGTACTTCGCCGTCCTGGCCGACCTCGCCGAGCGCGCGCCCCAGCAGACCCTGCCGCCACACCGGCCACATCCGCCGCAACGGCCGCAACGGCCGCGCTCGGAGCCGCGCTGGGAGCCGCACTCGGAGCCGGGCTCGGAGCCGGGCTCCACCCCCGGCGAGGCGCTCGGCGCGCTGGCGCGCGCCTGGATGGCCAGGCTGATTCCCCTCGCCACCGACGAACAGTACGGTCCGCCCCGGCTCGGCAGGGATCTGATGCCCGAAGTCCTGGCCGACGCCCGGACCCGGCAGCCGTTCGCGCAGCTGATGAAGCTCGACGCGATCCTGCTCGCGCTCGCCCTGGAGGCCCTGCGCCCACCCGGAACGCCCGCCGTCCGTCTCGTACGCATCGCGGAGGCGGCGCTCACGACCCTGCACGGCGCGAGCCTCATGGCCGACGCCGCGCCCGGCTTCGTCGACCCCTTCAATGTCATCAGCGCCTGCGAGCGGCTGGCGGGCCTCGACCTGGCCGACGAGTGGCCGCCGCCCCACCTCGCGTACATCCCGGGGGCGCGCCCCGCCGCCGAGCCGTGGTCCCCGCCGTGCGCGCTGGACCTGGTACGCGACGAGCCGGCGCGGCTCACGGACGACGGCGTGGTGGCGGTCCTCGGGCTGCACCGGCTCGAAGCCGTCGAGGAGGCGGTACGGGGCGTCCCGCCCGGGACCCGGGTCACCGCCGTCCTGGTCACCGGCGCCCCCGACGAACTCGTACCGCTGGCCCGGCTGGCCGTCGCCGACCTGTGCGCCTGCCTGCGCCAGGCGTTCCCGGCCTCGGCGTGGCCGGGTCTGCGCGTGGTGTACGACGCGTCGGGCGCTCTCGCGGCGGCGGCGGGCGTATCGGCCGTCAGCGACGGGACCGAGACCGCCGTACGCATCGAGGCGGGCCGGATCGTCGCCCGCGCGGACGGCCGCGGCGCATGCCACGCGGCGGCGACGGTGACTGCGGGATCATCGTCGCCCGCAGCGGGCCGCCAGCCCCCCACACCTGCGTAGACCGATTTTCAGCCACGGGCCGCGACGCCCGCCGCCCACGTCGCCAGCTCCGCCCGCGCCCCACTCAGCAGAGCCGCCGAGGGCGCGGTCGCGCCGTTGGTGACCAGGGCGTAATGCAGCCCGCCGGAGCTCCCGGAGCTCCCGGAGCCGAGCAGGAGGCGGCGGCTGCCCGTCCCGCCCGGCTCGGGGGCGACGGCGATCGGGGTGGATGTCGTGTACGAGGGCGGCCCGGTGACCGCGCCCAGATCAGAGACGACGGTGGTGCGGGCCGTGGCGAAGGATGCCGGAAGGTGCAGCTCGGTGGGAGCGGCAGTGGGAGCGGCAGTGCCGTCCGAGCGCCACAGCAACACACCGTACTGCCCGGAGCCGACGAGCTCCGAGACGCGCGGCAGCGAGGCCGGGACGGGGTTCCAGCTGAGGGTGGCGGAGCCGTCGCGCGAACGGTCCTCGTAGCTGAAGGCGACGGTACGGCCCGCCGTGGCGCTGGGGTACAGGCGGTCCAGCAGCCGGGCGTCCTGGCGCAGCACGGCCGTGCCCGAGTCGTCGAGGCGGACGGCCGAGAGGTCCTCGTCGTTCCAGGCGTCACCGGCGGTCAGGACCTTGTCGGGGTTGCCGTTCATGAGCTCGTGGTGGCGGCCGTGGTAGATGTCCCACTGCCACTGCGTACCGGAGAGCACCGGCCCGGACTGCTCGGGCCTGGACCACCAGGTCGCCCCGGGGAGGCGGGAGTCCAGTGCCTGGTACATCGCCTTGCCGACGGTCGGGGCCTTGTCGGAGACCGTCCCGGTCAGCGGGTGGCCGAACTCGCTGACGACCGCGGCGGTTCCGGCGCCCGCGGCGCGGTCGCGGACAGTGGCGAAGTCCCCGGCGTACTGGCCGTCGGCTGCCTTGCCCGGCATGAAGATGCCGGAGATGGCCTTCTGGTCGTAGAAGTGGGTGTTGAAGACATAGCGCGGGCCGAGGGCGCTGCCCGCGTCCAGCAGGCCGCCCTCCTGCTTCTGGAAGGAGATATTGGCGTTCCAGAAGAGGTTGGGCTCCACGAACGCGGGCTTGTTCTGCCAGCCCGCGGCGTCCATGCGGGCCCGGAACTTCACGTAGAAGGGCCAGAGCACGTCCCGCTCCCACGCGCGGCTGGTCTGCCCGGAGTCGTACGAGCCCGCGTGCGGCTCGTTGTACGGGTCCATCCCCGCGACCGCGGCGAACTCGGCGGGGGTGAGGTGCTGGGCGAAGTACGCCATGGTGGCCTGGGCGGTGGCGAGGAAGGCGTCCTGGACGCCGCCCCTGTTGTGCCAGAAGTCGTAGGTCGCCCGCTTCACGGCCTCGTTCTGGGTGATGTTCTGCCCCCAGAAGAGGCAGATCCCGCACGACTCCTGTGGGTAGTTCCCGGCGTCGACCGCCCACTTGGGGGCTCCGTCGCCGGTGTACCAGCTGCCCTGGTTGAACAGGTGCCGGGAGTAGAGGTCCTGGTGGAAGTCCGGGTAGACGCGGATGCCCGCCTTGAGGAAGGCCCGCAGCTGTTCGGTGGCGGCGGCGAGGTACGCGTGGTTCACCTGGCCGCGCACGGGCTCGGCATGTGCCCATGACAGCAGGAAGCGAGCGGAGTTGCCGCCGCCGAGGGCGCGCAGCGCGGCGGCGGACTTCGCGGCGTCGGCGGCGGAGGCGAAGGGCAGTCCGCCGTTCTCCTCCAGCTTGGTCTCACCGGAGACGTTGTAGCCGCGGAGCACCACTTCGCGGCCGAGTCCGTCGGTGAAGCGGCCCTGCTGGACCGTGAAGGCGGCGGCTGCCTGCGCGTCGAACCACAGGGGGTCGGCGGCGGCGGACGGTGTGCCTCCCGCGGTCAGGGACGCCGTCATGAGGAGGACGAGAAGACCGGTCAGACGCGCGCGCATCTTCATCATGCCCACCACAGTCCTGACGAGTCGTCAGCTTGTCAACGGCTCCAGCGTTACGTTGCGCCATGACGGCTCCCTTCAGCGAATCTGCACACCGAATGCGCACGCGTCACACCGCGCCCCACAGTTCCCCACCGCGTCGGCGGCTCCCGGATCAACCGGAGCCGGAATGTCCAGTTCCGGAACAACCGCGCACTCTGATGCCGGAATTACTCGGGAAAGCGTGTGAAGAAGCTGGCACCAATTGATGGACACACTTGCACACAGGCGCAATTCAGCGTCAACACGTCAGTGGATCGGCGATAGTCCGATTAGCTGCTCAAGCGGACCGCGTGCTTTGATCCTTCGCACTGCGGGACAGCCGCAAAAAGGCTCGGTTCGCGGCCCATTCGTGTAATCCGTGTGAAGGGAACCTCACCATGAACGCCCACCAGATCCAGACCCAGGAAATCTCCGACGCCGACCTGGACAACGTGTCCGGTGGCCTGCAGAGCAACGTTGCCGACGCTGTGGTCTCCAACGCGACCGGGACCGTCGACTCCGTCGCCCCGGTCTCCGGTCTCGCGACCGGCGCCCTCGGCGCCGTCGAGTCGTTCGCCGGCCTCAACTCGTCGGCCCTCACCGGCTTCGCCGCCACTCTCTGAGAAGCCATGAGGGAGCCCCGGAACTTCACCGTTCCGGGGCTCACCACGCTATTCACTCCCTGAACCGGACATGTGCAGTCGAGGGCAGAGTTAAGTGCAGTTCCGCCAAAAGGCCCTTTCCAAGCTGCAATCGCCCGAGGAAATCGATCTGCCGGTGCGCTTTGCCCGGCCGCAGGGGATGCTCGTCCTCACCGTCACTGTCCTCGTCGTGCTCGCCGCGTCGTTCTGGGCGGTGACCGGCTCCCTTTCGTCCACTGTCGGCGCGCCCGCGATCCTCACCCACGCGCAGGGCAGTTACGTCCTCCAGAGCCCCGTAGCGGGCCAGGTCACCGACGTACTCGCCGAGGAGGGCGCGCGGGTGCCCGCCAACGCGCCCCTGGTGAAGATCCGTACCGCGCAGGGCAGCAGCACCGTCGTCCGTACGATCGCCGCGGGCAGGCTGACCGCCCTCGTCGCCACCATCGGCTCGGTGGTCACCACCGGAGCGGATGTGGCGGCTGTCGAACGCGTCGCCGGTCCCGGCGACCCCCTGATGGCGATGGTGTACGTGCCCGCCGACGGAGCGTCCGCGGTGCCCGTGGGCGCGTCCGTCGACCTCACCGTCCAGTCCGTGCCCACGCAGCGGTACGGGGTGCTGCGCGGCCGGGTGAAGTCCGTCGGCCGGACCGCCCAGACCCGCCGACGGATCACCGGGTTCCTCGGCAGCGGTCAGCTCGGCGAACAGTTCTCGCGGCAGGGCCAGCCCGTGGCGGTGCTGGTGCGTCTTGACCCGTCCTCGCGCACCACGTCCGGTTACGCCTGGTCGTCCGCGGACGGCCCGCCGTACGCGGTCGACTCCATGACCCTGGCCACCGCCTCCATCCACCTGGCCGAGCAGCACCCCATCGATTGGCTGCTTCCATGACCACCGCGCAGCAGCGGCAGCGGCGACTGGAACCGGCGGGCCGCGGCAGGCACCGCCCGGACAGCGCTCCGGCCCCCCACCGCCGTACCACTCCCCAAGGGAGAAAACCGAAGGGAAGGAAGCCCAAGGCCGTCCGCACCCCCACCGTCCTCCAGATGGAGGCGCTGGAGTGCGGCGCCGCCTCGCTGGCCATGGTGCTCGCGCACCACGGGCTCCATGTGCCGCTGGAGGAACTGCGCATCGCCTGCGGCGTCTCCCGCGACGGCTCACGCGCCAGCAACCTGCTGAAGGCGGCGCGGAGTTACGGCCTGCAGGCCAAGGGCATGCAGATGGAACCGGCGGCGCTGGCGGAGGTGCAGGCGCCCGCCATCCTGTTCTGGGAGTTCAACCACTACGTCGTCTACGACGGCATGGGTCGCCGGTTCGGCCGCCGGGGCGTGCACATCAACGACCCCGACAAGGGCCGCCGGTTCGTGGCGACGGAGGACTTCGACACCAGTTTCACCGGTGTCGCGCTGGTCTTCGAGACCACCGCCGCCTTCCGCCGGGGCGGCCGCAAGCCCGGGATCATGAGCGCCGTGCCCGCCCGGCTGCGCGGCACGGCGGGCACCCTGCTCGCGGCGCTGCTCGCCAGCCTCCTGCTCGTCGCGGTCGGCGCCGCGGTGCCCGCGCTGAGCCGTACGTACATCGACATGTTCCTGATCGGCAATCAGACGTCGATGCTGGGACCGCTCTTCGCGTCGATGGCGGCGATGGTGGCGCTCGCCGCCGTACTGACCTGGCTCCAGCAGGCGAACCTGCTGCGCGGGCGCATCATCTCGTCCACCCTCGGCAGCGCCCGGTTCCTGCGCCATCTGCTGCGGCTGCCTGTCACCTTCTTCGCCCAGCGCAGCCCGGCCGATCTGGTCCAGCGGCTGCAGTCCAACGACGCGGTCGCCGAGACGCTGGCACGGGACCTCGCCGCGGCGGGCGTGGACGGCGTCGTGGTGATCCTCTACGCCTTCCTGCTCTGGACGTACGATCCGCAACTGACCGTCATCGGCGTCCTGGTCGCGCTGCTCAACGTGGTCGCGATGCGGATCGTGATCCGGCTGCGGGCCACCCACACCCAGAAGCTGCGCGCGGACACCGCCCGGCTGACCAACACCTCGTACACCGGTCTGCAACTCATCGAGACCATGAAGGCCACCGGCGGTGAGAACGGCTACTTCCGCCGGTGGGCGGGACAGCACGCCACCACGCTGGACGTGCAGCAGCGGCTGGGAGTGCCGAGCGCGGCGCTGGCCGTCGTCGCGCCCACCCTCGCGACGCTCAACAGCGCGCTGATCCTCTGGATCGGCGGACTGCGGGCCGTGGAAGGCCATATATCGATAGGTCTGCTCGTCGCCTTTCAGGCGCTGGTGACCCGCTTCACCGCGCCGATCACCCGGCTGAACGGGGTGGCGGGCCGGATCCAGGACTTCGCGGCCGATGTGGCCCGGCTGAAGGACGTCGAGAACTTCCCGGTCGACTCGCTCTACTCGCGTCCCGAGCCGGAGGCGAGCACGCGCAGGCTCACCGGCCATGTGACGCTGGAGAACATCACCTTCGGCTACAGCCCGCTCGACAAACCGCTGCTCACCGGCTTCTCGCTGGAGGTCGGCCCCGGCCGGCAGGTCGCGCTCGTCGGCGGGTCGGGCAGCGGCAAGTCGACCGTCTCCCGGCTGCTCTCCGGGCTCTACTCCCCCTGGGAGGGGACGATCCGTATCGACGGGCAGAGGGTGGCGGACATCTCCCGCAGCGCGCTGGCCGCCTCGGTCTCCTTCGTCGACCAGGACGTGTTCCTCTTCGAGGGCACGGTCCGCGACAACGTGGCGCTGTGGGACCCGTCGATACCGGACGAGGCGGTCATCACGGCCCTGAAGGACGCGGCGCTCTACGACGATGTGATCGCGCGGCGGCCCGAGGGCATCCACAGCCGGGTCGAGCAGGACGGCCGCAATTTCTCCGGCGGGCAGCGGCAGCGCCTGGAGATCGCCCGCGCGCTGGTGAGGCGCCCGAGCGTCCTCGTCCTGGACGAGGTGACCAGCGCCCTGGACGCGCGGACCGAACAGGTCATCATCGACAACCTGCGGCGGCGCGGCTGCGCGTGCGTGGTGATCGCGCACCGGCTGTCCACGGTCCGCGACAGCGACGAGATCGTGGTCCTGGACCACGGTTCGGTGGTCGAACGCGGCCGGCACGAGGACCTGGTCGCCGCCGGGGGTCCGTACGCACAGCTGGTCAAGGAGCACTGAGGTGTCATCGGCGATGGTGGGCGGCCAAGGCGAGACCGACCCGGTGATCCACGCCTTGGGCGGCATGGGCGTGCCCGTCCACTGCGCCGGGCTGCGCAGCCTGGCGCTGGAGGGGCCGCAGGTGCTGTGGCTCGTCGCCGCCGGGGCCCTGGATCTGTTCGCGGTCGACGCGGCCCAGCAGGGGCACTGGCACTTCCTCGGCAGGCTGGAGGCGGGGGCGCTGCTGCTCGGCCCGGTCGAGGGGCCGCTGCACACGCTGCTCGGCAGGCCTTCGCAGGACTGTGTGCTGCGGCGGATTCCGCTGCGGGAGCTGTACCGGGGCGAGTACGAGTACGAGTACAAGTACGACACACCGCCGACACCCCTGGAGTACGCCTTCGCCCTCGGTACCGCCCGCGGCCTGGGCGTCCTCTTCGAAGCCCCGCTCGACGGCCGCCCGCATGAGGCGGTGGCCGACGACGACATGCTGTGGATGCCGGTCTCCCCCGGCAGTGTGCGGTACGGCGCCGCGTACGGCGCCGAGGCGGCGGGCGACCTGCTGGTCGACGGCGCGCTGTGGCAGCGGATGGTCAGTCAGCAGTACCGGCTGCTGTCCGCGGTGGACCGCTGGATCGAACACCTCGATCGCGCCCACGAGGACCGTACGGCAGCGGGCATCAAGGCGGGCGAAGCCGTCCGGGCACGCGCCGACCAGGCGTTGCTGGCCTCCATCGGCAGGCCGGAGCGGGGCGGACGGACAGCCGCCGGTGCGGACCGGGCCGCCGACGACGCCACGTTCGCGGTCTGCCGCCGGGTCGCCGAGGCGGCGGGGATCGCGCTGCTTGAGCCCTCCAGGAGCCCGATGCCGGCGGACGACCAGGTCAGTCCGGTCGAGCGGATAGCGGCGGGTTCCCGGATCCGTACGCGCGCGGTGAGACTCGACGGGCGCTGGTGGCGCACTGACGCCGGTCCCCTGGTCGGCCATTGGGCCAAGTCGGGTGCGCCGGTCGCGCTGCTGTGGCGGCGCGGCCGGTACGAGGCGGTGAACCCGGCCTCCGGTCTGCGGCGGCGCGTCGACAAGGACAGCGCGCGGGAGCTGGAGCCGCGGGCGGTGATGTTCTACCGGCCGCTGCCGGAGAGGCCCATGACGCCGTGGCGGCTGCTCCGTTTCAGCCTCCGCTCCACCCATCCCGACCTGCGCAATCTGGCCCTGGGCGGGCTGGTGACGGTCGGGCTCGGCGCGCTGGTGCCGATCGCGACCGGGCAGGTGCTCGGTGTCTACGTGCCGACGGCGCAGAAGAGCCTCATCGTCCACCTCTCCCTGGCCGTGATGATCGCCGGTGTCGTCACGGCGGCTTTCACGCTGATGCAGAACCTCACGGTCCTGCGGATGGAGGGACGTATCGAGAGCACGCTGCAACCGGCCGTGTGGGACCGGCTGCTGCGGCTGCCGACGAAGTTCTTCACCGAGCGCTCCACCGGAGAGCTGGCCAGTGCGGCGATGGGGATCAGCGCCATCCGCCGGGTGGTGTCCGGCATCGGCCCGGTGGCCGTACAGGCGTGCACGGTGGGTGTGATGAACCTCGGTCTGCTGCTCTGGTACAGCGTGCCGTTGGCGCTGGCGGCGATCGCGATGCTGGTCGTCATCGGGGCCGTGTTCCTCGGGATGGGCCTGTGGCAGCTGCGGTGGCAGCGGCAGCTGGTCGAACTCGGCAACAAGCTCAACAACCAGGCGTTCCAGACTCTGCGCGGACTGCCGAAGCTGCGGGTCGCGGCGGCGGAGAGTTTCGCGTACGCGGCGTGGGCGCGGGAGTTCGCCCGCTCCCGCCACCTCCAGCAGCGGGCCGGGCGGATCAAGAACCTGACCACGGTCCTCGACGCGGTCTGTCTGCCGCTCTGCTCACTCACCATGTTCATGCTGCTGGCCGGTCCGGCCCGCGGCTCCATGTCGGCCGGCGAGTTCCTGACCTTCAACACCTCCGTGACCATGCTGCTGACGTCGGTCACCCAGGTCTCCGGCACGCTGGTCTCGGCCGCTGCCGCACTGCCCATGTTCGAGCAGCTCAAGCCGGTCCTGGACGAAGCGCCGGAGGTCCGCGGCGCGAGCGCGCGGCCCGGCGTCCTGTCCGGCGGGATCGAGGCCAGGAAGCTGTCCTTCCGCTACTCCGACGACGGCCCCCTGGTCCTGGACGAGGTGTCGTTCCAGGTGGAGCCGGGTGAGTTCGTGGCGATCGTCGGCCCCAGCGGTTGCGGCAAGTCGACGCTGCTGCGGCTGCTCATCGGCTTCGACAAGCCCGCCTCGGGCAGCGTGCTGTACGACGGCCAGGACCTGGCGGCGCTGGACCAGGCGGCCGTACGCCGTCAGTGCGGGGTCGTCCTGCAGAACGCGCAGCCGCTCACCGGATCGATCCTGGACTGCATCTGCGGCGCGGAGCCCTTCTCCCAGGAGGAGGCGTGGGCGGCGGCCGAGCTGGCGGGCCTGGCCGAGGACATCAGGCGGATGCCGATGGGGCTGCACACCATGATCTCCGGCGGCGGCGCGATCTCCGGCGGGCAACGGCAGCGCCTGATGATCGCCCAGGCGCTGATCCGCCGCCCGCGCATCCTGTTTTTCGACGAGGCCACGAGCGCGCTGGACAACGAGACCCAGCGCGTCGTGATCGAGTCCACCCGCGCGCTCAGCGCCAGCCGCCTGGTGATCGCCCACCGGCTGACCACGGTCATGGACGCCGACCGGGTGATCGTCATGGCGGACGGCCGGATCGTGGAGCAGGGCGCACCGGCCGACCTCCTCGCCGATGCCGGCGGGCACCTGCGTGAACTGGTGCGCCGCCAGCTGGCGTGACGTGTCAGTACGCGACGGGCCAGCCGCTGCTCCAGTTCAGCAGGTTGACGCCGAGCTTGGGCGTGCCATTGGCCTGGCCGTCGTAGTAGTGGTAGACGAGCAGGTCGCCGTCGCTGTCCGCCATGATCGACTGACCGCCGGGGCCGATGTAGCGCCCGTTGCTCTCCATGACGGGTGTGCCGCCGTTGTTGAGCATGCTGACGCCGTTCTTGTCGTAGTACGGCCCGGTGACGCTCGTGGCACGGCCGACCTTGATCTTGTATGTGGAGCTGGTCCCGGCACAGCACGTGTCGTACGAGGCGAAGAGGTAGTAGTACCCGTTCCGCTTGACGATGTACGGGGCTTCGACCGCCTTGGTCCCGGTGGGGCGGGAGGCGAGCGAGCGGCGCGCGGTGTCGCCCGCGTACTGCTTCCCCGTCGATGGTTCGATCCGGATCAGCTTGATCCCGGTCCACCAGGAGCCGAAGGACAGCCACCGCTTGCCGTCGCTGTCGACGAAGAGGTTGGGGTCGATGGCGTTGTAGTCGCTGGAGGCGTTGGACGTGTACACGGCGCCTTGGTCGGTCCAGCTGCCCGGCTGTCCGGTCGTGGAGGTCGCGAGTCCGATCGCGGAGACGCTGGAGCCGAAGGAGGAGACGGAGTAGTACATCAGGTACTTGCCGCCGTGGTACGAGATGTCCGGGGCCCACACGTCCGAGGTGGATGAGTAGTTCCGCCACCAGCCCGGACGGGTGGGGAAGGCGGAGCCGTTGCGGCCGAAGGCGGTCCGGTCGGCGGAGGTGCGCAGTTGCATCCCGTCGCCGGTCGAGTAGAGCAGGTACTGACCCGACGAGGTGCGGATCATGGTCGGGTCGTGGACGACGATGTCGCCGGTGACGCGTCCGGGGTTGGGGTAGGCGGAGGCCGTTGTCGGCATCAGGGCGAGCAGGACGGCGGCGGGCAGGGCGAGTAATGCTGTGCGTCGGGGGGAGAGGAAAGTGCGGCTCACTCGGGTCTCCTTGCGTGGTGGGGGGTGTGGGGATGTGGGGTTCGGTGCTTGCGGGGGTTTGCCGGGGAGTCGGCGGTATGCCGGTGGTATGCCGGGGCGCGACTCTCCCAGATACAGTCGCCACCGCCCTCGCGTACGTTGCCGCTGAGACTCCCGGCGTCACATCTGACTGAATTCACCTCAGTTCTTGGCCGAAGAGGCCTAGTTGAGAGTTGAAGCACACGGACTAAAGTCACGCTCCTGAAAGACCGCACGGCGTTCGGCACAGCGACTGATGCATTTCCCGGTCCGTCATGCGAAACAGCCAGGAGGTCTCCTGTACATGCGTCCGCTCACTCTCACCCCCCACGCCTCGCTGCTCACTCCCCGTGACCGCAGGCTCTTCCAGGAATTCGGCCAGGGCCCCGCCGCCTGTGTGCCGTACTCCCTCATCCACGAAGCGTTCGAGCACTGGGCCGCGGCCACCCCGTACGCGACCGCCGCCGAGCACCAGGGCGCGACCATCACGTACGGCCGGCTCGACCACTGGGCCGGGCTGCTCGCCGCCCGGCTCGTCCGCGAGGGCGTACGGCCCGGGGACCGCGTCGGCCTGTTCGTACGCCGGTCGATCCCGATGGTCGTCGGGCTCCTCGCCACCCTCAAGGTGGGCGCGGCCTACGTCCCGCAGGACATCGGCCTCACCCCGGCCGCCCAGCTGCGCCATGTCATCCGCACCGCCGGGACCCGGGTGATCCTCACCCAGGCACAACATCAGGACCGGGTGCCGCTCCCCGAAGGGCACGTGCGCATCGCGATCGACCTCATGGACGACGCGTACTCCCCACCCGCACCGCCCTCGTACACACTGGCACGCGAGGTGGCGCCGGACGACGGCTGCTATGTCCTGTTCACCTCCGGCACCACCGGCGCCCCCAACGGCGTCACCGTCACCCACCGCAATGTCTGCAACATCCTGCTGACGGCACCCGGAAGTCTGGGCATCGGGCCCGGGCAGCGGGTGGCGCAGA
Source organism: Streptomyces sp. NPDC052236 (assembly GCF_044548015.1). Taxonomy (NCBI): domain Bacteria; kingdom Bacillati; phylum Actinomycetota; class Actinomycetes; order Kitasatosporales; family Streptomycetaceae; genus Streptomyces; species Streptomyces sp. NPDC052236. Next base: position 32,057 of record NZ_JBIUBL010000023.1, on the reverse strand, counting down.
TCCTCAACATCGCCTTCGACATGGCCGCCTGGGAGATCCTGGGCTGCCTGGCGGGCGGCGGCACCCTTGTCATCCGTGGCAAGGACGTCGCCGAGGCCGTGCGGCGGGCGGACGTGGTGATCGCCACGCCGACTGTGCTGTCCGGGATCGATTCGGCGGCCTGCCCTCAGGTGCGGACCGTGGCCGTCGCGGGTGAGCCGTGCCCGCGAGCGCTGGCCGATCTGTGGTCCCAGACGTGCGACTTCTACAACTGCTGCGGTCCGACCGAGACCACCATCGTCAATACGATGCGGCTGCACCGCCCCGACGCGGCTCTGCTCACCATCGGCCGCCCGACTCCCAACAACACCGTCTACGTCCTCGACGAGCACCGCCGACCCGTCCCCATCGGCGAACGCGGCGAGATGTGGGCGGGCGGCGACTGCGTCTCCGCCGGGTACCTGGGCAACCTCGCGCTGACCGATGAGCGGTACGCCCCGGATCCCTTCCTGGGCGGCGGCAGCCGGATGTTCCGCACACGTGACCTCGGCCGCTGGACCGCGGACGGCGAACTCGAACACCTCGGCAGGACCGACGACCAGGTGAAGATACGCGGCTTCCGGGTCGAGCCGCGCTCGGTCTCGGCGGTCCTGGAGTCGCTGCCCGGCTGCGCCCGCGCGGCCACGCTCAGGCGCGACGCGCGCAGCCTCGTCTCCTTCGTCTGCCCCCAGGACGTGGACCCCGAGGCGGCCCGCCGCGCGGTCGCCGACGCACTGCCGTACTACTGCGTGCCCGCCGCCGTGGTGCCGCTCGCGGCCCTGCCCGAGACCGACCGCGGCAAGATCGACGCGAGGGCGCTGCTGCGGCTGGCGGCGGAGATCGACACCAGGGTCGGGGCAGCGGGGGCGGCGCGATGACATCCTCGACACCCGTGCGTTCCACCTCCGCGCCCGACGCGCGGCACGGCGACGACGTGGAGCTGCCTCCCCTCACCTCCTGGCCCCGACGGGTCCTCAAGCACCCCCGGTTCATGCACTACAACCGTCTCGTGGCCTGCGTCATCGCCGCCAACCTGGCCTTCCTCGCCTTCGCGTCCCACACCGGAGGCCTGCCCGGCGCCCGCACCCTCGGCCACGCCGCGCTCGTGAACCTCGCGCTCGCCGTCTTCGTACGCCAGCAGTACGTCATCAACGTCTTCTTCCGGCTGGCGACTTGGGCTCCGGTCAGCTGGCCGCTGAAGGTGCGCTGGACGCTGGGGAAGGTGTACCACTTCGGCGGCCTGCACATGGGCGGCGCCCTGTCGGGGACGCTCTGGTTCCTCGCCCTGACGGTGGCGCTGACGGCAGGCGACGGCGGGCACAGGACCGCCGGGCTGCTCACCGTCTCGTACGCGCTCATCACGCTGCTCGCGTTCATCGTGGCGACCGCGCTGCCCCCGTTCCGGTCCCGTTTCCACGACCACTTCGAGAAGATCCACCGTTTCGGGGGCTGGACGGCGCTGCTGCTGTTCTGGGCGCACACCCTGCTGCTGGCGCGCGGCCCGGGAGAGCCCGGGATCTGGATCCTCGCGCTCGTCACCTTCAGCGTCGCCCTGCCCTGGCTGCGGCTGCGCAAGGTCGACGTACATATCGAACGGCCCTCGTCGCACGTGGCGCTGGCCCGCTTCGACCACGGCGTGACGCCGTTCGCCGGATCCTCCACGGCCATCAGCCGTAGCCCGCTCAAGGAGTGGCACTCCTTCGCCAATGTGCCCTCCCCCGGCCTGCCCGGTTTCCGGCTCACCATCTCGCGGGCGGGCGACTGGACGGGCTCCTTCATCGACGACGCCCCGTCGCGGGTGTGGGTCAAGGGCATCACCACGGCGGGTGTCGCCAATATCGAGACGCTCTTCACCAAGGTGATCTACGTCGCCACCGGCAGCGGCATCGGACCGTGTCTGCCGCATCTGCTGGCCGCCGAGGTGCCGTCGCGGCTGGTGTGGGCGACGCGCGACCCGTACGCGACGTACGGGCACGAGCTCATGGAGGAGATCCTCGCGGTCCAGCCGGACGCGCTGGTCTGGGACACCTCTGTGCACGGCAAACCCGACATGGTGCGCCTCGCCCACGCCGCCTACCGGGACTTCGAAGCCGAGGCCGTCATCTGCATCTCCAACAAGAAGCTCACCTGGCAGGTGGTGCACGGCCTGGAACGCCGAGGCATCCCCGCGTACGGCGCGATCTGGGACTCGTAGGAAGGTCTGCCGATGAATCTGAAGATCGAACGAAACGGCCGGGTGGTCACCGTACGACTGCACCGCCCCGCCGTGCTCAACGCGCTCAGCCGCGACCTGATGACCGAACTCCTCGACGTACTACGGCCGTTGGACCGGGACCCCGGCGTCGGCTGCTTCGTCGTCACCGGCTCCGACAAGGTCTTCGCGGCCGGAGCCGATATCAAGGAGATGGCGGCCAAGAGCGCCACCGAGATGGCCGACGAGGACTACTTCGCGGGCTGGGAGGAGTTCGCCGCCCTGCGTACCCCGAAGATCGCGGCCGTCAGCGGCTACGCCCTGGGCGGCGGCTGCGAGCTGGCGATGATGTGCGATTTCATCATCGCGGGCGAGTCGGCCGTCTTCGGGCAGCCGGAGATCAAACTCGGCGTGATCCCCGGCATTGGCGGCACCCAGCGGCTCACCCGGCTGGTCGGCAAGGCCAAGGCCATGGACCTCGTCCTCACCGGCCGCACCATGGACGCGGCCGAGGCCGAGCGCTCCGGACTGGTCTCCCGGGTGGTGCCGGACGACCGGGTGCTCGACGAGGCGACCGAGGCGGCCACGGCCATCGCCTCCTACGGCCGGGCGGCGGTGACGGCGGCCCGTGAGGCAGTGGACCGCGCGCTCGAAACCGGACTGCGCGACGGCATCCTCTTCGAACGCCGCGTCTTCCATGCCCTGTTCGCCACCGAGGACCAGAGCGAGGGCATGCGCGCCTTCCTGGAGAAGCGCCCGCCCCGGTTCACCGGCCGCTGACGCGCCGGGGGGCGGGCCTTCGCACCGGCCCGTCCCCTCAGCGCGAGGCTTTTCAGCCCAGCCGGATCACATTCCAGGACAGCGGCTCCAGCGTCGCGCTCACGACGGAGCCCTTGAGCGTCGTCCCCGGAACCTCGTGCGGGGCGACCCGCTCCGGCTGCTCCAGGGTGTTGCGCGCCTCCGGGTCGGCGTCGGCCAGTGCGGTGTGCTCCACCACCGTCGTCACATCCAGCCCGTGCACCGCCACTTCGAGGGGCAGCGCCTCGCGCTGGCTGCGGTTGACCGCGAAGACCGTGACCGCGCCCGTCTCGGGGTCGCGTACCGCCGTGGCCTGCACCAGCGCCACCTCGCCGTACTTCTGTGTCTCGTACGTCGGTGAGTCCACCCGTACGTCCAGGACCCGCCCCCGCCCGTACCGCGAGGCCTGCGCGAAGGGGAAGAATGTCGTCTGCTTCCACGCCGGGCCGCCCGGCTCCGTCAGGATCGGCGCGATGACGTTGACGAGCTGCGCGAGGCAGGCCACGGTCACCCGGTCCGCGTGGCGCAGCAGCGCGATCAGCAGGGAGCCGAAGACAACGGCGTCGGTGACCGAGTAGACGTCCTCCAGCAGGCGCGGCGCCTCCTGCCAGTCCTCGGTCGGGTGCGGGTTGGGCCTGCTCTGGTACCAGACGTTCCACTCGTCGAAGGAGAGGTTGATCTTCTTCGTGGACTTGAGGCGGGCACCGACGTGGTCGCAGGTGGCGACGACGTTCTCGATGAAGGACTCCGTGTCGACGGCGGAGGCGAGGAAGGAGTCGCGGTCGCCGTCGAGCTCCTCGTAGTACGCGTGCAGGGAGATGTAGTCGACCAGGTCGTACGTCTCGGCGAGGACCGTGGCCTCCCAGGCGGCGAAGGTGTCCATGGACTGCCCGGAGGAACCGCAGGCGACGAGCTCGACGGACGGGTCGAGCTGGCGCATCGCGCGGGCGGTCTCGGCGGCGAGCCGTCCGTACTCCTCGGCCGTCTTGTGGCCGGTCTGCCAGGGCCCGTCCATCTCGTTGCCCAGGCACCACAGGCGGATGTTGAACGGGTCCTTGTCGCCGTGGGCGACGCGCAGGTCCGAAAGAGCCGTGCCGGAGGGGTAGTTGGCGTACTCCTGGAGGTCCAGGGCCTCGGCCACGCCCCGGGTCCCGAGGTTGATCGCCATCATCGGCTCGGCCTGCGGGCCGATCTTCTTCAGGAAGTCGATGTACTCGCTGAGCCCGAAGCGGTTGCTCTCGGTGGAGCGCCAGGCCAGGTCGAGGCGGCGGGGCCGCTCGTCCGCCGGGCCGACGGAGTCCTCCCACTTGTAGCCGGAGACGAAGTTGCCACCGGGGTAGCGCACGGCTGTCACGCCGAGTTCGCGGACGAGGGCGAGTACGTCGCCGCGCAGGCCCGCCTCGTCGGCCGTCGGGTGCCCCGGCTCGTACACGCCGGTGTAGACACAGCGGCCGAGGTGCTCGACGAAGGAGCCGAAGAGCCGGGGGTCGACGTCTCCGACGGCGAAGGCGGGGTCGAGGGTGAAGCGGGCGGTGCGGGACATGCCGGCCTTTCGGAGAAGGGGTTCGGGAGAACTCCGGTTTGTGCGCGTCACTGGCCTGCCAGGCCCGTATGGGCCACGCCGCTGACGATCTGCCGCTGGAAGAAGATGAACACGATGATCAGGGGCAGGCCCGCGATCAGACCGCCCGCCATCATCTGGGACCACTGGATACCGAAGGAGTTCATCACGGTGGCGATGCCGTTCGGCATGGTCATCAGGTCCGGGTTGTTGGTCACCATGTACGGCCACAGGAAGTTGTTCCAGGACGCGATGAAGGTGAAGATGCCGACCGCGGAGAGGGAGGGCAGCGACAGCGGCACCACAATGGTGAAGAACACCCGCCAGCGGCCCGCGCCGTCGATGAACGCGGCCTCCTCCAGCTCCCGCGGGATGGACTGGAAGAACTTGTAGAGGATGTAGACCATCGCGGCCGGCGCGCACTGCGGAAGGATCATGCCCCAGTAGGTGTCGACCATCCCCAGGGACTGGACGGTGGTGAACAGCGGCACGCCGAGCACCGCGGGCGAGATCATCAACCCGGCCATCACGAGCCCGAGCAGCACGCCCTTGCCGCGGAATTCGGTACGGGCGAAGCCATAGCCCGCGAGCGCGCTCACCACCAGCACCACCGCGGTGACACACACGGACACAATGAGCGAGTTCACGAACCAGTTGGGGATGTTCCCGGCGTCGAAGACGTTCCGCCAGGCCTGGATCGTCACCGCGTCCGGTATCCAGTGGACGGGGGCGGTAACCGCCTCCGTCTCGGATTTGAGCGAGGTCGACAGTGACCACAGCAGCGGGGCCATCCACAGCGCGGACACGGCGACGCCGAGCGCGGTGAGCACGACCTGGCTGAGGGTCCACTTCGACCGGACCGTAGTGACCGTAGTAGTGGTAGTACGTGTTGTCATCGCACGCCCTCCTCACGCTTGCGCAGCAACCACATCCGGCCCAGGGCGACGACCGCGATGATCAGGAAGAAGACCATGGAGATCGCGGAGGCGTATCCCACCCGGTAGCTGGTGAAGCCCTGTTCCAGCGTGTACTGCACCAGGGTTCTGGTGGATTCCTCCGGCCCCGGGCCGAACTCGTACATCACCGCGACCTGGTCGAAGACCTGGAGCGAGGCGAGGATCTGCAGGGCCACGATCAGGCCGGTGATATTGCGCAGCATCGGCACGGTGATGTGCAGCATGCGGTGCCAGGCGTTGGCGCCGTCGAGCGACGCGGCTTCGTACAGATGCTGCGGGATGTTCTGCAGCGCGGCCAGATAGAGCAGGAAACTGAAGCCGACCGTCCACCACAGAGTGGCGATGACGACGGCGATCATGGCGGTCGACTTCTGGGCGAGCCAGGGTGTCTCCAGGCCGAAGGTGTGGTTGACCAGCCCGAACGCCTGCTGGAACAGCCACCGCCACAGGTCGCCGACGACGGCGGACGGCAGCAGGAAGGGCGCGAAGAAGCACAGCCGCCACAGCCATTTGGCGCGCTCGATGTGGTGGGCGAGCATGGCCATCAGGAAGGCGACGACCACAATGCAGGGCACCACGAGGAGTGTGAAGTACGCGCTGTGGCCCAGGGAGTCCCAGAACAGCGTGTCGTCGAGCACCTCGCGGTAGTTGTCGAAGCCAACGAAACTGGCGTCGTTCGCGGAGATATTGGCGTCGGTGAAACTCAGCCACAGTCCGCGCACTACGGGGACCAGCACAAACAGTCCGTACAGCAGCAGGAAGGGTGCGACGAACCAGCCGCCGTGCTGCACCATCCGGCCGAGGCGCTCGCGCGTGGTCTCGTCGCGGGGTGCCGAGAGGGGGCGTACGACAGCGGGCGCGGCGAGTGTCTCCGTAGATGTCGTCATAGCGCGGAACCTCCCTCGGACACGGCTTTGCCTTCCATGGGGTTCTTCATCTCCAGGAGCCGTTCCAGGACCTGGCGCATCCGGCGGGCCACCGCGTCGGGTTTCGCGGAGCCGAGGTTGGACGAGACGACGGCGGGGCCGATGCGCTGGGCGAGGGTGCCCGCGGATCCGGCGAACCACGCGGATGGTTCGAGCGCCATATGGTCCATCGCGGAGACGTACTCGGCCTGCGGCTGGAGCGCCCGGTACTCCGAGCTGCTCAGGGTCGGCAGGTAGGCGGGGATATGGCCGCCCCTGGCCCACTCCACCGCGTTCCGCACGATGTACGCGGCCAGTTGGTGCGCGCCCTCGTTGGCGGGGCCGCCGCGGCTCGCCTGGTGCGGCAGGACGAAGGCGTGCGACTCGGCGTGGGTGGCGGGTTTGCCGAAGACGGCGGGCAGCGGGGTGGCTCCGTAATCCAGCTTCGGGCCGGAGAAGACGGGCACGGACCAGTTGCCCTCCCAGACGAAGGCGCTGCCGTTGACGAAGGACTCGGCGTCGGCCGCGCCCGCGGTGACATAGCCGTCGGTGACGTGCTTGCGCAGGAACTCCAGGACCTCGGTGGCCTTGTCCTCGTCGAAGGTGACGTCCGTGAGGGCGGGGTCGAAGTACCCGCCGCCGAGCTGTGTGTAGAAGGAGAGGAAGAACCACCAGGCGAAGTTCTGGTCGTTGGCGTGCAGGCCGAGGGTCTGGAGGCCCGGCTTGACCACTTTCTTCGCGGCCTTCAGCGCGTCGAACCACTCGGTGGTGGAGGAGATCGGGACGAGTTTGCCGTCGTCCCCGGTCAGCCCGGCCTTCTCGCACACATCGCGGCGGTAGAAGCTGAGTTGCGCGTGGATGTCGAGCGGCAGCCCGTACAGCTTCCCGTCGATCATGCCGCGCTGCCACAGCGCCGGGTTGAAGTCCTTCTCCCGTACGCCGTACCGGCCGAGGAGTTCCACATCGAACGGGTCGAGGAGGCGGCCGGGCGCGAAGCCCGCGATCCGGCCGAGGTGCATCACGCCGAGGTCCGGCGCGCGGTCGCCGGAGGCTGCCATGGCGAGCTTGGTGTAGTACGGATTGCCCCAGCGGAGGGTGGAGTCCTTCACCGCGACGCCGGGGTTCGCTTTACGGAAGGCGTCCAGCGTCGTGATCATGTTGATGCCGTCGCCGCCGCTGAACAGATTCCAGTAGCGGACTCGTACGTCCGCGTCCGAGGCGATGGCGGAGGCGCTGCGGCCGGTGGCGGCGAGACCGAAGCTGCCCGCTACGGCCAGCGCTCCCAGTCCGCCGAGCACAGAACGGCGGCCGGGCAGGGTTGGTGACATGGCGGCCCTTTTCACGGAGGCGTCCCCACCTCCCGTTGTCCGAGATTTCGAATGGCGCTCGTGACCTCGAACGGGACCGTAAAGTGGATCGTTTCACACGTCAACGGTTCACGCAGACATCCACCGGGATTCCGGATGTCGTTCGAGATGACGAACAGCGTGTGGGGCGGAAACCCGCCCCACACACACAAGTTGGTCAGGTTGGTCAGGGAGTGAAGACGGTGGGACGGGGCGCGGTCGCCATGCCGTTGCCGATGAAGAAGCTCGGGTGCGGCGGCTGGTTGTAGGCCGTGTTCTGCCAGGCGAGACCCGTGCGGTACATGGTGTCGTGGAGCAGCGTGGTGATCTTCGTGCTCGTCTCGTTCGGGGACGAGTAGATCCTCAGGGCCCGGTTGTCCGAGGTCCGCCAGACGACCTCCTCGCGCCAGTCGCCGAGGATGTCACCGGAGAGCGCCGGGGTCGACTTGGTGCCGTTGTTCGAGGCGACGGACGCTCCGGTCAGCAGGCGGGTTTCGCCGCCTGTGCCGTATTTGTCGATACGGGTGGCATCGAGCAGTTCGCGGGTCGTGTCGCCGTCCCACCAGCTCAGGAAGTTGATGCTGGACGGCTCGCGGCCGAGTGAGCCTCCGGTGGCCGAGCGCAGTGTGGTGTCGGCCGCGGACCAGGATTCGGCGCCGGCCGAGCCCGCGTAGATGTCGGCGGAGACGCCGCGGCCGTTGTCGCTGCCGGAGGCGGTCTGCCACAGGATCTGGCCGGTGCGCGCGTCGGCCATCCAGGAGCCGGGCTTGGAGCTGTCCTCGGACACCTTGAAGTACTCCAGGCCCGAGCGGGAGGGGTTGAGGTCGCCGACATGTCCGGCGTCTCCGTGGTTCAGCTTGGTGGTCCACAGGCCGTTGCCGTTGTCGTCCACGGTCATGCCGCCGTAGACGATCTCGTCCTTGCCGTCGGCGTCCACGTCGGCGATCGAGAGGCTGTGGTTGCCCTGGCCGTCGTAGCCCTTGCCCGTGTTCGTCGACGAGTTGGTGTCGAACGTCCAGCGGCGCGTGAACTGGCCGTTGCGCCAGTCCCAGGCGGCGATGACCGTACGGGTGTAGTAGCCGCGCGCCATGATCAGCGAGGGGCGCGCGCCGTCCAGGTAGGCGGTTCCGGCGAGGAAGCGGTCCACGCGGTTGCCGTAGTTGTCGCCCCACGAGGAGACGGTGCCGCGCGCCGGGACATAGTCGACCGTGCCCATCGCCGCGCCCGTCTGACCGTTGAACATGGTCTGGTACTCGGGTCCGGTCAGGATGTACCCGGCCGAGTTGCGGTGGTCGGCCGAGGCGTTGCCGATCACCTTGCCCGTGCCGTCGACAGTGCCGTCGGCGGTCTTCATGGCGACCTCGGCCTTGCCGTCGCCGTCGTAGTCGTACACCTGGAACTGCGTGTAGTGCGCGCCCGAGCGGATGTTGCGCCCCAGGTCGACGCGCCACATGCGGGTGCCGTCGAGTTTGACCGCGTCGATGATGGTGTTGCCGGTCACGCCGGACTGCGAGTTGTCCTTGGCGTTGGTGGGCTGCCACTTGAGGACGAATTCGAGGGCACCGTCGCCGTCGAGGTCGCCGACGGACGCGTCGTTCGCCTCGTAGGTGAAGCCGGAGCCGCCGGCGGGCGGGGTGATCGGCACGTCCTTGTAGCCGGTGCGGAACTGGACCGCGTGGACGGAGTCGGCCTGCTCGACGCCGTTCACGATCGCCCGGATCGTGTAGTCGGCCGAGTTCGGCGCGCCGGAGTGGAAGTAGTTCGTGGAGCCGGTGACGGGCGACGCGTTGACCTTCGTACCGGCCCGGTAGACGTTGAAGGACACATTGTCCGGGTCGGTGCCGAGCCAGCGCCAGGTGACGAGGTTGCCGCTGCCGGTGTGGACACTGACGACTCCGCGGTCCAGCTTCTCGACCTGGCGGGCGGTCGCGGCGGCCGCGGCGGACGAGGTCCCGGCCAGCGTGGTGAGCCCGGTGGCGGCGAGCGCTCCGGCGACGACGGCGGTGAGAAGTACCCGCGTGGGGCCGCGTCGGCGCGTGGGGGGATGAAGCGGATGCTGCATTGTTCCTCCAGGAGAGGTGCGTGCGGGTTGCGTACGGTCAGTCGCCGCCGCGCACGGAAGGGTTGCCGCGTTATCCCGCCCGGCGTCGGGCTCCAGGGCCTCCGAGCGGCGGCAGCGTCCGAGCGGCGGCAGCGGGGCGTGACAGTGATGGCGGATAGCATCAGCACACGACCCAGCAAAGGTGCCGATCATGGATCCAGACGCCGCGGCATCCCAGCCCACCGGCTCCATCAGCCTGCGCCAGCTGCTGATGTCCCTGGGTGAACCGCTGGTCGAGTTGCAGACCGCTCCCGCCGGACTGGACGTCCAGATCAGCAGCGTCGCCCTGCTCGACCCCGAGGACCCGCCGGTGGCCCGTCCGGGCGAGCTGGTTCTCGCCATCGGGGCCCGTGGCCGCGCCGCGTTCCCCGCGCTGCGTGCGGGCGGGCGCGACGGAGCCGCCGCCGTCGCGGTCAAGCTGGACGCTCCCGGCCAGGCCGCCGCCCTCAGCGCGACCGCCGCCGAGGCGGGGGTCGCGCTCCTCTCCGTACGCAGCGAGGCGCGCTGGGAGCAGGTGGACGCCCTCGCCCGCGCGGCCATCGACAACGCCCCGCCCGGCCACCCCGGCGAGGGGCCCGCGGAGGGCGACCTCTTCTCGCTGGCCCAGACCACGGCCGTCCTCACCGGCGGCATCGTCTCCATCGAGGACACCGCCAACCGGGTGCTGGCCTACTCCCGCTCCACGGACTCCGACGAGGTGGACGACCTGCGGCGGCTGTCCATCCTGGGCTGGCAGGGCCCGGAGGCGTACCTGGCGACCCTGCGCAAGTGGGGTGTCTTCCAGCGGCTGCACGCCTCCGACGAGGTGGTCGGCATCGACAGCCACCCCGAGCTGGGGATCCGCCGCCGCCTCGCGGTGGCCATCCGGTCGGGCAACCGCCAACTGGGCACGATCTGGGTGCAGGAGAGTTCGTCGCCGCTGACCGAACGCTCGGAGCAGGCGATGCTGGGCGCCGCCCGGGTGGCCGCGCTCCATCTCGTACGCCGTCGCCGGGAGCTCTCCCCGGACGTGACGCTGACGTGGACGCTGCTGGCCGGACTCCTGGAGGGCAGCGCCAGTCCGCAGCCGCTGGCCGACCACCTGGGGCTGGACACGGCACGCCCGGCGGCTGTCCTGGGCTTCTCGTACGAGGCGGCCGAAGTCACCACACCGGAGCTGACCCGCACCGAGATCACCAACCTGATCTCGGTACACACGGCCGCCCATCACCGCAGCGCCCTGGTCACCCGGGTCGATGCCCGTATATACGCGCTGCTGCCGCAGCTGCCGCCCAGCATCGACCTCGCCATACTGCGCGGCTGGGGGCAGGAGATCGCCGACGCCGCCCACCGCCACCTGGGCCTGTCGCTGCGCGGCTCGGTCGGCTGCGTCGTGCCGGGGCTCGCGGAGGTCCCCGAGTCGCGCCGGGAAGCGGACCGCATCCTCGACGCGATGGCGAGCGTCGGCGTGGGGTTCGGTGCCGGTGCCGCGACGACGGTCGCGGGGCTGGCCGATGTCCAGGCGGAAGTGCTGGTCAGCGAACTGCTGACGCTGCTCTCCGCCCACCCCGAGATACGGGACTCACGGCTGACCGCCCTGGTCGAGCACGACAGCGGGAACCAGGGACAGCTCGCCGAATCCGTCCTGGCCTACCTGGACGCCTTCGGCGACGTACGGGCGGCAGCCGCCCGGCTGCACGTACACCCCAACACACTGCGCTACCGGATTCGCAGGACCGAGGAGCTGACGGGCCTCGATCTGACCCGTCCCGAGCAGCGGTTGCTGGCCATGCTCCAGCTGCGGCTGGAGCGACCGCCCGCCACCTGAGCCTGCGCCGGCCGGCACCGGCATTGGCGAGCCGGACAGCCATTGCGCACGCATTTTGTCGAGCTGCACAAGCATGCAGCCCCCACTTGCCCAATACGCTGCTCGAATCCCCTCTCAAGCGGTGCCGCTCACCTCTCACGAGGAGGAAGCGCGAGGCGCGGACGCGCCGTAACCGCTGCGTCACCGGTGTCGGCACCGCCGCCGGTGACCGAAATCCGCGGTCCGCGCAGCGCGGCCCGTGGCATTGATTCAGGGCCCTCATCACCGTCTGTGACCTGCCCGCCTGCTCGGCCGCCCGCCCGCCCCGCCCGCACCGGGGCGATTCGAGCAGGCACCCCCGCGCATGACCGCCCACCCACTCATTGGATGTCCAGATGACTACACGTCCCCCTAGCCCCGTGGTCTCTCCCTCCCCTCCCCCGTCTCCCTCGTCGGACACTCAGTCTCCCGAACAGTCAGGCCTGCAGGCGGGGCTCAAGAACCGCCACCTGTCCATGATCGCCATCGGCGGAGTCATCGGCGCCGGTCTCTTCGTGGGTTCCGCCTCCGGCATCACCGCCGCCGGTCCCGGCATCCTGCTGTCGTACGCCCTGGTCGGCGCGATGGTCGTCTTCGTGATGCGGATGCTCGGCGAGATGGCCGCCGCCAACCCGAGCTCCGGCTCCTTCTCCGCCTACGCGGACCGGGCGCTCGGCCGCTGGGCCGGGTTCTCCATCGGCTGGCTCTACTGGTTCTTCTGGGTCGTGGTGCTCGCCGTCGAGGCGACCGCCGGCGCCGTCATCCTCGAAGGCTGGATGCCCGCCGTCCCGCAGTGGGGCTGGGCGCTGATCGTGATGGTCGTACTCACCGCCACGAACCTTGCCTCCGTCGGTTCCTTCGGTGAGTTCGAGTTCTGGTTCGCGGGCATCAAGGTCGTCGCCATCGCCGGGTTCATCGTCATCGGCGGATTGGCCGTCCTGGGGGTGCTGCCCGGCTCGGACAACCCCGGTGCGGGCTTCGCGCATCTGACCGACGCGGGCGGCTTCCTGCCGAACGGGCCGAGCGCGATCCTCACCGGCGTGCTGCTGGTCGTCTTCTCCTTCATGGGCAGCGAGATCGTCACCCTCGCCGCCGCCGAGTCCGAGAACCCGCGGCGCGCGGTCGCCAAGGCCACCAACAGCGTCATCTGGCGGGTCGGCGTCTTCTACCTCGGCTCGATCCTCGTCGTGGTCTGCCTGCTGCCGTGGAATGATCCCGCGATCGCGGAGAAGGGCTCGTACGTCGCGGCCCTCGACTCGATCGGCATCCCGCACGCGGGGGAGATCATGAACGTGGTCGTCCTCACCGCGGTCCTCTCGTGCCTCAATTCCGGCCTGTACACCGCTTCCAGGATGGCCTTCTCCCTCGGCCGCCGCGCCGACGCGCCCCAGTCCTTCGCACGGACCAACGCCCGGGGCGTCCCGCAGGCCGCGATCCTGGTCTCCGTCGTCTTCGGCTTTGTCGCGGTCGGCTTCAACTACCTGTGGCCGGACACGGTCTTCCGGTTCCTGCTGAACTCCTCGGGTGCCATCGCGCTCTTCGTATGGCTCGTCATCTGCTTCTCGCAGCTGAAGATGCGCGGAATCATCCTCCGCGAGGACCCCGAAAAGCTCGTCGTCCGGATGTGGCTGTTCCCGTACCTGACGTGGGCGACGATCGCGGTGATCACGTTCGTACTCGGTTACATGCTCACCGACGACAGCGACGGCGGCGGACGGACCCAGGTGCTGCTGTCGGTGCTCCTCGCCGCGCTGGTGGTGGCGGTCGCGCTGATACGGAACCGGATCGGCTCGAACACCAAGGACAAGGCGGGCAGCCTCCGGTAGCCGCCGCTTTCAGCACCGCTCGACTTCGTGGCCAGGGCCCGGCAGACGGCTTACCGTCTGCCGGGCCCTGGCCACGTTCGAGCAGAGGCTCCCGGCCCGGCGGGTCAGGGTGCGGGAGTCCAGCTGCCGAGCCAGTCGCTGATCTCCTGGTCCGCGGCCTGCGCGTCGGTCAGCTGCGGGCGGTCGGCGCTCGCGGTGCCGGAGCCGGAGCCGGTGTTCTTGTACTCGGCGAAGCGGTCAGCCTTCCAGGAGAAGCCGCCCATGTCGGCCCACGGGGTGGTCTTGATGGCGTCGGACAGGCTGGTGTTGCGCACCGTGGCCTGCGGGCGGAGGGTCGCGTCACCGCCCGCGTGCCAGTTGCGGCCGAGGTTGAAGGTCCTGGCGGACACAGCGCCGTTGACGGTGGAGCCGGTGATGAGGAAGCCCTTACGGTCGGCGGCCGTGCTGGGCGCGACGATGTAGCCGCCGGAGACGCCGTTCCAGCGCTTCGTCAGCGTGATCACGGACTTGTTGATCACTGCGGTGGCGCGGCCGAAGATGAAGTCGACGTTGCCCACGACGTAGGAGTTCACGAGGTAGACCCGGCCGAGCTTTGCCTTGGCCGCGGTGTCGAGCAGGAGCGTGTCCTGGTCGCCGGTGACAATGACGTTGTCGAGGAACACCTTGTCGGCGGCGGTGCGCAGGGCCACCGCCTGGTGCCCGGTGGTGTTCTGGTTCTTGGCCTCGTCGAAGTCGTTGGTGATGCTGAGGTTGCGGGCCTGGAAGTCGTCGGCCTCGGCGGCGACGGTCGCGCTGCCGCTGGTGCCATAGGTGCCGGAGCCGTCGGGCTTGGCGGTGCCCGCGGAGTTGTTGAAGACGATGACGACGTCCTTGCGGCTGGCGCCGGTGCCCTGGATGGTGACCTGCGGCTTGTTCGACGGGATCTTGACCGTCTCGCGGTAGGTGCCGGGCTTGACGTTGATGACGACGCGGGAGGCATTGCCCGCCGGGACGGCGTTCACGGCGGCTTGTACGGTCGTGTACTGGCCGCTGCCGTCCTTGGCCACGGTGAGCGTGGTGGCAGCGACTGCCCTCGTGCCTGTCGCCGTCGCCGTTGCCGTCGCCGTACCGATGGTCGACCGCGGCCCGGAGCCCGCCTTCACACGCGAGGGGACGTCGGCGGCAGCGTCGAGGGTGTAGTTGTAGTACGTCTTCGGGTCGAAGGCCGTGCCGCCGCTCTCGTTGCGGCCCGTGGTGTTGACGAAGACATTGCCGCGCTGGACGAGGGAGGCGGTGGCGTCCTTGGTGACGGGGTTCTTGAACCCTTCGAAGTAGCTGTTCTCCAGCACCATTTTGGTGTTGCCGCGCGCGTAGTTGCCGTAGGACGAACCGATGGTCGTGCCCGGATCGTCCTGGAGGTAGTTGTTGTACAGGTGCGCGTGCGCGATGTTGTCGGCGGACGGGTTGCGCTGCTCGGTCTCACGCAGCCAGTTGTGGTGAATGGTGATGTCGGCGGTGGTGTTCTCCGTCCAGCCGATGCCGAAGGTCTTGTTGTTGTTCTGCAGCCGGTTCCACGACACCGTCAGATACGTCGTGTCCTTCCGGCTGTCGATCAGGCCGTCCGCCATGTTCCGCAGATCGTTGTGGTCGATCCACACATGGTGCGCGCCGTCCATCTGGATGGCGTCCCAGTCGTTCTCCTTGTCGTTCCAGACCCCCGCGTACGAGTCCCGGATCGTCAGATTCCTGATGATGACGTTGTGCACGCCCTGCCCGAGGAAGAACCCGCCGCCGACGATGTGGCCCGAGGTGCCGGAGCCGACGATCGTCTTGTCGGAGGCGACCTTGATCTCCTTGCCCTTGGGGTTCATGTTGATCGCCGCGGCGACGACGATGACGTACGGCTCCGGCGCCGTCGCGTACTTCTCCAGGTCGGCGAGGGTGCGGACGGTCACGGTCGGGCCGCCCCGCCCGCCGTACGTGCCGTTCTGACCCAGCGCGTTGACGGAGGCGAAGCCGTCCGCGACGTCGGACGCCCATGCGGCGGAGGCCATCTTTGGTGTCTCGTCCTGCCCGTCGACGCCGAAGGCCGATCCGCCCATCGACCCTGCCACGACGGCCAGTGCCAGCGCGCCACCGGCGGCCATCAGACTTCCTGCGCTTCGGCGGCGCTGTGGCTTGTTGTGAGTCGGCATGGTTCTCCTTCGTCCGGACTGCCATGGGGGGTGTGCTGCTGAGGAGTTGCCGCCGGGGACGGAAAGGTTGCCTTGGAGGGCAACGAAATCGGACATGAATACTGGCGGGCATGGAGCGCACCCGCCGAGGGAATTCACGAACCGGGACGGGGCGGCTTTCAGGGGGCGGCAGTGAATACCGAACTGTGGGGAAAGACGAACGACAGGCGCGACACCGTCGGGCGCAGCGCCGGAGGTGGGTTTCCCCGTCCCGGGTGGTTCTGGCTCGGGGTGGCGGCCGGAACAGCAGGCACCGTGATGCACCTGCCCATGTTTCTGGCCGCCCGTCATATGGGCTACCGAATGGCCGGGATGGTCCCGGATCCGGCCATGGTGATGGGTCTCGTACTTATCGTGTGCGGCGCGGGAGCGGTGCTGGCCGGGCTCTGGCCGCCCCGTGCCGAGGCCCTGCGCCGCGAGGCCACGTCCGTCCGGGTGTCCGCGGAGGACGACGCCGGGCTGCGGCCCGCCCACGTCATGCTGCTGATCGTGCTGTCGCTCGCCGTGACGATCGACGTCATGAAACCGCTGACCCTGTCCCTCGTCGTCCCCGGAGTCGCCGCCGAGTACGGTCTCGCCTCCCCGCTCAGGCCGGGGGGAGGCGTACCGGTGTCGTGGCTGCCGCTCGCCGGAATCTCCGGGACCATGGTGGGCTCCTTCCTCTGGGGGTGGCTCGGCGACCGGATCGGGCGGCGGAATTCGATCCTCCTGGCGGGCATGCTGTTCGCCACGACGTCCGTCTGCGGGGCCATGCCGGGCTTCTGGTGGAACGTCCTCATGTGTTTTGTGATGGGCATGGCGGCCGGCGGCATGATCCCCATCGCTTTCACGCTGCTCGCGGAGACCGTTCCGCGTCGGCACCGCGGCTGGCTGATGGTGCTGATCGGCGGAAACGTCACGGTCGCCTACGCGTTGACGAGCTGGCTGGCGGCGCTGCTGACCCCGGAGTTCGGCTGGCGCGCGCTGTGGCTCGTAGGGCTGCCGACGGGGCTGGCGCTGCTCGTGCTCAACCGCTGGATCCCGGAGTCGCCGCGTTTTCTGCTGGCCACCGGCCGTACGGACAAGGCCCGTGAGGTCCTGCTGCGGTACGGCGCGACCATGACGCCCGCACCGCCGGGCGCGCCGGTGTCCGGTCCCGCCGATCCGCCCGGTCCCGCGCCCGGTCCCCGGCCCGGCTATCTCCGGCTGTGGGAGCGCGGGTTCGGCGGCCGTACCGCGGTGCTGACCGTCCTGGCCGCGGGCGCCGGGCTGCTGACCTACGGTTTCCAGATGTGGCTGCCCGTCAACCTCGGGCGCATCGGATACCTGGAGGCATCGTCCGCGCGCCTTCTGCGGGACAGCGCCCTGATCAGCCTGCCGCTCAATCTGCTGACCGCGCTGCTGTACGGGCTGTGGAGCAGCAGGCGCACGGTCGTCGTCGTCGCGGGTGCCGCGGCGGCGGCGCTGGTGGTGCTGGCGACGGCGGGCGAGACGGTCGCCGGTAACGAGTCGATGATGCGGCTTCTGCTGTTCGTCCCGCTGTGGGGCATCAGCGCGACCGCGGCGGTGGTGGCCGCGTACAGCTCCGAGGTGTATCCCACCTCGCTCAGAGCCCGGGGGACGGGCTGGGCGGCGGCCGTGAGCAAGGTTGGCGGGGTGCTGGTCCTCGCGCTGTCGGTGGGGGCCGCGGCGGTACCTCCCCTGGAGGTCACGGCACTGGTGGCGGCGGCGCCGCTGACCCTGGCCGCGCTGGCGTTCGTGTTCTTCGCGCCGGAGACCCGCGGCCGACGATTCGATGAGAACTGAGTACGCCCCCACGCCCGCAAGTCGAAATACCGTACGGATTATACGAATATACGGCCGATGCTTTCCTATATGACCCCCGAGTAATTAACCCATACACCCCCATCCCCTCCATGCTCGCTAATTTTCACTCGGCAGGGTGAATCTGATGAGGAAAATGATCCAAATGGTGGTACGTGGGCATGTCGAAACTGCCCACCACACACCCCCCGCGTAATGTTCGGAGGTTTTCTCTCAATGCCCAACCAGACCGCACTACTGCCGCCCGTCGGCGCCGAAATCCCCTGCAGTTGCTACGCCGCGAACGTGCCGCTCAAGGTGCGTACCGCGGTCATCAACCTGGAGTTCAAGGGCCAGATCAAGGTCAGGGTGGAGCTCAAGCCCAACGAGCCCCCGACAAGGGCCGTCCTGCTGAAGGTCATCGGCCACGAGGTGAAGGCCGACCACCCGCAGCTCGGCTCCGTCACCATCACGCAGGAGGACATCACGATCACGCCGGAGAGCGTCCTGGAGCTCATCCAGCCGTTCCCGCCAAAGCTCAGCCAGACGATGGTCCTGCCGTTCACGATCACCATCGAGCGTCCGCCCGAGGGACTCGGCGGCGAGGGCCGGGCAGCCGCCGCGCCGCTGACCCTGAAGACCAAGGTCGCCCCGAAGCTCAAGGCGGAGCTCTCCAAGTTCCCGCCGGACGGGGACACCTACAAGCTCCAGAGCGAGATCCAGCTGGTCGACAAGGACAGCCCCGACCAGACCGTGGCCACGATCGCGAGCTTCGACCTCCAGGTCGGCGGCCTGTGAGCCGATGACACACCGACCGGCCACCACTCACGGCGAGGGACGGATGCTTGATGAGCCAAGCCGGCATTCCTCAGGTGACTGTTGTCGCCGGCGCCGTTCGGGGACTGCGCATCTGCCTGGTCCTGATGATCCGGCTGGCCGCGCTCGGCGGCCTCGCCCTTCGCTGCTCGCTCGTGCGGGGCAGCGGCGGCTTCGCACCACGGCGTGACGCCTGGCTCGTGGCCACGGTGACCGCCCTGGGACCGGCCTTCGTCAAGATCGCCCAGATTCTCAGCACCCGTGCCGACCTGATCCCCGGTCATGTCGCCGGGGTGCTGAGCACGCTGCACGACCAGGTACGCCCGCTTCCCCTCGGCTCGGGGTCTCGCCGCTTCGGCCCCGAGCTGACGCGGGCGCTGCGGGACGATCCCACGCTGGCGACCCGCCGTCCGGTGGCCTCGGGCACCATCGCCTGCGTCTACCGGGCTGACCTGGTCGACGGTCGGACCGTCGCCCTGAAGGTCCGCCGGCCCGGCGTCGTCCGCCTGTTGTCCACCGATCTGGCGATCATGCTGGCGCTGTCCCGGCTCGCCGCTCGGCTCCCTCCGCTGCGCGGGGTGCCGGTGGTGGACATCATGCGGCAGCTCGCCGACTCCCTGCGCGGGCAGCTCGACTTCCACCGCGAGCGGCAGAGCCTGCGTTTCCTGAAAGAGAATCTGGCCGAGGTGCCGCATGTGAGGGTGCCCGCCGTGTACGAAGAGCTGTGCGGCCCTGAGGTCCTGGTCATGGAGTACCTCGGCGACCTACACCGGCAGCCGCACCCGCACCTGGGCGAGGCCGCCCGCACCACCGGCGGCGAACAGGCCGCGGTCACCGCGCTGTGCGCCGCGTACCACATGCTCTTCCTCGACGGCTTCGTGCACTGCGATCTGCATCCCGGCAATCTTTCCTGCGGACCGGGCCGCACCGTGACCATCGTTGACGCCGGGTTCACGGTGCGTCTGACCGCCCACGCCCGGGAGAAGTTCACCGACTTCTTCTACGCGATGACCGTCGAGGACGGACAGACCTGCGCCGACGTCGTGCTGTCCACCGCGCGCACCGGCCGGCAGACCGACACCGCGGCCTTCCGCCGCGACCTGTCCGCACTCATCGCCTCCTGCGGGGGAGCGACGGCCGCCACCTTCGACCTGATGGGTTTCGCGGCGCGGCTCTTCGCCCTGCAGCGTCGCCACGGGCTGTACGCGGACCCGCAGTTCGTCTTCCCGATCCTGTCGCTGCTGGTTCTGGAGGGCACCGTTCGCGCGCTCAGCCCACAGCTGGACTTCCAGGCCGTGGCAAGGCCCTACCTGTTGACCGCCCTCATGGAACGCGCGATCACCAGAGTCCAGAACACCCAAAATGATGAGAATGCCCAGAAACAGGAGCCCGGCTGACATGGTCTCTCACTCCTCCCCCGGACCGGCCCCTCTCCCATCCGAGGCAGCGCCACCCGAAAACCCTCGAGCCACCCCCATGGTGCCGCGCCCTCTGCGTCGCATCGCGATTCCCCTGCTCCGCCAGAACCTGGCCCAGGTCGATTTCGGAGTGCGGCGTTTCCGCCTCCGGCGCGGGCCGTCCCGCGAGATCCTGCAGTCGGCCGGGCTGGCGTTCCTCAGCGGCTTCAACGCCGCCCTGCGCGCCGACACCCTGCCGGAACTCGCGGCGGACGTGGAGCGACTGCCGCCCGAGCGCCGGGGGTTCGCGTACGAGGGCGCGGGCATGGCCTGCTGCGTACTCGACCTGATCACCGGCTCGCGCGGTCGCCGGTTCACCGCCCTGCTGGCCGGACCCGCGGCCCGCTATCCGCACCTCACCCACGTAGGCGCCGGATGGGCCTACGCGCGGCTGGGGCTCCGGCCGCGCAACGGCAGTCCCGCCTCACAGCCGCCCACGAGTTGGCTCGCCTGGGACGGATACGGATTCCACCAGGGGTTCTTCCACCCCGACCGCGTCATCGGGCGGCAGCAGATCGAGCGCGGGCTGAATGCCGACGAGCGGTCGATCCGAGACCAGGGGCTCGGGCGCGCCCTGTGGTTCCACGAGTGCGCCGACCCGGAGGGGATCGCGCTGCGGATCTCCGAGTTCCCCGCGGCGCGGCAAGGGGATCTGTGGAGCGGGGTGGGCCTTGCCGCGACGTACGCGGGCGGTGCCACGGCGCGCGAACTGCGGCACCTCGCGGAATCCGCGCAATCCGCAGGAACGCCCGGAGCTGCCGGAACGGCCGGGACCGCCGGATCCGCGGGAGCAGCCGGAGGTGCCGGAGGTGCCGGAACCGCCGGAGGCCATGGTGCCGCCCTGGCCCAGGGCTCCGCCTTCGCCTGCACAGCGCACCACATCTCCGGCACCGTTCCCGAGCACACCAGCGAGGCAGCGCTCATCCTGACGGGCGCCGACGCGGAGACCGCGGCCGACTGGACCGACCGCGCGCTCGCGGCGCTGGGACCCCGGCCGGCCTCCACCGGCCACTACCAGCGGTGGCGTGCCGGTATCCGGGACCTGTACATCAGCAGCCGCCGAGAGGACCACCGCCCATGACCGCACTGGTACGCCGGAATCTCGCGCGGATCACCGCGCTGCTCGCCTGCCTGCTGCTGTGGCAGCTCACCCAGCCCCCGGCCGCCTCCCAGACCCAACGGGACCGCCTCGCCCAGCGGTTCTCCTTCTCCTCCCACCTCGTTTCTCCCGCCCACCGGGCCACCGACCGGACGCTGCGGCCGGTGGCCCCCGCGTACCGGGACATCCGGCCCTGGATCTCCTCCGTCGGCGCAGGGGTGGCGCTCCTCGCCGCCGACGGCGGGAGCGTGTCGCACGACATCTGCCTCGTCGACCCGCGTACGGACACGGTCACCATCGGCCCGGCCCCCGGCACGGGCCGACGCTACGCGCCCTTCGCCCTCAGCCCGCCGGCGCGCGACATGCCCACGTACGCCGCGCCCATGGGTTGCCTGCCGGCGGACCTCAACGAAGACGGGTGGCAAGACGTTGTCGTCTACTACTGGGGCCGCTCACCCGTCATTTTCATGCGCCGCGCGGACAGTGCCCCCGGCACCAAGGCCTTCCTCGCCCGGGAACTGGTCCGCCCCCGCGCCGTATGGAACACCAACGCCGCGACACTCGGCGACTACGACGGCGACGGGCATCTGGACCTGGTCTTCGGCAACTACTTCCCGGACGGGGCGCGCGTACTGGACCCGACGGCCAGGCAGCCGCAGCTGGTGATGAACAGGTCCCTGTCCAACGCCCACAACGGTGGCGCCAACCGGCTGCTGCGTTTCACCGGCGCGCGGCAGGGGCCCGCCCCGGACGTCCGGTTCACCGAAGTGCCGGACGCCTTCGACGCGCGGGCCACGCGCGGCTGGACCCTGGCCCTGGGCACCCAGGACCTCGACGGCGACAACCGCCCGGAGCTGTACGTCGCCAATGACTTCGGGCCCGACCAGTTGCTGGTCAACCAGTCGTCGCCGGGGCGTATCCGCTTCCGGGAGGCGGTGGGGCAGCGGCACCTGACCACCCCCAAATCGAAGGTGCTGGGCCGGGACTCCTTCAAGGGCATGGGTGTCGCCTTCACCCAGCTGGGCCCGGACCGGGTGCCGGACATTCTGGTCAGCAACATCGGCGAGGCATACGCCCTGCACGAGAGCAACTTCGCGTTCGTCGCCACCGGCAGTCCGAAGACGGCGGGACAGTCCCTCCACCGCGCCGTCGCGCCCTACAACGACAAGAGCGAGCCGCTCGGTCTCTCCCGTAGCGGCTGGTCCTGGGATGTGAAGGCCGCCGACTTCGACAACGACGGCAGCCCGGAGATCATGCACGCCACAGGCTTCGTCGCCGGACAGACCAACCGCTGGGCACAGTTGCAGGAAACAGCGATGTCCAATGACCTCATCCTGGACAACCCCCGGCTGTGGCCGCACTTCCCCGAGGGGACCGACCTGTCGGGCCACGACCAGAACACGTTCTTCGTCCGTGGCCCCGGCGGCCGCTTCACCGATGTGGCCGACGAAACCGGGGTCGGCACGGACGCCGTCAGCCGGGCCTTCGCGGTCGGTGACGTGGATTCCGACGGCAGGCTCGACTTCGTCGTGGCCAACCAGTGGGCGCCGTCGGTCATGTTCCGCAATACCGGCCCGGCCGATGACGTACTCGGGCTGCGGCTGCGGCTTCCCGCGGGCGGGCAGCCCTGCGGCGACAGCGGGTCCGGGGCCGGCCGGACGCGGCCCGCCATCGGCGCCACCGCCACCCTCACACTGCCCGACGGCAGCGTCCGTACCGAGCAGGTGTACCCGGCCAACGGCCACAACGGGGTGAACGCTCCCGAGATCACCTTCGGCCTCGGTGGACAGAAGGCGACCTCCGGTGCTCTTCCGGTGCGCCTCACCTGGCGCGACGGCTGCGCCCGCATCCACACCCGCAGCACCACGCTCCGGCCGGGATGGCACGAGCTGGTCCTCACAGAGGAGGCACGATGAAGGGATTCGGCCGACGATCGTCCACCATGGTCCGCCACCTGCTCGGCGGCCCGGACGACCCTCGCAGCGCCGCGCTCCGCCGGTTCGGGCTCTCCATCTCCGTACTGACCGTCGTGGGTCACACCGTGCTGGGTTTCGAGCAGGCGTACCTCACTCCCGTGGTCGCGGTGGCGGCCGCTCTGATCACCGAGGGCGTACTGGGCAGCATCGACGCCTATGGCCGTCGCGTACACCCCTGGTACTCCCGTTCCGCGAGCGCCGTCGTGGATTTCCTGCTGCCCGCCTACATCACGGCACTCGCCTGCGCGATGCTGCTGTACGCCAATGACCGGCTGATGCCGACCGTCCTGGCCACCGTGGCGGGGGTGGCGAGCAAGTACGTCGTCAGGGTGCGCGTGGCGGGGCGGGCCAGGCATGTGCTCAACCCCAGCAACACGGGGATCGTTCTTGTCCTGCTGCTGTTCCCGTGGGTCGGCATCGCGCCGCCGTACCAGTTCACCGAGTGGATCTCCGGCCCGCTGGACGCGCTGATTCCGCTGGCGGTGCTGATGGCCGGGACCATGCTGAACGCCAAGCTGACGAGAAAAGCACCACTGATCGCGGGCTGGGCCGCCGGATTCGTCGCACAGGCCGTCATCCGCTGGGCCATGACGGACATTTCGCTGGTGAGCGCACTACTGCCGATGACCGGTACGGCGTTCATCCTGTTCACCAACTACATGATCACCGACCCGGGTACCACCCCGGCGCCCCCTCGCCATCAGGTCGTCTTCGGCGCGGCGACGGCCGCCGTGTACGGGGTGCTCGTCCACTTCCACATCGTCTTCGGCCTGTTCTTCGCGCTGGTCATCGCCTGTGCGCTGCGAGCGTGCGTTCTCGTCGCCGCCGAGCGGATCCCACGGCCCCGCGAGGAGCGTGCCTCGGTACCGGCGCAGAGCAGCCACGGGGCGGCCGAGCCTGCCGCGGCGCCGGCCTCCTCGCTCCAGCCGGAGTCGCGATGAGCGCGTACGGCTCTCTCGCGATCGTCGGCATGGCCTGCCGCTATCCCGACGCCGACCGTCCCGCTCAGTTGTGGGAGATGGTCCTGGACCAGCGCAGAGCGTTCCGCCGCCTCCCGGATGAACGGCTGGCCGCCGCCGACTACTACGACCCCGATCCCACGGCCGCCGACAAGACGTACAGCCTGTATGCCGCGGTTCTGGAGGGCTGGACGTTCGACCGGTCGGCGTTCCGTGTCCCGGGGCGGGTGTTCCGGGCAGGCGACCCGGCGCACTGGCTCGCCCTGGAGACGGCCGCCCGCGCGCTCGATGACGCCGGTTTCCCCGGCGGGACCGGCCTGACCCGCGACCGTGTCGCCGTGATCCTGGGCAACAGCCTCACCGGCGACGCCACCCGCGCGGGGACGCTGCGGCTGCGCTGGCCGTACGTACGCCGGGTACTCGCCGCCGCCCTGGAGGACGCGGACATCGCCGGCGTGGTGCGCGACGAGGTGCTGCGGCGGGCCGCGGCCGGTTACCTCGCGCCGTTCCCGCCGACGACCGACGAGTCGCTGGCCGGGGCGCTGTCCAACACGATCGCGGGGCGCATCTGCAACCACTTCGACTTCCACGGCGGCGGCTACACGGTCGACGGCGCCTGCGCGTCCTCGCTGCTGGCGGTCATCGAGCTGTGCCGGGCGCTGCGGGACCACAGCATCGACTTCGGCTTGGCCGGCGGGGTCGACCTCAGCCTGGACCCGTTCGAGCTGGTGGGTTTCGCCAAGACAGGCGCGCTCGCCACGGACCGTATGCGGGTCTACGACGAGCGGTCCGCCGGTTTCTGGCCCGGGGAGGGCTGCGGAATGCTGGCGCTGATGCGAACGGCCGACGCGCGCGCCGCCGGACTGCGCGTCTACGCGGAGATCCGCGGCTGGGGCATCTCCTCCGACGGCAGCGGCGGCATCACCCGGCCCGACCGCGACGGACAGCTGCTGTCGCTGCGCCGGGCGTACGAACTGGCCGGGCTCGACCCGGGCGAGGTGCTGCTCCACGAAGGGCACGGCACGGGGACGCAGGTCGGTGACGAGGTCGAACTGAACGCCCTGACCGCGCTACGGGAGAACGCCCGGCGGCCCGCGGCGCTCGGCACGGTCAAGGCGAACATCGGCCACACCAAGGCGGCGGCCGGCGCGGCGGGCGTGATCAAGGCCACGATGAGCCTGCACACCGGAGTGCTGCCGCCGACGACGGGTTGCGAGACCCCGCATCCCGTACTGCGTTCGCGCGCCGCCCGGCTGCGGATCCTGCGCAACCCGGAGCACTGGCCGCCAGGGCCCCGGCTGGCCGGGGTGAGCTCGATGGGGTTCGGCGGCATCAACGCCCATCTGGTGCTGTCCGGTCCGGACCGGGCGGCGGTGTCGTCGCCGGGGCGCGCACCGGCGGGCATGCCGTCCGTCGCCGACCCCGCGCGGACGTCGTACAGGCCCGAGCCGGCGAGGTCGCCGTCCGCGCCCGACCCGGCGCGAGTAGCGACCTCCACGGAACCCGCGCGGGGGCTGCCCGCCAACCCGCCGCGCGTGTCGACCGGGCCGGAAACGACGGGGGTGCCGTCAGAACGCGACTCGGCACCGATGCCGCCCGCTTCCGGCCCGGCGGGCATGCGGCCCGTCGCCGACCCCGCGCGAACGTCGTACGGGCCCGAACCGGCAAGGTCGCCATCCGCGCCCGAACCGGCGGAAGCAGCGACCTGCGCCGACCCCACGCAGGTGCTGCCTGCCACCAACCCGGCGCGGGTACCGACGAGGCCCGAACCCACACAGGTACCGTCCGGCCTCAAACCGGCGCGGGTCTTGACCAGTTCTGAACCCGCAAAGGTGGCATCGGCGTCCGACCCGGCGAGCCTGTCGACCGGTCCTGATACGCCGGAGGTGCCGTCACAGCGCGACCCGACACCGATGCCGCCCGCTTCCGGCCCGGCACGGGTGTCGACGGGGCCCGGCCCCGCCCCCGTACAGCTGCCCCCCACACCTGGGCCGCTGCCAGTACTCCACCCCGCCCCCGAGCACGCCGTCATCGCCGTCGCCGGGACCGACGCCGCTGCCATGCGGGCGCTGTTCGAGCGGATCTCCCGGCTCGCCGCCCGGCTGTCGTTCGCCGAGGTGCACGATCTGGCGGCCCAACTGGCGCGCCGGCGGGCCACCGGTCCGGTGCGGGTCGCCGTGGTGGCCGCCAGTCCCGACGAACTCGCGGTCCGGGCCACCGCCGCAGCCGACAACCTTGCGCTTACGGCCGACGCCGCGCCGGGCGGGCTGACGCACCTGCCGCCCGGCGTATGGGTGGGACATGGCGTACGAGGGCGGGTCACCCTGCTGTTCCCCGGGCAGGGCGCGCCCGGCCTGGCCCGCGTGAACGGCGCGCGGGCCGCGGGGACCGAGAAGGCCCAGCCCGCCATCCACCGCGCGTCGCTGCGCGGCCTGCGCATGCTCGACGCCCTCGGCGTCACGGCGACGGCCGCCGTCGGCCACAGCCTGGGCGAGATCACCGCGCTGGTGTGGTCGGGCGCGCTGTCCGTACGGGACAGCATCCGGCTGGTACGCGCCAGGGGCAGGCTGATGGCCTCCCTCGCCATACCCGGCACCGGCATGGTCAGCCTGCGTACGGAACCCTCGTCCGCGCTGTCGCTCTGCGCGGGGACCGGGCTGGTCATCGCCGCGTACAACGGCCCCCATGCGGTGGTGCTCGCCGGACCGTTGGCGGACCTGCGCGAGGTGGCGGCCCGCGCGGGCCGGGCGGGCATCGCCTGCTCCGTGCTGCCCGTGTCGCACGCCTTCCACTCCCCCGCGGTCCTGCCGTGCGTCCGGCAGCTGCGCCGGGAGCTGGCCACCGTGGATTTCGGCCTCCCCACGCGCCGCCTGTTGTCCACCGTGCACGGCAGAGCACTCACCCCGGACGACGATCTGACGGCTCTGCTGTCCGAACAGGTCACCGCGCCCGTACGGTTCTGGGACGCGGTCAGCGGTGTGCTGCCGGACACCGACCTGTTCTGCGCCTGCGGGCCGGGGCAGGGCCTGGCGGCCCTCCTCGCCGACCAGGGCTGCGGCACTCCCGTGGTCACGGTGGGCGCCGGCGATCCGGATGCCGCGACAACCGCGCACGCGGCTGCCGCCCTGTTCGCGGCGGGTGCCGGCCACCGGATCGACGCGCTGACGGCGGACCGCGCGGCCAGGCCGATCGACGTCTGGCGGGACCCCACCTTCCTCAGCAGCCCGTGTTCGGCGCCTCTTCCCTTCGCTGACAGCGGCCCGAAGGAGAAGGAGACGGAGAAGGAGGCGGGGGCGCCGGAGGAGAGCCGCGCGCCCGAGGACACCGCGACTGCCGTACGCGACCTGCTGGCGCGCGCCACCGAGCTGGCGCCGGAGCTGATCGGCATGGAGACCCGGCTGCTGACCGACCTGCATCTGACCTCCCTGACGGTCACCCAGCTCGCCGCCACCGCCGCGCACGGCATGGGCCGCCGCCCGCCGTCCGCGCCCCTGTCCCTGGCCGACGCCCGGGTCCACGACCTGGTCGAGGCCCTCGACGCGCTGCCCTCCGCCGCCGAACCCGGGCCGGATGCCGTCGCCACAGGCGTCGACACCTGGGTCCACTGCTTCACCGAGCGGCTGAGCCGGGCGCGGGACGGCCGGCTGCCCCGGCCGAGCCCCGGATGGCGTACCACCGTGCTCGGCGGCGGCGAGCCGGCCGCGTACGCCACCGGGTTGTTCACGAGCGGCGCAGCGGACGCAGAGCACACGGAACTCCTCTATGTGCCACGGGGATCCGGCCCGCCGCCGATCGGCCCGCTCCTGGCCACCGCCCGCTCCGCGCTCCGTACGGGACGCCTGGTGGTCGTGGCGCACGACACCGCGCTCTCGGGTTTTCTGCACAGCCTCTGCAAGGAACACCCCGGTCTTGGCATCACCCTGCTGCGCGTCCCCGAGACCGAAGCGGGCCTGCGCCACGCCGCCCGGTGGGCGGGCGCGGAGCCCGGGCAGTACCGGGAGGTGGTCATGGATGGCCGGGGCATGCCACACGTCCCGATGGAACAGATCGCGCGGCTGCCGGACACCGCGCGCCAGCTCCCACTGGGCCCCGGTGAGGTCCTGCTCGTCAGCGGCGGCGGCAAGGGCATCGGCCACAGCTGCGCCCGGGCGCTGGCGCAGGCCTGCGGAGCGCGTCTTGCCCTGCTCGGCCGGGCCCGGCCGGAGAGCGACGAGACCCTGCGTACGAATCTCGCGGCGCTGGCCGAAGCCGGGGTGAGCGCCGCGTACGAGACGGCCGACCTCACCGACGCGGCCGCGGTCGCCGAAGCCGTGCGCCGCCTCACCGAGCGGCTCGGCCCGGTCGCCGGGGTGATGCACGCCGGAGGCATCAACGAACCGGCGCCCTTCACCGACCTGGACGAGGAGCGCGTCGAGGCCCATGTCGCCCCGAAAGTCAGCGGTCTGCGCCATCTTCTCGCGGCGCTGCCCACCGGTCGGCTGCGGCTGCTCGTCGGCTTCGGTTCGGTGATCGGCCGTCATGGACTGCCCGGCGAGAGCCATTACGCCCTGGCCAACGGCCTGCTGCGGGCCGAGCTCGAACGGCTGGCGGTCGCGCTGCCGCACTGCCGGGTCCTGAACGTGGACTGGTCCGTGTGGACCGGCACGGGCATGGGGGTGCGGCTCGGCGTACTGGACTCGCTGCTGCGCGAGGATGTCACGCCTCTCGCGCCGGAGACCGGTGTCGACCTGTTCCTGCGCCTGCTGGCAGCCGGTACGCCGCATACGCATACGGTGGCCGTGCACGGGAGGCTGGGCCGAGACCTGCCGGTGCCTGCCCTGCCGGGCCCTTCGCAACGGTTCCTGGAAAACCTCCGCGTCCACTACCCGGGGCTCGAACTGGTCGCCGAGGCACGCCTGGACCTGCGTGGCGACCCGTATCTGAGCGATCACCGGCTGGACGGGGTCTGCTGGCTGCCCGGCGTACTGGGTGTGGAAGCCATGGCCCAGGCGGCATCGGCGGTGGCCGGCCAACGGCTGTGCGAGGCCCGCGATGTCGTGTGGGCGCATCCGGTGACCGTGCCCGAAGAGGGGGCTCGCACCGTACGGGTGTGCGCCCTGCACCGGGGGGACTCCGTCGAGACCGTGCTGCGCAGCGACGAGAACGACTTCTGTGTCGACCACTTCCGAGCTGTCTTCCCGGTCGCGGTGCCCTCCCCGAACGGACATCACGCGCCGCCCGCTGTGGAGGACCCTCTGCGCGCAGGCGAACTGCACTCCGCCGAACTGTACGGACCGCTGTACTTCCACACCGGCCGCTTCCAGCGGGTCCAGCGCCTGTCCGCCCCGTCCGCGCGCACCTGCCGGGCCACCCTGGCGCCCGCGCGGGCGGACCCGTGGTTCGCGGCGCCGCTCGCCGCCCCGCTGCTGGGCGACCCGTCCGCCAACGACGCCACGCTGCACGCGCTGCAGGCCTGCGTACCGCACCGCAGGCTGCTGCCCGTGGCCGCCGAATCCCTGACGATCCGGCCCGGCAGCGGGCCGGTCGAGCGGATACGCGGCAGTGAGCTCAGCGCGGCCGACGGCGAGTACGTCTGGGACGTGGAGGGGCTCGACGCCTCGGGCCGTCCCGTCGTCCAGTGGCACGGGCTGCGGCTGAAGGATGTCGGCCCGCTCCCCCGCGGTGACCGCCCCTGGCCGGCCGCGCTGCTGGCCGTACTCCTGGAGCGTGCCACCGCGGCGCTCGGCCTGGACGACACGCTCGCGGTGGCGGTCCATCCCGGCGAACGCTCCGCGGTACCGCGGATCCCGCGGCCCGGCCTCTCCCGTAGCCATCTGGACGGACTGGTGTTGCGGGTCGAGAGCGGCGGCGGCCCGGCGGGACCGCGCAGGGTCGCCTGTGACTGGGAGGCCGTGACGGCGCGCCCCGACAGCGAGTGGCGAGGGCTGCTCGATCCGGACAGGCTGGCGCTGACCGAGCTTCTGCTCCACCGGAGCGGAGAGCCGTTCGACATGGCCGCCACCCGCGTGTGGACGGCGATGGAGTGCCTGGCCAAGGCGGGCAGGCCACCGCGCGCGCCGCTCTCCCTCAGCGGGGTCTTCGACGGCGGGTGGGTGCTGCTGCGCTCCGGTGACGCCCTCATCGCCTCGGGGGTGCTGCGGGTGGCGGGGGTCGCCGAGCGGGTGGCGGTGGCGGTGCTGAGCGGCCCGGAGGGCAGCCGATGACTCTCAGCGATCCGTCGACGACGCCGACGTACGCGTACGAGCACCTGGTGACGCTGGAGGAGACCAACGTCGTGGGCAATGTGTACTTCACGAACTACCTGCGCTGGCAGGGCCACTGCCGGGAGCGGTTCCTCATGGAACGGGCGCCGGGTGTGATGCGGGCGCTGCACGGCGAGCTGGCTCTGGTGACCGCGTCCTGCCACTGCGAGTACTTCGGTGAGCTGTACGCCATGGACCGGGTCTCCCTCCGGATGTCGCTGACCGCGGCCGACGACCACCAGCTCAGCATGGCTTTCCACTATTACCGGACCAACGCGGCGGTGCCTCAGCTCGTCGCGCGAGGCGGCCAGACGGTGGCCTGTATGCGCCGCACCGACCAGGGGATGTGCCCGATTCCCGTACCGGAGGAGCTGCGCGCCGCGCTGGCCCCGTACAGGAGCCGCGCATGAGCGACGACGGCGCTCCCTCCGACTTCCTGGCCGCGATGGCCCATATGCCCACCTGTGTCACGGTCGTCACCACACAGGCGCTCCACGGCCCTGTCGGCTGTACGGCCAACGCGGTGCTGTCCCTGTCCCTGCACCCGCCCCGGACTGCTGATTTCGCTGACCTCGGCCGGCCGCACCGCGCACGAGATCCGGAGCGCGGGCGGCTTCGCCGTCAACGTGCTGAGCTGGGAGCAGCGCGAGCTGACGCGGCGGTTCGCGGAGGAACCGGCGCGCCACAGATTCGCCGGTGTGCCGTGGGTGTCCGAGGGCGGGCAGCCGGTCCTGGCCGGGTCCGCCGCCGGCGTCGTCTGCGCCGTCGAGAGTTGTTACGACGTCTGGGATCACACCCTGCTGGTGGGGCGGGTGCTGCGCAGCGCTCATCATCCCGATCGCACGCCGCTGCTCTACCACCGCCATGAGTGGCACCCCTTCCTGAGGACCTCAGGGTCTTGACGCCGATGCCGACGGGCTTCCCGTGAGGTCACCCGCCCGGCGAAAGGCCTCGGCCCTCGCGAGGGCGCGCCGCGTCTGTTCAGGGTCGATGACGCGGGGGCCGCCCAGCGCCTGAGAGGCGAGAACCATCTGTGCGTTCTCCTCAAGGCAGAGCAGCGTATAGACGGCGTGGGCCACATGCCGTCCCCACAGGAGCAGGCCATGGTTGGCGAGCAGCACCGCGGGTGTGCCGGGGGTATCGGGGGTATCAGGGCTGTCCTCGCCGATCGCCTCCAGGATCTGGCCCACCGCGTCCTCCCCGCCGCGGGGCGCGTAGGCGCGCGTGACCGGGACCGGGCGGGTCACCCCCAGGAGCGCGAGCGCCTCGATCGCGACCTCCATCGGACGGCCCGCGACCGCGAACGCGGTGGTGTGCGGCGAGTGCGTGTGCAGCACGACATTGACCTCATTGACGTCGGTCAGACGCTGGTAGACCGCGGTGTGCATGCCCAGCACCTCGGCCACGTTGGCTTCGACGGCTCCCTGACGGACCCCGCCGCGGAGGTTGATGACAGCGACATCGTCCTCGCGCAGGGAGTCGTCGAACCGTTTCCCGATGAGGTACAGGGTCTCTGGATCGCCGGGCAGCCGCGCGGTCATGTTCGCGTGGCCCGAGGGTGTCAGCAGCCCGGCCTCGGCGATGAACCGAGCCGCGTGGATCATGTGCCGGATCAGGGTGTCCGGGGTTTCGGCAGGGGCGCCCATCAACTCGTCCATCGTGTGACGGTCCATGCTCGGCTCCTTCGAGAGTTCCTTGTCGCGGGTACCCGGCATCACCGCTCTGCCGACGGTGTCACGCCAATTGGCGCGCCACCGAGCACGCCACGGAAGACTCCCCACCACGCTCCGTAGCCAGCCGTGCGCAGGTCAGCGGCCCAAGCGGACGCCCGGAGATTCGCCTCGCGCGACTCTCCGGTAGCTTCGGGATATGAGTCATCCGCATCCCGAACTGAAAGCCGCCCCTCCGCTACCCAAGGGAGGGCTGAGGATTGTCGCCCTGGGCGGTCTGGGTGAGATCGGCCGCAATATGACCGTTTTCGAGCAT
>NZ_JBIUBL010000022.1:0-181651 GCF_044548015.1 Streptomyces sp. NPDC052236 | reverse complement strand
GCCGCGGCGAACTCGTCAACAAACTCTTCACCGAAAACTACCAACCACACACCCCCACCCCCACCCCCACCACACACTGAACAACACAACACCCCCACCCACATTCATAAACCACCTCGCCGCCGGCGACATCGGTGCGGCGGCGTCCGGCTCTCACGTACGGCTCCAAGCATCGCGTCATGCGGACGGCAGGTGGCGGCGACCGTATCGGAGTCCGCCGAACACCCGCCGACGCCGCCCCGGGCATCCGGCTCGGCCTCAGCCGTCAGGGAGTAGAGATGCCGACGTTTCCTTCGCCGTACGGAACCGAGCTCCCGCCGCCCGGGGCCAACAGAGCGAAGTTCACCGTATTGCTGGGCCCCGACTACACAGGCAAATCATCGGTGCTGCAGCGCCTGGCCGACAGCGGTTCCTTCACGGTGGTCTCCTTGGACGAGTCGCTTCTCGAGGCGGATTATCCCCTGATCAGCAGAGCGCGCCGGGAATTGCTGCCCGACGCGCTGAAGGCACCGGCAAGACGCTACTCACCCGATATCGTCCTCACCCTGATGCAGCTGGCGGTGGTGCACATGCGTGACCGCGTGGCCGACGCGCCGCCCGGCCGACCGGTGATCGTGGACTCCTACTACTTCAAAATCATGGCCAAGTGCGCGCTGCTCGGATACGCAAGCGGCCCGCTCTTCTCCTGGTGGCGGTCATTTCCCCAGCCCGACCAGGTCGTCTATCTCGACGTGGCGCCCGCTGTCGCCTGGGAACGCAGCGGGCAGGGCTCAGCGGTGAACCCGATGGAACATTACGGCGACACACCTACGAAAGAAACATTCACCCAATTCCAGGCAGACCTTGGCGACATGATGCACAAAGAAGTGGCGAGCCTGAACGTGGCCACCCTTGAACAGGGCGCCGGTATCGACCACTCCGTATATGCGGTTGAAGAGTCAATAAGGAAGGAGGGCAACAGCTGACATGCGAGGGCACGAATTATTCTCCGCCTACCGGGAGAGGGTGCTGGCCGAGCGGGACGGGCTCAGGAAAGCACTGTCCGACGCCAGGGCATCACAGGACAACGCCCTTGGGCACATGCTGAGCGCAAACGCGAACACCGAATTCGGGCAGCGGCACGGATTCTCCCGCTGCCGCAGCGTCGATGACTTCAGGGCGGCTGTCCCCATCGCCGACTACCCCGCTCTCGCCCCGTGGATCGAAGCCGCCGCCGCCGGAGCGCCGAACGTGCTGAGCGCCGATCCCCCCGTGGTCTTCTTCAAAAGCAGCGGCAGCACCGGCGACAGCAAACAGATACCGATCACCCGGGAGTTCATGCGGACCTCCTTCTTCCCCTTCTACTACGCGGCATGGGCCAACTTCGCCGAGCACTACCCCGAAGCCGTCCGCAGGCCCGACGCCACGCTGAACCTCAAGCACGACCCGGCTCCCGCTGTCGGCGCCACCCGCTCCGGCCGTCCCCATCTCGGCGCGAGCCAGGTCGACTTCGGCCAGGCCTTCGGCGAGCCGCTGTCGGCGGAACCGGGAAGCCGCGCCCCCTGGAGCGTCCTGCCTGAATTCGTGGACCCCTCCGATCATCTCCAGCGCAGCTACGTACGACTGCGCGCCGCCATGGGACACGACGTACGCAGTGTCATCGGCATCAACCCGGCCATGGTCGCCGCGCTGCCCTACCAACTGAGCCAGTGGTGGCCACGTCTGATCAAAGACCTTCACGACGGCACGATCGACGGAAATCCCGGGCTCACGCCCGACCCGCAGCGCGCCCGGCTCCTTCAACAGCTCGCCGAGTGCTCCGGTACCCTCCTGCCCACACACGTGTGGCCCCGCATGGAGCTGCTCTTCTGCTGGACCACCGGCCTGGCCTCCCTCTATCTGCCCCGGCTGCGCGAGGCGTTCGGGCCGAAGGTGAGCGCGCTGCCCGCTCCGGTGGCGGCGTCGGAGGGCTTCGTCGCCGTGGCGCTGGACCGTCACCCCTCGGCCGGATCACCGACGGTCACCGGCGGACTGCTGGAATTCATCGATGCCGACGACGACATCCGGCCCGACAGCGACACACTGCTCTTCCACGAGCTGGCGCCGGGCGGTGAATACCATGTCGTCATCAGCCATGTCGGCGGCCTCTACCGGTACGCCCTGGGTGATGTGGTGCGCGTCGTGGACCGGACCGGCGGCGTGCCGCGCCTGGAGTACGCGGGCCGGCGCACCGTGTCGGACGTCGTCGGCGAGCGGCTGCGTGAGTCGCATGTGGTGAGCGCGCTGCGCGGCGCGGTGCTCGCCACCGGCCTGGAGATCCGCAACGCCACCTGCCGTGTGGCCGACCGCCCCGCAGAGCCGGGCGAGGCCGGGACCGGCACGGCTGGGCCGCCGCGGTACGCCTTCGCCGTGGAGCCGTTCAGCCCCTGGTCGCTCGAGGAGGCCGAGGCGTTCACACGGGCGCTGGACACCTCGCTGGGCGATCAGTCGCACGGCTACCGGGCGGCACGCGTGGGCGCTCGCCTCGGCGCACCGCAACTGCACCGCGTGGCACCGGACGCCTTCGCCGCCGACTGGCAGGCCAGGGTCGCAGGCGGCATACGTCCGGCGCAGGTGAAGGACCGGGTCTTCCAGCACGACGACACCGCGTGGCGGCGGCTGCTCGACGCCTGAGACACGCCACGTACCAAAGGACCGGCTGCCCGGACCGGGCGGCCGTCACTCTTCGGCTCGTCACCGCTTCGGCCCGCCATCTCTTCCGCCCGGCATCTCTTCCGCCCGGCATCTCTTCGACTCGTCCAAGGAGCACTCGTGGAAGCATTCGACGCGGTCGCCAGGACCTCTCTCCTGACGACAGCACTGCGGGCCCAGGAGACCCGGCGCCCGGACCGGTTGTACGAGGACCCTCTCGCAGCCCGGCTGGCCGGCGCGCTCGGGAGCGACCTGTTCGGCCAGGTCGCCGACGCCACCTCGCCCCACCGCACCGACTCCTCCCAGCGCGTTCCGAGCACCTTCGAGTACAACGCGATCAGGACCCGGTACTTCGACGACTTCCTCCTCGCCCACGTCGAGAGCGGTGATCACCCCCAGATCGTGATGGCCGCGGCCGGCATGGACACCCGGGCCTACCGGCTGCCCTGGACGCGGCCGGTGGAGATCTTCGAACTCGACCGGCCCGCCGTCCTCGCGGCGAAGGACTCGGTGCTCGACGGGGAGCCGGTGCACCCGCGGGTGAGCCGGCACACGGTCGGCGTCGACCTGCTCAGCTCCGACTGGACCGAGGCACTCGCCAAGGCCGGGTACGACCCGGACAGGCCCTCCCTCTGGCTGCTCGAAGGGCTCCTCTACTACGTAACCGAGCAGCAGGCCAGGCAGGTGCTGTCCCGCGTGCGGGACGCCACCGCCCCCGGCAGCCTGGTCGCCGCGGACCTCATCAGCGCCACAGCCCTCACCGCACCCGCCGTCGCGCCGCTGCTCGCGGTCTTCGAACGCTGGGGCTGCCCCTGGCTGTTCGGGCACGACGAGCCCGAGGCGCTTTTCGCCGAGTACGGCATCGAGGCGAAGGCCCTGCAACCGGGCGAGCCCTCGGCCGACTTCGGACGCTGGCCCGACCCGGTCCATCCGCGGGGCGTTGCGGAGGTTGAGCGCGTCTTCCTCGTCCACGGCCGACGTATATGAAGGCCCTCGTCATCGGTGGCAGTGTGCGACGCCCGGCGCCGCCGTGGATGCCCGCCGACAGGGGGGCGGCGGCAGCGCTCGCCGACGCGCATGTGCGGCCGTGGTGGGACCATGCGGTGCGCGCGGACGGCGAGCGGATCACCCGGTGGAACCGGGCCGTTCACGCGACGCCGCTGCCGGACAGCCGGGGCGCGTCGAGTTCCTCGGGGTGCTCGGGCCGGCCGGCCGCCGCCGCGAGCGGGGACCCGGTGCGGTGGCGGTATCTCGCCCGTACGCAAATGTCCATGCCTCCCACCGCCTTCTCCCCCTCGGGCGACGAGGCGCGCCGACGGGTCCTCGCCGCGTGCGAGAAGACCGGCCCCTGGACCCCACCCGGCCCCGACCGCGCGCACTTGCTCGCGACCGGCACCGCCGCATCACGCACCGCCACATCACGCACAGCCGCCAAGGAGGGCGACCTTGTCACCGACTGAGCCGGCCCACTCACCCGCCACCCCCCGCGTGAACGGCGGCCACAACCCCCGGCCCACACCGGTGCGACTGACCTATCCCGGCGCCTGCGACTCGGCCAGCAAGGCGCTCGTCCCAAAGCTGTACCGGGCCCTGCGCCCAGGCGGCATAGACATCCTGATCACCCATTTTCGCATCACCGAACCGGACTTCGCCGCGGCGGCCAAGGGCTTCGCGGACCTGGGCCGGGCCGCGGCCGGCCGGCAGCCGGGCAAGTCGGCATGACCGCGGCCAGGCCCAGGGTACTGATCGCGCCGGTCACCGTGACCCCCACCAAGGCACTGGGCCTCAGCCACCTCAAGGGGCTGCTGTGGGTGGACGTCATGTACCGCGCCACACGGTCGCTGGGCGACTGCGACGTCGACTACCTGTACAGCAACACCACGTTCAACGTCACACGGCAGACGGCCGGCTTCTGGGAGTACCTCGACCGCGCCTGCGGGAACATCGACCTCTCCGCGGCCACGGAGGGCGATGTGGGCCTTCTCTACACGGCCTTCCAGACCCAGAGCGACCCGCCCCCCGACGCGGCCCTGCTGCCCTACGTCCGCGCCGTCGAGCAGACGGGCTGGACCCACCCGGTGAGCCGGCGGCTGCTGGAGCTGTGGCGCGGCCACTTCGCGTGGCTGGGCATGCACGACCCGGGTCTCACCCGGAGACAGCCGCCCCAGCTGGCGTTCAACGAGGTCGTCGAACAGCTCGCCAAGCACGATCTGTGCCTGGACACGCGCAAGGAGGGGGGTCCCGTCTACCTGGACGCCACCGCCCAGGGACTGCCCCTGCGCCCCCTCACGTCCCTCACCGGTCATCCCAACTACCTGGGCTGCGCCCTGCGTGATCTGCTGCCCGCCGTGGCGCAGTACGACGAGATCGTTCTGCTGCACGACCGGGAACTGACACAGGACTACATCCTCCTGCACAAACTCTTCGACGCGCTCGGCGGCGCCCGTACACACCGCGTGTGTCTCGACCGGGTACCGCTGGACGGCGCGGTCCGCTCCAGCCGCCACGGTGTCGGCCACGAACACACAGTCACCGGGCTGGCCGGCGAACTGCGCACCTACGCGACCCCGCAGGCCGTCCGGCTCGGCATGCGCCTGTACTTCATCGCCGGGCTCGGCAAGGGCGAGAACGGGCAGTCCTACCGTCAGGACCTCCTGCGCCAGAGCATCGACCGCGCCGGCAAACTCCTCGCCCGTGAAGACTCGCCACAGGCCCCGGACGCCGCGGCATTCCTGCACCAGCACACCGGCAGCCGCAACCACGTGGACGCCTACCGCCTCACCTCCGCACTCCTGCGCAGGCATCAGCAGGTACCGCTGCGCGCCACCGCCACCACCGTCTACCTGTAAGACACCCCGCCTCTTTCCCCGGCGACCGGCAGGCAACCGACCGCCCACAGGACCGACCGGCACAGGAGCCGCGCATGTTCGCCCAGCACTACCTTCAGGCACACGCCGAGCACCGGGTCCGGGTCGCGAACGCCGGGCTGCGCCACGCGCGGGAGCAAGTACGTGCGTACGACTCCGTAAACTGGACGCACCCCGGCGCGCGGGCACCGGCCGAGCCGACAGCAGCATCGGTACCAGCACCGGTACCGGACCGGACGAGTGTGACGGTCGTGCTGCGGCGCTTCGAACTCACGACGTACCTGGAGTCGGTGCTGCGCTACACCCTGAGCCTGCCGGACACCCTGGGCGAGCCGTGGCTCCGCGCGTACAGCCGGACGATCTTCCTGTCCGGGAACCCCGACAACCTCCGCACGAGATTCCCCTTCCACCACATCAGCGCGGACGGCGCCATGGCATGGACCAAGCCCGCCGACACCGGTGAAGCCCCGCCACTGCGGCGCCTGTTGCGGCTCTTCCCCACGGCCGGCCTGCCTGCGCTGCCCGCCGGTGCCGAGATACCTGCCCCGGCCGCCCCGGCCCGCCCCGCCGAGGAGGCCGCCCCTGTCCGCACGGCACGGCTCGACGTCGTGACAACCCGGGTGTCCCTGGCCGACTACCTCGTTCACGTCCATCACATGCTGGCCGAGGCGGTCCTGTCGCACCTGATCGACCAGAGCACCAGCGTCACAGTGCGGCACGTGCCGCAACTCGACCCGGCCGAGGGGCCCTACCACATGCTGCGGGTCCTCCCCGACCGGGACGCGGCCGACGGCCGGCTGCGCGCCTACGCGGGTGTCACGGCACGCACGTAGGCCCTCCGTCGCACGGCGGGCGGCGGGCGGCGGGCGGCGGGCGGCAGTCCAGCTGCACCAGCAAGGGAGCCGGGACACTGCAGGTGGACGCTGCCGCCGTGGGTGCGCCGCCGTGTCACCCGGCCGCGGATCTACGGACTTGGCGCACTGCTGGTGGGCACGCCCGGCGTGGTGCAGGGCTGGGGTCAGGCGGCGCCGGTTCGCGCCGCGGTGACCGCCACCGTCGCGTAACGCATCGTGAAGCCGCCGCCCATCGCGTCGACAGCGGCCCCGACACCCTCCAGCACCTGCGCCAGCGTGTCCGGCGGAAGCCGGGTGAAGGCGCCCTGGGTAGGCAACTGGTCCAGCCACGCGTCCCGGGAATAGGACCACTCCCAGTCGAACCTCCACTGCTCCGGGGCGCTGAACCCGCCTGCTTCCCGGATCCCGTCGGCGGCCTTGGTGAACAGCGCCTGGTAGCCGTCCAGGGCCGCCTTCGCCGTGCCCTGGAGGTTGAACGGCGAGTCGGGCAGCACCCGCCGGTAGACCGCGGCGAAGGCTTCCGCCGCTTCGGGTGGGGGCTCACCCACGTTCCAGAACGCTGCCAGCCGGCCGCCGGGCCGCAGCACCCGCGCGGCCCTGGCCGCCCCCGCGACCGGGTCTATCCAGTGCCAGGCCTGCCCGGCGACGACCACGTCGAAGGTCCGGCCTGCCGGGTCCCAGGCTTCGAACGTCGCCACCTCGACCTCGACCTCGGACCCGAGCTGCCGCGCCAGGGCGGCCATCCGCGCGTCGGCGTCGACTCCCAGCACCGTGCAGCCGGCCGCCTGGAACTGCCGGGCGGCGATGCCGGTACCGCAGCCGACGTCGAGGACGTCGCGCCCGGGGCTGCCGGCGACGATCCGGTCCACCATGGCTTCGGGGTAGCGGGGCCGGGCCCGGTCATAGCGTTCGGCGTCCGAGCCGAACGACTCCGCCGCCTGCCGGTGTTGATGAGACTCTCGTTCGGAGGGACGTGCTCGCTCCGGAGGCACAGTGGGCATCTGCCCACTATGGTGGGCAGATGCCCACTCGTCAACGGGCGGGCCCAGCGAGCGAAGGAGCGATGTACGTGCCGACAGGAGTGGCCATCCGTGATGTGCGCGAGCAACTGTTCGACGCCGCCGAGCGCGTCCTGCTCCGGGACGGGCCGAACGCGCTGACCAGCCGGGCGGTCACCACCGAGGCGGGCTGCGCCAAGGGCGTCCTGCACCGGCACTTCGCCGACTTCGACGCCTTCCTCGCCGAGCTCGTACTGGACCGCATCGGCCGGATCGACCACCAGGCCGCCGCCCTGCGCGAGTCCGCCGGGACCGGCACCGTCGCCGACAACCTCACCGGCGTGCTGACGGCCCTGTTCGAGTCGGTCGCGCTGGCGATCCTCGGCCTCCTCACCTCCCGGGACGAACTACGCGCCCGGTTGCGCCGGGCCAGGCCGCCCGGCGTCCCCGTACTGACGGAAGCTACGGCCATGATCGCCTCCTACCTCGCCGCCGAGCGCGACCTGGGCCGCATCGCGGCGGACGCCGACGTCGACACACTCGCGCCCATACTGATCGGCACCGGACACCTGCTCTTCGCCGGCCGGGAGGGCACCGGGCCGGAGGCCGGAGCCGTCCGCAAGGTCGTGACCACGGTCATCGCCGGCGTCGCGCGAGAACCACAGCCATGAACCACAGCCATGAGCCGCTGCCATGAACCGGTCGCCGGCAGTCGTCGGCGCGACAACGGCTCTCCGGTCGGCTTACTCCAGTACGCACTGATTGGGGCGGGGAGCAGTTCGCAGGCGCGCGCCGGGCCGGCGAGCAGGTGTCCATGCGGCGGCCGGCCCGAGGGCGTGAGACCTGTGTCCCGGGCAGGCCGAGGCAGCCCGCGAGTTCACTCTCCGTCAGTTGCAGCGTCTCCCGCAATATCATCGCTGTACGCGAACACTGCCAATTACCTGCACAAAAGGCTCTGGCGTGCAGTAATCGCATGAGGCCTGGCGCTCCTTGCAGAGGAACCGCGGATGAAAAACCGGGCGCGCGGCGGAGCCCCGGGCCGGTACGGTCCGGGGATGCGTGATGAGGACGGCTTCTTCGGAGAGGACATCGCGGCCACCTACGACGAGTCGTCGGCGGACATGTTCCGGCCGGACGTGGTGGACCCGGCGGTCGACGTGCTGGCCCAGCTCGCCGGCGACGGCCGGGCGCTCGAGCTGGGTATCGGCACCGGCAGGATCGCGCTGCCGCTGGCCCGCCGCGGGGTCCCGGTGCACGGCATCGACATGTCCCGGGCCATGGTGGCCCGGCTGCGCGCCAAGCCGGGCGGCGACTGCGTCGGCGTGACGATCGGCGACTTCATGACGACGCGGGTGGCGGGCACGTTCGCGGTCTCCTATCTCGTCTTCAACACGATCAACAACCTGACGACGCAGGATGCCCAGGTGGCCTGCTTCCGCAACGCCGCCGCCCACCTGAGGCCCGGCGGCTGTTTCGTCGTCGAGGTGGGGATGCCGCAACTGCGTCTGCTGCCGCCGGGGCAGAGCGCCGTGCCCTTCCACATCAGCCCCACGCGGTGGGCGTTCGACACCTACGACGTCGCCACCCAGGCGATGAGCTCGAACTACGTCACGATCACCGACGGGCGCGCCGAGCACTGGTCGATCCCGTTCCGCTACGTATGGCCGGCTGAGCTGGACCTGATGGCGCGGCTCGCCGGACTGCGGCTGCGGGAGCGGTGGGAGGGGTGGACACGGGCGCCGTTCACCAGCGAGAGCCCCCGGCACGTATCGGTCTGGGAGAAGCCCGCCGGCTGAGGACCGCGGCCTGTCCGGGGGGTTCCGCGTGCTCAGCCGGTGGCCCCGCTGCGGGCGTACCGGCCCGGGGTGATGCCCACGACCCGCTTGAAGTGCCGGGACAGGTGGGACTGGTCGTAGAAGCCGGCGGCGCTCGCCACCTCGCCCGGCGGCTGTCCATCGAGCAGCAGACGGCGGGCCAGGTCGACACGGCGGGACATCAGGTACTGGTGCGGGGCGATGCCGAAGGCACCGCTGAAGGCGCGCACGAGATGCGCGGGGTGGGCGTGGATCAGGCGCGCGGCCTCATGCAGGGCGATGCCCTCACGCAGCCTCTCGTCCAGCAGGTCACGCAGACTCTGGGCGACGCCACGGTCGGGCCCCGCGCCGGCGAGGGCCGGTGAGGGGCGCAGCCGGGCGCGCAATCGCTCGCTGATGAGGGCCAGACGACTCTGCGCCTCGAACTCCTCGCCCCGGCGGGCCAGGGCGGTGTGCAGTTGTGCGACGCGGGTGCGCAGGAGCGGCTCGGTGAGGTCCGGGCCGTCCACCGCCGGTCCGATGTAGCTCGCGTCCAGCTGCGTCATGTCGAGGTAGAGCACGCGCTTGTGAAAGCCGTGCGGGGTGGCGGCCGAGCCGTTGTGCGGGACCTGCGGCGGGAGCAGACTCACGGTGTCCCTCGGGGCGCCGCGCGCGTGGCGGTCCAGGTCGTAGCGGACCGCGCCGTCGTCGACGATCAGCAGAGTCCAGGCGTCGTGGACGTGCATGGGATAGGCGTGCTCGGTGAAGTGGGCGTGCAGAACCTCCACGACGCCCGCGACCCGCGGGCGCCAGGCGGAGATCTCCTGCCGGGGCGTCACGCAAAGAACGTACAAGACGCGCCAGGCATACACCGGGGAGTCTCGCAGCATGAGAACCGAGGATGAAAACAGGACCGGGACCGCAGCCGGGGCGGGGGCCGGGGTCGCGGCCGGGGCCGGGAGCGGCGCGGGGCCGGAGAGCGTGCCGGTCCGCTTCGACACCAAGATCGCCGTCCTGCTGCGTGAGGACCTCGAGTCCTGGCAGCGGCTCAACGTGACCGCCTTCCTGGTCAGCGGGCTCGGCACGGTGTTCCCCGAGGTGGTCGGCGAGCCGTACGCGGACGCCGACGACACCGCGTATCTGCCGATGTTCCGCCAGCCCGTGCTGGTGATGCAGGGGACGAAGGAAACACTGACCGCCGCGCACGGCCGTGCGCTGTCCCGCTCGCTGGTGAGGTCGGTGTTCACCTCGGACCTGTTCGGTACGGGCAACGACCGGGACAACCGGGCCGCTGTACGTGCTGTGGGCAAGGACCAGCTCGATCTGGTGGGGATGGCTCTTTACGGGCCGCGCAACGCCGTCGACAAGGTCCTCAAGGGCGCACGCATGCATCCCTGAACCACGCACCGCGGGCCAGGCTCTGGACCGTCCACGAGCGGGCGGGCTCGGCGTGAACCCGTGAACCCGTGAACCCGTGAACCAGGGGCCCGCTGAAGAACACGAGGGCTGCACGTTCTACCGGCCGTCCAGACAGAGCGAATACGTGCACATCGAGCCCTGATTGAGTCCCAGTTCCGGCACCCCCTGCGCTCACGAGTGCACGAGCGTTCAACGCGTTCACGTCATGCCGGTCGTTGAGGGGTT
Organism: Streptomyces sp. NPDC052236; assembly: GCF_044548015.1. Classification (NCBI taxonomy): domain Bacteria; kingdom Bacillati; phylum Actinomycetota; class Actinomycetes; order Kitasatosporales; family Streptomycetaceae; genus Streptomyces; species Streptomyces sp. NPDC052236. Next base: position 170,825 of record NZ_JBIUBL010000022.1, on the reverse strand, counting down.
CTCTTCCCTGGACGGCCCTGGCGAACTGGAGGGGCGTCTTGAGTGAACCTGCGCGGGAAGCGCCCGCGCCCCCAGGCCCCGGCGTGCGCGAGGCCGCTCAAGCCCGCACCACGCCCAGCACGACACAGCAAAAACACGCTACATGTACGAAGGGAATGGGTTTATGGAAGACCCCACCCTCACCGCCGAAGTCCTGGCGACCATCCCCGCAGACCGTGTCCCCGCTCCAACAACGCCCGCACCCGCGACTGATCCGACCACGGCGCCAGCAGCTCACACATCCGCACCAGTGCCGCATCCGCCCGCGCCGACCACACAAGCGGATACTGGTCCACAAACGTCGACCACGCCCCGCACGCCGCCGACACCATCCCCAACCCCAACAGCTCCTCACCGAGCTGTGCGTGCAGCAGCGCATACGGCCGTCGCTGCGCCGCCGGACGGTGCCGTGCCGCCGCTCGCAACGCGCTCAGCGCCTTCTCCCGCTCACCCAGTGCCCGGCACACCCGAAACCGCTGGAAGTCCAGCGCCGAACGCGGATACGCCGTGAACGGCCCCACCGACCCCACCGACGGCGCCGGGGACGACTCCCACGCCCGCTCCGCCTCTGCCATCAGCGCCACCGCGTCCCCACCGCCCTGCGCCTCCATCACCGCCTGATGCACCACCACAAACGCCCGCGCCGCCCCCAGCCCCTGAACCTCCTGCGCCGCCTCCCCGGCGAGCTCCTGCGCCTCGTCCACATACCCCAGCTCATATGCCTGCGCGGACATCGTCCGTGACGTGATCGCCCACACTTCCCGCGACCCTCCCGCCCGTGCCAGCCCCAACGCCAACGCGAAAGCCCGCTGCGCCGACCGCGGATGTCCCGAATCCATCGCCGACACCCCCAACAGATTCGCGAGCTGCGCATACCCCGCAATCAGCTCCCGCTCACCGCGCACCCACTCCGGCCGCACCCCATGCGCCAGATACGCCGCCAACAGCGGCCGTATCTGCGCGCCCCCGTTCCGCACCCCCAATGACGCGAAGGTACGCGCCAGATCGTGCAGAACCACCGCCCCCGCCCGCGCCCCCGCTTCCCTCACACCCCTGCGCACCGGTGGCGTCCACAACGCCACTGGCCGCGCCGCCTGCGACTCATATGGACCGGCCGCCAACCGCGGACCCTCCTCCGGATCGAGCATCGCCCGGCACAGCTCGACCAGCTCACTCACCAACTCCACACCGGCCCCCTTCACCGGCTCCCGACGGCGCTGCTCGGGCACCCGTTCCACGTCCACAAGACCGGTCTCCGCCGCCGTCACCACCCGCCGCAGCCGCTGGCTGAACGCCTCCGCCACCAACGCCGGAACCGGGGGCCGCGGGCGCGCGCCGTTCAGCCAGTGCGCCGGGGCCGTACGGTCGTACGACACCGAGATCCCCTGGGCCGACCCGAGCGCCACCACCGCCCGCACCAGCTCACCGGTATTCCACCCCGCCTCATCGAGGAGACCGGCCAGCAGCCGGTTCGGATTTCCGCGCGCCACGTGCTACCCCCTCATCAACGGGATCAACGGGCCTCGCCCCCGGGCGGGTACCCCGGTGACGCACACGCACCCTCCCCGTCAGGACACCTACCGCCGACACGCGTTCAACACATTCACGACCTGATCAAGAAACACCCCTACCGCAGCCCCGCACCCCCGAGGTTTGTTGGGATCTCCCGCCCCACCGGGAGGCACCCTGTGACCACCACGACCACGGAATACCCGCTGCTGTCCCAGGTCTTCTCCCCCAAGCACCTGGGCACCCTCACCGAGGACGACCTGAGCAGGCTCGCCGATGAGGCGCGCGCCTTCCTCATCGAGAAAGTCTCCGCGACCGGCGGACACCTCGGACCCAATCTGGGCATGGTCGAACTCTCCCTCGCCCTGCACCGGGTCTTCAGCTCCCCGACGGACACGATCGTCTTCGACACCGGCCACCAGGCATACGTGCACAAGATCCTCACCGGCCGGGCCTCCTCCTTCGACACCCTGCGCCAGGAAGACGGCCTCTCCGGCTACCCCTCGCGCGCCGAATCCGTCCACGACATCATCGAGAACTCCCACGCCTCCACCGCCCTGTCCTGGGCGGACGGCATCGCCAAGGGACGCCGGCTCGCCGGGGAAACCGACCGGCGCGTCATCGCCGTCGTCGGCGACGGCGCCATGACCGGCGGCATGTGCTGGGAAGCCCTCAACAACCTTGCCTCCGGCCAGGACCTGCCCGTGATCGTCGTCCTCAACGACAACGAACGCTCCTACGCCCCCACCATCGGCGGCCTCGCCGACCACCTCGCAGCCCTGCGCACCGAACACCCCGATGGCATCGACTGGCTCACCGGGATCCCCGAACCCGCCGACGGCACATCCGGACCCCTGCCGGTCGCCCGCTCCCTGTTCGAACTCCTCGGCCTGGCCTATATCGGCCCCGTCGACGGCCATCAACTGCCCTCGATCGAAGAGGCCCTGCACATCGCCAAGGATCTGCGCCGGCCCGTCGTCGTCCACGTCGTCACGGTCAAAGGCAAAGGCCACGGCCCTTCGGAGGCGGATGCCGCCGAGTGCTTCCACGCCGTGCCCGCCATCGACTCCGCCACCGGCACTCCGCTGAGCAAGCCCACCGCACCCTCATGGACGTCCGCGTTCTCCACCGCGCTGATCGACCATGCCAGGACACGCCCCGGCGTGGTTGCCATCACCGCGGCGATGCCGGGCCCCACCGGTCTCACCTCCTTCGGCCGGCACTACCCCGACCGGTTCTTCGACGTCGGCATCGCCGAACAGCACGCCGTCACCTCCGCGGCCGGTCTCGCCCTCGCGGGCATGCACCCCGTGGTAGCCGTCTACGCCACCTTCCTGGGCCGCGCCTTCGATCAGGTCCTCATGGACGTGGCTCTGCACCGCGCGCCGGTCACGTTCGTCCTGGACCGCTCCGGCGTCACCGGCCCCGACGGACCGTCCCATCACGGCATGTGGGACCTGACCATCCTCGGCGCCGTCCCCGGTATGCGGGTGGCCGCGCCCCGCGACGCCGTACAGCTCGGTCAACTCCTGGCCGAAGCCCTCGACCACACCGACGGACCGACCGCACTGCGCTTCCCGAAAGCCTCCGCCGCTGATCCGGTCGAGGCCCGGGAACGGTACGGCACCACCGACATCCTTGCCCGCACCGGCCGTGACGTCCTGATCCTGGCCACCGGCCCGCTGTGCGCCGAGGCGCTGAAGGCCGCCGCCCTCCTGGACGAGCAGCACATCACCTCCACGGTCGCCGACCCGCGCTGGCTCTACCCCATCGCCCCCGAGATCATCTCCATGGCCGCCAGGCACCGCCTCGTGGTCACGGTGGAGGACAACACCCGAGCCGGCGGATACGGCACCCACGTGGCCCGCACCCTCGCCGAAGCCGGACTCCCCGTATCCGTACGGGCCCTCGGACTGCCCGGCCGGTTCCTCCCGCACGGCTCCCGCGCCTCCCTGCTGGGCGCCTGCGGCCTGACCCCCATCGGCATCACCCACTCCGTCCTCAAGGCCCGCGCCGGATTCCCGATCACCCAGGAGTAATCCATGACCCCGGTCACCCTGCCGGTTCCGGACATGCCCGCACCCCCACGCCGAGCCTCAAAGAAGATCCACGTCGGATCGGTGCCCGTCGGCGGAAACGCCCCGATCAGCGTCCAGACCATGACCACCACCGTCACCGCGGACGTGGACGCCACGCTTCAGCAGATCGCCGCCGTCACCGCCGCCGGATGCGACATCATCCGCGTCGCCGTCCCCTCCGCCGACGACGCCGAAGCCCTCCCCAAGATCGTCGCGAAGTCACCGATACCGGTAATCGCCGACATCCATTTCCAGCCCCGGTACGTCTTCGATGCCATCGACGCCGGATGTGCCGCCGTCCGCGTCAACCCGGGCAACATCAAACGCTTCGACGACCGGGTCAAAGAGATCGCACAAGCCGCGGGCTCCGCCGGGGTTCCCCTTCGGATTGGGGTCAACGCCGGATCACTCGACAATAGGCTGTTGGCGAAGTACGGGAAACCGTGCCCGGCGGCCCTGGTGGAGTCCGCCCTGTGGGAAGCACGCCTCTTCGAAGAGCACGGTTTCACCGACTTCAAGATCGCCGTCAAGCACCACGACCCCATGGTCATGGTCGACGCCAACCGCCTGCTGGCGAAAGCCTGCTCCTACCCTCTGCACCTGGGCGTCACCGAAGCCGGACCCGCCATGCAGGGCGCCATCAAATCGGCCGTCGCCTTCTCCATCCTGCTGAACGCCGGAATCGGGGACACCATCCGCGTCTCCGTCTCCGACGACCCGGTGGAACAGGTCAAGGCCGGTATCCAGATCCTCGCCTCTCTGGGCCTGCGGCCCCGCAAGCTCGAAGTGGTCTCCTGTCCCGGCTGCGGCCGACTACAGGTCGACATCCACCGGCTTGCCGCACAAGTCGAGGCCGCGTTCGCGGGGTTCCCGCATCCGCTGCGGGTCGCGGTCATGGGCTGCGTGGTCAACGGGCCCGGGGAGGCGAGAGAAGCCGACATCGGCGTGTCCTCCGGCAACGGCAAAGGACAGATTTTCATCCGCGGCCAGGTCATCAGGACCGTCCCCGAATCCAAGATCGTGGACACCCTGATCGAAGAAGCCCTCACCCTCACTGAAGGAACCACCTGAAGGAACCACCTGATGGGCTCGTCCTACATTCCCGGCCTGTACTGCCCCCCGGCCCACCCAGCCGACCGGAACAAGGCCGACGACATCAACAAACGCCTCACTCACTGGCTCGAACACGACCTGGGCGTCACCGAATCCTTCATGGACGCCGACCCCGGCCGCGGCGCCGTCCTCTACCACCCCGACGCCGCCGGCACCGAACACCTCCTGGCCGCCGCCATGCTCCTCGTGGCAGAGAACGTCGTGGACGACTACATCTGCGAAACCGAACACGGCGGCACCCACGAGCGCCGGGGCGCTCTCCTCGTCCTGTGCCAAGCCGCCGTCGACCCGCCTGCCCTCCCACCCGCCTACATGACCGGCTGGACGAGCACCCTCAGCCAGTGCGCCCCGGTGAAGGCCATGCACTCCGCCATGCGGCACTTCTCCGCCATCGCCACCCCCCAACAGCGCCACCGGCTCCGTCAGGACCTGTGCGACCTGTACCTCGGCTACGCCGGCGAAGGCGACTACGGCACCCGCCACCACACACCACCCGTATGGGAGTACCTGATACAGCGGCAGTTCAACAACTTCCGCCCCTGCCTGACCATCACCGACGCCATCGGCGGCTACGAGCTGCCCGCGGAGGTGTTCGCCGACCCCGCCGTCCAGTACGCCACCGCCCTGGCCTGCAATGTCACCACCGCCTGCAACGATCTGTACTCCCTGCGCAAAGAACTCGCGAGCGAGCGTTTCCACTACAGCCTCCCCACCGTGATCGCCGCCGAAGAAGGCTGCTCGATCACCGACGCCTTCGCCCGCGCCGTGCGGATCCACAACGAGCTGCTGCTCATGTTCGAGGAGCAGGCCCGCATCCTCGCCCCCACCGACGCCGTCCTCGCCCGCTTCCTGGCCGGCCTCATGAACTGGGTCACCGGAAACCACGAATGGCACGCCGGACTCGTCGGCCGCCGCTACGCCACCGCCCCCTGACGCCACGAGAGGACCAGATCGTGCGACGCTCTCACGCCCTGGTGGCCGGCGCCGGATACAGCGGCCTCCTGGCCGCCCGCGTCCTGGCCGACCACTACGACAAGGTCACCCTCCTCGACCGGGACGACATCGGCGACCTGGACACCCCCCGCAAAGGCGCCCCTCAGGGCTACCACCCGCACTACCTCCTGGAGCGCGGCGCCCTGGTCCTTGAAGAACTCTTCCCCGGCCTGCGCGCCGACATGGAGGCCGAAGGCGTCGCCACCGTCGACTTCGGCGAACAGATGCGCTTCCGCCTCCCCTCCGGCTGGACCCCTCTGACGCCCACCGGCATCCACGTGCAGTCCATGTCCCGCCCCTACCTCGAACAGCAGCTGCGCCGCCGCGTCACCAAACACCCCAACGTCATCGTCCGCTACGGCTTCACCGTGGACGGCCTCCAGTGCGGCGGCGTACCGCGGCGCGTGCGCGGTGTCTACGGACGCCACCACGCCAAGGACGAGCAGATCACCGCCGACCTCGTCTGCGTCGCCACTGGACGCGACCACCAGTTCTCCCAGTGGATCGACCGTATCGGCATCACCGGTGTCAAAGAACTCGCCGTCACCGCCGATGTCGCCTACACCACGCGCAACTACAGCGGCCGGCCCTCCACCACGCTGTCCGTCGAAGGCATCCTCCTGTACGCCCCCACCCAGTCCCGCGGCGGCGGCACCGTCCTGCTGGAAAAGGGCCGCTCGATGACGATTCTCTTCGGCGCCGCCGGCAACCTCCCGCCCACCGACGACGACGGGTTCCTCGCCTGCACCAAAGACCTGGGACTGCCCCACATCACCGAATTCGTCGCCAACGCCACCCCAGCCATCCCTACCCGGCGCTTCATCGACAAGGGAAACCGGTGGCGCCTGGTCCACAAGGCCCGCGACTGGCCCGACGGACTCATCGCCCTGGGCGATGCCCTGTGCCTGTTCAACCCCATCTACGCCCAAGGGCTCACCGTCGCCGCCCTCCAGGCCCAAGCCCTCGCCGCCTCCCTGGCAAAGGACGAGACCGGCCGCCAGTACCAAAGGCGCTGCGCGGCCATCATCCGCCTGCCCTGGTTGATGTCCACCAGCTCCGACCTGGCCTGGCACACCGAAGGACTGCGTCTCGTCCCGCGCGCCTCCCACTGGTACTTGGGCCGCGTCATCAACCTCTTCCCGCGCCATCACGACATCTATAGGACGTTCGCGCTCGTGCAGCACATGCGCCGCTCACCGGCCGCCCTGATGTCGCCGCGGATCGCGCTCAAGGCCCTCTTCCAGGGAGGCAGGCCATGAGCACCCGAAGCAGCCATCACCGCCCCCCAAGCAGCCCCTCGAAAGGACCCCACCGATGAGCACGACCCAGGCCCTCGCGCGTACCTCCGCACAGGCCACATCCGCCAACCCCTACCAGCAGTCGATCGCTGACTACTGGGACACCGAGAGCTACGACGTCAACCACAAGCTCGGTGCTGTGGACAACTACTTCCACCACCACTACGGCATCGGCGAGCCGGATGCGAGTGTCCTCGACGCCGACGAGGAGGCCATCGTCTCCGAGTTGCACCGCCTGGAGAACAACCAGGGCGCCCACCTCATTTCCCACCTGGGCAGCCTCAACGCGCAGCACCGGGCCGTAGACGCCGGATGCGGACGCGGCGGCACCGCCTTCATGCTCCACAGCACCACCGGCTGCCAGGTGGACGGATTCACCCTCTCCACCGCCCAGGCCACCGACGCCCGCGCCCAGGCCCACAGGCTGAACGTCTCCGACAAGGTCCGCTTCCACATCCGGTCCATGCTGGAAACCGAACTCGAAGCCAAGACCATCCACGCCGCCTGGAACAACGAGTCGACCATGTACGTCGACCTCGCCGACCAGTTCGCCGAGATGCGCCGCATCCTCGTCCCCGGCGGCCGGTACGTCACCATCACCGGCTGCGCCAACGACACCTACGGCCGCCGCTCTCGCGATGTGTCCCTCATCAACGCCCAATACGCCTGCGATATCCACTACCGCAGCGACTACTTCCGCGCCATGGCCAAGAACCGGATCGTGCCCGTGTACGTAAAGAATCTCACCAACGCCACCGTTCCGTACTGGAAGCTGCGCGCGAAAACCTCCCTGGCCACCGGAGTCGAAGAGCCCTACCTCAACGCCTACACCTCCGGTGCCTTCCAGTACCTGCTGATCGTCGCCGACCGCGTCTAGCAGGCCATCTCCATCTTCCGCCCGGGGACGCGGCAACCGGGCGGAACACTCCACACCCTCCAAGGAGCGCGCTCGTGTCGACCACCATCCCGGCGCATCCCCTCGAACTGGACAAGCTCACCGCGCACGTCACAACCCTGCTCACCACGTTCCTGGACACCAAACGTGAACCGAAGGAACTGCGCCCCCTCACCGACGCCATCACCGCATTCATCGGCGCCGGCGGAAAGCGCATCCGGCCCCTCATGGCCATCGTCGGCTGGCACGCCGCAGGCGCCAAGGGGGAGGAGTACCAGATCATGCGCGTGGCGGCCGGTCTGGAAATGCTCCACGCCGCCATCCTCATCCACGACGACGTCATCGACGCCTCCGCCACGCGCCGCGGCGCCCCCACCACCCACCGCCGCTTCGCCGCCCAGCACCATGGCCCGGCAGCGGACCGTTTCGGCGCCGCGGCCGCCATCACAGCCGGTGACGTCGTCTTCGCCTGGGCCGAAGAACTCCTCCGCACCGCCGGGCTCACCCACGCCCAGCTCCGGCAACTCAACGTGCCGCTCGCAGCCATGCGCCAAGAGGTCATGATCGGCCAGTACCTCGACGTCAAACACGCGGGCAACACCGGCGCCACCATGGAAGACGCCCTGGCGATCTGCCGCTACAAGACCGCCCATTACACCATCCACCGGCCCTTGCAGATCGGCGCCGCCCTCTCCTACGCCTCCCCTGACGTCCTCGACGCCATGACCGCCTTCGGCGTGCCACTCGGCGAAGCCTTCCAGCTCCGCGACGATGTCCTCGGCGTCTTCGGCGACCCCGCCACGACCGGCAAACCGAACCTGGACGACCTGCGCGAGGGCAAGCACACCGCTCTGATCGCCGCCGCCCGCAAAGCCTCCACCCCCGATCAGCGCCCCATCCTCGCCCGCTCCTGGGGAAACCCGTGCCTGACCGAGGACGACGCCGCCCAGGTGCGCACCATCATGCACGCCACCGCGGCCACCGCGACCGTCGGAAGCCTCATCAACACCCGCCACCACCAGGCCGTGACGGCACTCGACAAAGCTCCCTTCCCCGCGCGCGCCACCAAGACCCTGCACACCCTGGCCACGCACATCGTGAAAAGGACATCCTGACCATGAGCAGCCGAATCCTCCTCGCCTCCCCCCGCGGCTACTGCGCCGGCGTCGACCGCGCCGTACAGGTCGTCGAACAGGCCCTCGCCCGCTGGGGACCGCCGGTCTACGTCCGGCACGAGATCGTCCACAACAAGTACGTCGTGCGCGCGCTGGAGGCCAAAGGAGCCGTCTTTGTCGACCAGTGCCACCAGGCTCCCCCCGGAGCCCGCGTCATCTTCTCCGCCCACGGCATCGCCCCCGACGTCCACGACGAGGCCGCCGCACGCCACCTGCGCACCATCGACGCAACCTGCCCCCTGGTCACCAAAGTCCACAAGGAAGCCCTCCGCTACGCCGAAGCCGGGTACGACATCCTCCTCATCGGTCACGCCGGCCACGAGGAGGTCATCGGCACCATGGGCGAGGCGCCCGACCGCATCCACCTCGTGAACGGCCCCGACGAGGCGGCCACCGTGAGCGTGCGCGACCCTGACAAGGTCGTGTGGCTGTCCCAGACCACCCTGTCCGTCGATGAGGCCATGGCCACCGTCGAAGCCCTCAAAGCCCGCTTCCCAGCCCTTGTCGCGCCGCCCGGCGACGACATCTGCTACGCCACCCAGAACCGGCAGCAGGCCATCAAGGAGATCGCCCCGCACTGTGGCCTGGTGCTCGTCGTGGGCTCCACCAACTCCTCCAACTCCCGCCGCCTGGTCGAGGTCGCCCTCGCCGCCGGGGCACCGGACGCGCACCTGATCGACACCGTGTCCGAGCTGGACGAGGCGTGGCTGACCGGCGTGGAGACCATCGGCGTCACCTCCGGCGCCTCCGTGCCCGAAATCCTCGTCACCCAGCTTCTCGACCACCTGGCAGCCCAGGGCTACACCGACATCGAGACCCCCTCGACCATCGCCGAGCCGCAGACCTTCGCCCTGCCGAGGTCCCTCTCCCACGGCTGACCGGAATGGCGGTCCCCGTTCCCGGCGGCGATGTCAGTGGTGACCGCTAGTTTGGAATCACTGAAGATCGGCTGCACCGGCCGACCGGGTCACAGGGGAGAGGTCTGCCATGTCCGCTGCGCAGGCAGGACAGTCGAAGAACACGACGTATCTGGAGCTGTCCCAGGAGGGCGGCGGCGCCCACAAGTTCTACGAGGTGACTGTCAACGGGACGACAGTCACCGTGCGGTACGGGCGGATCGGCGTGGACGGGCAGCGCCAGATCTCTTCCTTCCCGACCGTCGAGAAGGCGAAGGCCGCAGCGGCGAAGAAGATAGGCGAGAAGGTGCGGAAGGGCTACGCGCCCACCGTCCAGGGGCAGCGTGCTCCCCGCGCGGTGACGCGCCGCCAGGTGACGTCCGCCCCCTCCACGGCCCGGACGACCGCCCCGGTGCTCTGGCGGTTCCGGACCGGCCATTCGGCGTTCGGGATCCATGTGGACGACGACCGCTGCTGGGTCGGCAACCAGCGCGGCGATGTCTACAGCCTTGGCCACGACGGTGAGGTGCTCGCTCACTACACCCTTCCCAACGGTGTGAAGTGCCTGGTCGCGGACGACTTCTGGATCTATGCGGGCTGCGACGACGGCCAGGTGTACGACCTCTCCGCGAAGGTTCCGTTCGCCGCCTACGAGATAGCGGACGACGTGGACATCTTCTGGCTGGACATCCACGAGGGCGTGCTGAACGTCTCCGACCGCAACGGCGGTCTGACGGTCATCGACCATGAAGACGAGTTTCAGTGGTCGCGCAACTCACTGGGCGACAGTGGCTGGATGGTGCGCGCCGACAGCCACGCGGTGTACCACGGGCACAACCGCGGTGTGACGGCGTACGCGGCCGACGGCGCCGGCCAGCTCTGGCACACGGCGACCAACGGCAATGTGCTGTTCGGATGGCAGGAGGAGAACGCTGTCTACGCCGGGACGGGGCGGCGGGTCGTCCAGCGGCTCGCCAAGTCCACCGGCCGCATCGAGGCCTCCTACCAGTGCGACGCCCCGGTGTACTCGTGCGCCACGTCCCCCGGCGGACAGTACGTCTTCGCGGGTGACTCCGCCTCCTCCGTCTACTGCTTCACCGCCGACGGCACCCGAGTGTGGAAGCTCGGTACGGGTGGCGGCTCGGCGCTCTCCATGCAGTACCACGCCGAGAAGCTGTACCTGGTCTCCACGGACGGCTCGCTCGCCTGTATCGACGCGAGCGAGGCCGCGATCAACGCCGCCCAGTCGGGCACGGTCCCGGTCGCCGCGGACATCAAACTGGCCGCCGCTCTGCCCGCCTTCGCGCCGCCGGCCACCGCCGCCGCTGTCGCCACCGTCAGTGTCGTTCCCGCGCCGGGGGCCGGGGTCGTCGTGGAGTGCGTCCAGGACGGCGGGCGCGTGCGGGTGCATGTGGTCTCCGACGGCTACGAGCCGAGCTGGAATGTCCAGTTCCCCCGTGCGATACGGCAGCCCGGCGCCCGCTATGTGGTCGACGCCCTGCACTCCTCAACGGGCGGCTTCTACCGGGTGCGCGGAGAGATCAGGCGCCTGGTGTGACCTGTCGTGGGCGCCCCTTCCCCCGCAGGGCTCCGCCTGTCTAGCGTTCGCTCCATGGATCTCACCGAGCAGCAGCTCATCCGGCATTTCGACCACTGTCCCTGGTTGTTCGCCGAGGGAGCCTCCGACGAGCAGCGGGCCGCGCAGCGGGAGCGGCAGCGGGCTCTCGGCGGGGACAGCGCGATCGGGGAGCGGTGTTACGTCGCCGACTCGGCAGCGGTGCATCCGGACCTGCTGCGGCTCGGGGACGACTCGTACATCGCGGCGCATGCCTATGTCACCGGTGAGGTGCGGACCGGCAAGGACTGCACGCTGAACCCGTTCACCACGGTACGGGGCACCGTCACGCTCGGGGACGGTGTCCGGATCGGCGCGCACACCTCGCTGCTCGGCTTCAACCACTCCATGGCGCCCGACCGACCGGTCTTCCAGCAGCCGCAGACCAGTCTCGGGATCACCGTCGGAGACGATGTGTGGATCGGCTCGCATGTGGTCGTCGTGGACGGTGTGACCATCGGCGACCACTGCGTGATCGGCGCGGGCGCGGTCGTCACCAAGGACCTGCCGGAGTGGACCGTGGCCGCGGGGAACCCGGCGCGCCCGCTGCGCGACCGGCGGGAAGCCCCTGCCCGCCCGGCCCCGGGTGTTCCCACGAGCGGCGGTGACGCCTTGGCCCGGTTCGCCGCCACCGCCCGTGCGCAGGTCGCCGGCCTTCTCGGCCGGTGCTGGGAGGGCGACCGGTACGTCGACCGGCCGGGGGCGGCAGCCACCGTACGGGCGCACTGCGACGCGGTCGAGATCGCCGACCTGCTACTGGGCCGCGCTCCTGAGCAGCTGCCCGCCGATGAGCACGCCAAGCGGCTGGGCACCCTCCAGGACCCGCGCACCGGACTGGTGCCGGCGTTCGGCGAACCCCTGCGCCCGGTGGACGGTGACGGCTTTATCGGCGAGGGTTCCTCGCTCTATCACGTGCTGTGTGTCGGCTACGCGCTCGACCTGCTGGGCGCGTCTTTCCCGTATCCGGTCCGCGGAGTAAGTGAGATGACGGTAAGTCAGCTGCTCGCGCGTCTGGAGGGGCTGGCGTGGCGCGACGGGGCCTGGGGGGCGGGGGCCTGGATCGACACCTGGGCCACGGCCGCCCACTGGAACCGGGGCCACAGCCTTGGCCACCCCGACGGCATCGGCTCCATGCCCGGAACCGGTTCGCTGGAGGCGCTGTTCGGCTGGCTGCTGACCAGGGCCGACCCGTGGACCGGGATGTGGGGCAGTCCCTCGGCCCAGGCAGGGCGGCTGCAAGTGGTCAATGGGTACTACCGGCTGACGCGCGGATCGTTCGCCCAGTTCGGGCTGCCGGTCCCGCACCCGGAACGGGTGGTGGACGCGGTCCTGGACCATGCCCGCGACCTCCGCTACTTCGGCGGGGGCCGTGAGAACGCCTGCAATGTGCTGGACGTCGCTCACCCCCTGTGGCTCTGCGCGCGTCAGACCGGCGGCGCCGGACACCGCTCCGCGGAGGTACGGGCCTGGGCCGAGCGGCAGCTCGCGCTCGCCCTCCCCCGCTGGCAGGACGGCAAGGGGTTCGGCTTCGGCCCGGGCGACGCGGGTCCCGGCCGCGAACCGGGGCTGCAGGGCACCGAAATGTGGCTGGCCATCATCTGGCTCCTCGCCGACCTCACCGGCTGCTCCGACGCCCTGGGCTACCGCCCGCGCGGCATCCACCGGCCGGAGCCGGCCCGCACCCTCTGACCAAGCACACGGCCTCCGGCGATCACCCCGGCGCCGACCTTGACCATGAGCAGTTGACCGACGCCGGGGTGGCGCAGGCGCTGTTCGGCAACACCGCGCGAGACGCGCTCGCCCTGGCAGACGACATCGGAGAGGGTAATGTGCTGATCCACCTCGACACGTACTTCTCCTGGGCCGTGGTCGCGCCGGGCCTCCCCAATGGCCTGGCCGGCTGGCGCAACCTGTGGTCCGGCGGGGAGGATCTCGCCCGCCACGCGCGCGGGTTCATCGCCCATCAGCTCGCGACGAACGGACGGCCCTCATGACCCGGCCCACGGAAGCCCCACCGACGCTGGACGATCTCCTGGCGCGGGCCGCAGCGCTCGTCCGGCCGGGCCACCGCGCGGTCCTCGGCATCACCGGCAGCCCCGGCGCGGGCAAGACGACGCTCGCCGAACACCTGGTCCGACGGCTCAACGGCGACGGGCCCCCATGGGTCGCGCATGTGCCGATGGACGGCTTCCACCTCGCGGACGCCGAGCTGGACCGCCTGGGCCGCCGCGACCGCAAGGGCGCCCCGGACACCTTCGACGCCGCGGGCTACGCCGCGCTGCTGCGCCGCCTGCGCCAGGGGGAGGACGACATCGTCTACGCGCCGGGTTTCGAGCGCACCCTGGAACAGCCGATCGCGGGCGCCATCGCCATACCCCGCACCGCCCGGCTGATCGTCACCGAGGGCAACTATCTGCTGCTGGAGCAGGGCGCCTGGGCCCGCGTACGGCCTCAGCTGGACGAGGTCTGGTACTGCGAGCTGGACGAGGAGGAGCGCGTACGCCGTCTCCTGACCCGTCACGAGCAGTTCGGCAAGGACCACGAAACGGCGGTGACCTGGGTACTCGGCGCGGACCAGCGCAATGCCGACCTCATCGCACGGACTCGCGACCGCGCCGACCTGATCGTTCCCGCGACAGCGCTCCCGGCCCCGGATGCCCCGCCGGGCCGGCAGGGCATCCGCGTCAGTCTCAGCGGGCGCGGGACCACACCCTGAAGTCGCTGATCGTGAAGTGGCTGGTGACCGTGCGCAGGGCGAACCAGCCATCGGTGTACGGAGCCGGGTCGCGGTGGTCGAAGATCAGCCGGCCGTCGCTCCAGTACTGGTTCCGGCCGCCGTCGGAGACGAGCCGGACCCGGTACGGGTGGTTCGCGACCAGCAGCGGCTCGGTGCGGTCGAACAGCAACGGCCGGTTTCCCGGCTCCCCCACGTACCGGCGCATGCGGGTGGTCGTGTTGCTGTTCCCGCCGAAGCCGACGTAGTACGTCCTCAGATGGTCGTACTCCTCGAACAGCCCGCCTCGGGCAGTGGCGAAGAGGTCGCCGGGAGAGCGGCTGTCCCGGGCGTTCCAGAAGGCGTTGAGGTCGCTGACGCGGTCGTTGGCGCCGCCCGCCGACACCGCCGTGGCGGTGTATGTGATCTCGTAAGGGCCCGTCAGCGGCTGTTTGAACCACACCGTCGCACCGTCGGGCACATCGATGTCGAGCCGGCCGTTCTTCGCCTCGACGGTGCCGCCCTTGGCGAGTTCGGCGAACCACCGCCGCGTACCGTGCCGGAAGTCGTCCCCGGCGATCAGCCTCCGCCGCGCGGTATGTGGCTGGGCGGAGGCCGTGGGCGCGAGGGCGACCGTGCTTCCGACCGCGCTTCCGGTCGCCAACAAGGCGGCCAGCACGGCGCGCCTTCCCAGTCGCCGGCCAGTGGTGGACCTCGTCATGGCAGCTTCCTCTTCCGTCCGGGTGCGCTCCGCTTCGACAACTGAACCGTTTCAAGATGCCATCCGGCCCGACATCCCGCCAGGGGCCGGAAGGGCGGATCTGCGCACCGGCCAGGGACCAAGGCTCCGCCAGAGCCATCGACATCCGTACCGGCAAGCTGGTGGCCGCGTACCAGCCGGCCGCCACCACGGCCATTTCATCAACAACGTCTCCTGCTGCGGGACCGCGCGTGGTTGGGTCGTCATCGACGGCGAGCGGCTGCCCGCCGGCCATACGCCCGGCGGCGGCAGCATCCCGCGCCCCGAGCGTGGCGCGATCCACCAGGAGGCGTCCCACGGTCCGTACGGCTACTACTGCGAGGGCCGCAACAACAACGTCTTCTCCCGGCTCACCACCCACGACAACTACGAGTCGGGCTTCCAGCTCCAGGGCGCGCGGCTGCGGAACAACGTCGACGACGGCTACGACGCGGCGCCGGCTGTGAACCAACCGGCGCACCGGCCGGACTGACGGAAAACACCGAAGGGGCTGCTGTCCACCGGACGCGGGCTACCCCTCGGTGACACTCAGCCAGGACGCGACCATTTCGGCGATCGGCTGGTCCGTCTGCAACTCCACGAAACCGAACTGGCCGCCCTGGTTGCACTCCAGGAACCACCACGTGCCTTCGGAGTCCTCCGCGAAGTCGAAGGCCCCATAGGCGAGTCCGGCGAGATTCTTGTACGTGGCGACGGCCCGCGCGATGCGGGCGGGCACCTCCACGGGCTGCCAGCTGTGCCCCGTGTCCCCGAACCGTCCGTCCACCTGCCCCGGCTCCGACACCTTCCGCGCGGCGAACCACTCGTCCCCCACACTGGTCAGCCGGATATCGGCGGCTTTGGCGATATAGCGCTGCAACAAGGTCGGCCCGGCGGCGACACCGCCGAAGTCCGCGTCCGGCGGCACCAGTGTGGTGGGCAGCGCCATCGGCGGATCGCTGGGTACCTTGCCCGAGACCGACTTCACCACCACCTGCCGGTACTGCTCCGCGAACTGCCGCGCGACCTGCGGATGGGTGGTGATGACCGTGGCAGGCACCGGGAAACCGCTCCGGTGCGCCAGGCGAAGCTGCCACGGCTTGTTACGCGCCTTCGCCGCCGCGCCGGGGTCGTTCATCCAGCGTGCCGTCGTGCAGTCCAGCATGCCGTACAGCGCCTGACCGCTCTCGGCGGTGAGCCACTCGGACGGCTCGTCGGCGTGCGCCGCGGGCTCGCTGGGCCTGCGTATCCATATCGAACGCAGACCGTCCATGCTCACCACACGCCCGCCCACCGACAGATAGCCGCGGAACTCACCCCGCACATACTCGGCCGACAGTCCCCCCTCACCAGGCAGGTCACCGGGGTCGAAGCGCACCAGCGGAACGCCTCGTTCATGCAGCCGAGCCACCACCATGTCCGCGGTCACGTCCTGCTCGGACGTCAGGACCAGCACCGTCATCGCGTACGGCCAGTCAGTCGTCGAAGTGCGTGGCGGAACCCGCCGTCGAGGTGGTGGTGCCGGCTGCCGCCAGCAACACCCGGTCCATGATGGCGGGCCGCCCATCGGGCAGAACATTCAGCTGAAGAATCGGGTCATACGCATACTGGTCGATCACCGGCGTCAGCTCAGCCGGACGTGCGTAGTCCCACGCGAACGGTCGCATGTTTGTCTCCCTCCCTACGGAGCTTCTTGCCGCCCCGCCCAATGCCACACATGTAACAGTACGTATAAACGTTGTAGCGGTTTCATCACCGAGAGTCATACCGCGAGGACCTGACCCAGAGAACCGCGGAACCGGCGAACAGGCTTGCACGCACGGCTCATTGACCTCTCCCTGTTACTGAGAAAGACGGCTTGGCAGGCCATTTCGGTGCATCGGCACGGAGGTGATCTGCGTCACCGCCCGGCAGGCACCTGCTCCCACAGTTCGGTGGAGCGAGAGTCGACCAGGGCGGCGATGCGGGTCAGGACCTCGGCGGCGGGCAGTGCGTCCAGGCGGCAGCCGTCGCGCAGCCGCAGAGCGACCTGGTCGTCGGCGGCTTCCCTGGCGCCGATCACCGCCTGGTACGGCACAAGCCGGGCGGCCCGGACGCGGGCGCCCAGGGTGCCGCCCTCCGGACCGGCGAGCTCCGCACGCAGCCCCCGGTCGACGGCCCGCCGCACGAGCGCGGCGGCCTGGGGCGCCTCGGCGTCGGAGACCGGCAGAACCACCAGCTGGGCCGGTGTGAGCCAGGCGGGGAAGGCACCGCCATGCTGCTCGATGAGGTGCGCGACGGCCCTCTCGACGCTGCCGATGATGCTGCGGTGGACCATGACCGGCCGGTGTCTGGCGCCGTCCAGGCCCACATAGCGCAGATCGAACCGCTCCGGCTGATGGAAGTCGACCTGGACGGTGGACAGGGTGGCCTCACGCCCGGCGGCGTCGGCGATCTGGACGTCGATCTTCGGACCGTAGAAGGCCGCCTCGCCCTCGGCGGTCTCGTACGGCAGACCGGAACCGTCGAGGACCTCGGTCAGCAGGGCGGCCGACCGCTGCCACATGGCCGGGTCGTCGACGTACTTCCCGCCCGGCCCCGGCAGGGACAGCCTGGGGGTCCCCCCACGCCCGCCAGGGCGTAGGGGGAGGGCCGGGCGGATGCCGAGATCCCGGTACGCCTGGCGGATCAGGTCCAGGGCCGCCCGCGCCTCGTCGGCGACCTGGTCCATGGTGCAAGAAGATGTGCGCGTCGTTCAGCTGGATCGCCCGTACGCGGGTGAGCCCGCCGAGCACTCCCGAGAGCTCGGAGCGGTACATGCCGCCCAGTTCCGCCATCCTGAGAGGCAGTTCGCGGTAGCTGTGGGCACGGGAGCGGTAGATCAACGCGTGGTGGGGGCACAGACTCGGCCGCAGCACGACCTGCTCCTCCCCGAGGTCCATCGGGGGGAACATGTCCTCGCTGTAGTGGGACCAGTGCCCGGAGATCTCGTACAGGTCCCTCTTGCCCAGCACCGGCGAGTACACGTGCTGGTAGCCCGCCCGGCGCTCGGCGGCGCGGATGTACTCCTCCAGGGTGTGCCGTACGACCGCGCCGTCGGGCAGCCAGTACGGCAGCCCAGCGCCCATCAGCGGGTCGGTGTCGAACAGGCCCAGCTCGCGGCCGAGCTTGCGGTGGTCGTACATCGTGGTCTCCTCGCGGAACAGGGAAGATGCTGAGGCGAGTGACCACACGGCGAAGCCCCGGGGCACTCGCCCCGGGGCTTCGGACAAAGACAACTGTCAGCGCGCCGGGACACTCTCCGGCGTCGTCGTCATGCTCATAGCAGCGCGCTTCATGCCGACAACCTAGCAGTCGCGGGCGACAGGCGCGGGTCGGTTATGCGGGCTCGACCGCCCGACCGGGGTCATCCGGGTCCGGGCTGGACACGGCCGCGCCAGGCTCCGGTTTCGCCGCCCCGGTGCTCGATGAACTCCTTGAAGCGGCGCATGTCGCCCTTGACGCGCCGGTCGATCAGCCCGGCCATATCGGCGGTCTTCTCGGCGACCCCGCCCGGCTCGACATCCATCACCAGCTCGACCCGCGTGTGCGTGTCGTCCACGCGCTCAAAGCGGACCAGGCCCTTCTGCTTGGACTCGCCGGACGTCGTACGCCAGGCGATCCGCTCGTCGGGAAGCTGGTCGACGATCTCCGTATCGAACTCCCTGCGTACTCCCGCGATCTTGGTGGTCCAGTGGTTGTGGCGGTCGTCGATCTGCCTGACCTCCTCCACCCCCTCCATGAATTTCGGGAACTCCTCGAACTGCGTCCACTGGTTGTACGCGGTGTGGAGGGGGACCTCGACCTCCACCGTCTCCTTCACCGTGCTCATCAGTGCGCCTCCTCATTCCGTGTTCCGTGAGCGCCGCGGGGGCGGGCGGTGTGCCTGCCTCCGTGCATCTCGACACGTCGCAGCGGGTACCCGCTGACCGCGCGCGGGAACATCCGGACGGCTTCCATTGTTCCCCTCGCGACGCACTATGGCCCGATATGCCCCCCCACCGATCCGGATAGCCATGCACCGTTCCCGAGCTCTTGCCCCCGCGCTCACGGGCGCGCTCATAGCCATGCTGGCCGGCTGCTCCCCCGCCGGAGCCGACGCGGCGCTCTCCTCGGCCGCGCCCTCGGCCACCCCGTCGGCCACGCCATCGGAGAGAGCGGCGGCGGCCGTCGAGCCCGCTCCCGCCACGCCCTCGGCCACGCCCCCTGCCGCTTCCTCACTCACCCCGTCCGCGCAGCCGGCGCCGCGCGAGAGCACCGCGCGCACCCTGACCGCCTCGCTGACCATCCCGGAGATCGGCCTCAAGAGCCTGCGTGTCGTCCCGTACGAGGGGACCACCGACGACTGGCCGGGGACCAGGATCCAGAACCGCGGCGTGGCCGCCAGCCCGTACGGCGAGCAGGGCGGCGTCGGCCCCGGCGAGATCGGGAACTACCTCGTCACGGCCCACCGCCTCTCCGCCGGAGGACCCCTGCGCGACCTCCCGTCCCTGGACAAGGGCGACTCGGTCTTCGTCACAGCGGGCGGCACGGTGTACGAGTACAGGATCACCGAGAGCAGGCAGACCTCCTTCCGCTCCGAGCGCTCACTCGCCGAGCAGCGGGCCGCCGTCCCGGGCTTCCCCGGCAAGGAGCCCACCCAGGCGATGATCACGATCTCCACGTGCGCGACGCCGGAGGACGACGCGGCGGGAAACTTCTGGCGCGACGACCGGGGCAACCCCGAGCACCGTATCGACAAGATCGGCGTACTGGTTTCCACCACATCGGGGTAAGGCGGTAGGGCCGTAAGACCCGACCGGCCGGCCTCCGCCGTCCGGCACCTGTGGGACAACACCATCGCGCAGGCCCTCGTGAACGCCGATACCGCCCGGAGCGTTCAACACTCTCAAGACCGCGCTGGGCACACACCGCTCGGTGATCCGCGCCGCGATGCTCAAGATCACCCGACAGGGTGTCGCCGACAAGCTCCGCGAGGAGGCCGCCGAGGGCCGCACCGTTGACGAGACCCGTGCCGCGGCGAAGCCCGGCACCGCGGACAACGTCGGTGCCTGCCGCCAGGAGGGTCGACTCCAGCCACTACCGGAGTCGACCCTGCCCTGGAGGGTCCTTGGCTACGCGTCTGCCGCGCTCAGTGCGGCGGACGGCTCTTCCTGCGCGGTATTTCCCTTGATCGCGCTGTAGTAGACGGAGTTCTGCTGCTTGGTGCGCTCACTCTGGTTCTTGGCGACCGACGCCTCGAGAGCGTTGCGCACGAGCGTGACGTTCAGCGTGCGCTCCGGGTGCGCCTTCTCCAGCTCCTTGGTGACTTCGGCTGCCGACCGCGGCTCCTGGTGCTCGGCGAGCAGCGCGACGACGAGCTCACGCAGCGGAGGCCCGGCGCTCTTGGACTTCGCGACCGCCTTCGGCTTCGCGTCCGCCTTCGGCTCTGCCGCCTTCTTGGGGCGCTTGGCCTTGTCGGCCACCGCGCTCGCGCGCCGTGCCTTGGGAACCGCCGCCGTCTTGGCCGCCTTCGTTGCCTTGGCGGGCTTCACCGGGGCGCCGCCCAGGGCCTCTTGGACGCCCGTCAGCAGTTCCTGGTCCTTCTGCAGCGTCTCAAGCCTGCTCTGCAGCGCGGCGGCCTCGGACTTGATGCGCTCTTGTTCCGTCGCGTTCTGTTCCAGGTCGGCAGCGACCTGGTTCGCGTACTGGGCTTTCAGGTTCGGATTGTCTTCAGGCACAACAGCTCACTTTCCTCGTAGCACTGTTGGTGCCGGATGCTACCCGTACTGACCATGTTTCATAGAACGATGAAGCACCAGGTCAGTCTGACACCAGGGCCGGCGATCTCCGCATGGTGTCTCGCCGGCCCCCGGACCAACCCCAGATCAGAGGCCGTGGCGCCGGTCGCCGAGCACACGTTCGCATACCTCCCGCTCCATCTGCGGGGAGAAGATGTCGCGTCGCGCGGCCACGGCCAGGCGGGTTTCCTCGCCGATCAGATCGGCGTTGACGGCCCCGCCCGCACGCACACCAGCGGCTGCGGCGCTGACGACTATGTCGGTCAGGCTGGTGACATTACCTGCCACCCACACGCCCGGAACCGCGGTGGCTCCGCTCCCATCGGCGGCGATATAACTGCCCATGACCTGCCCGAACATCTCCAGCTCCGTCGTCTCAAGCCCCAGTCCGGCGAGGAACCCGTCGGCGCGGACGGTGGCGCGCGAGGCAACCACCAGGGCCTGGCAGACAATCACCTTGTCATCCGAGCGACGCACGCCGGTGAGCCGTCCGTCGGTCACCTCCAGGCCGGTCACCTCACCCTCCACCACACTGATGGAACGGGCGGCCAACTGTTCGTACTCCTCGTCGGTGGGCTTGGGCCCGGTGTGCAGGAACAGAGTGATGTGGCTGCTCCACTGCCGCCACATCAGCGCCTGGTGCACACTCGCCGGTCCTGTGCCCAGGATGCCGATCGCCTGGTCGCGGACCTCCCAGCCGTGGCAGTACGGGCACTGCAGTACGTCCCGTCCCCACAGCTCCGCCACCCCCGGCACATCGGGCAGTTCGTCGACCAGGCCGGTGGTCACCAGGAGCCGGCGGGCCCGGACCGCCGTCCCGTCCTCGCATACGACACGGAACCCCCCGTCGCCCGCCGGCCGCTCCGCCGATACGACTCTGCCGTGCACGATCTCGACGCCGTAGCCGGTCACCTCGCGGCGGCCTTCGGCCAGCAGTTCCAGCGGGGGTATGCCGTCGCGGGTCAGATAGTTGTGGGCGTGCGCGGCCGGAGCGTTGCGCGGTGTGCCCGCGTCGATCACCAGCACCGAGCGGCGCGCCCTGGCCAGGGCCAGCGCCCCGCTCAGTCCGGCCGCGCCACCACCGACCACCACGACGTCGTAGGGCCGCTCCTCACTCGTAGGAGTGCCGGTCACCGTCTGCTCTGTCTTCAGGGTCATATCACTGCCTCCATTCACAGGGATGGTCGGCCGACGCCCGAAGAATTGACAAACATTCTTGCCAAGGCAGCAAATAGATATATGGCTGACAACACTGAGGACGACCGCGCTGAAGACAGGGACGACCTGGCGAACGTGCTGTCCGCGGTAGGTCCGCGGCTGCGGGGAATGCGCCGGGAACGCGGAACCACCCTGGCCCAGTTGAGCGAGACCACCGGGATCTCGCTCTCCACGCTCTCGCGCCTGGAGTCCGGGCAGCGCAAGCCGACGCTGGAGCTCCTGCTGCCCCTGGCCAAGGCCCACGGCGTGCAACTGGACGAGCTGGTCGGCGCGCCGGCGACCGGTGACCCGCGCATCCACGCGCGCCCGTTCACCCGGCACGGCCAGATCTTTGTGCCACTCACCCGCAACCTCGGTGGCCTGCACGCCTTCAAGCAGATCATGCCCGTCGGCCAGGTTGACGGCCCACGGCCGGAGCAGCGGGTGCACGAGGGTTACGAGTGGCTGTACGTGCTGTCCGGGCGGCTGCGTCTCGCCCTGGGCGAGCACGACCTCGTCCTCACCGCCGGCGAAGCCGCCGAGTTCGACACCCGTACACCGCACGGATTCGCCAACGCCGGGACGCAGCCTGTCGAGTTCCTCAGCATCTTCGGACCGCAGGGCGAGCGGCTGCATGTGCGCGCCCGCCCCTCCGCCGCCACCACATAGCGATCGCGGCCCGCACCGTGTACTGGTCAAGTCAGGAGCCCTGGGCCATACTCGCCATCCATGCGGGTGGCAGTGATGACGGCAGGTTCGCGGGGTGACGTAGCGCCCTACACCGGACTCGGGCACGGCCTGGCGCGAGCCGGGCATCAGGTCACCCTCGTCACCCACGCCTGCTTCGCGCCCCTGGCCGAGGCCGCGGGCATCCACTTCCACGCGCTGCCCGTCGACCCGCGGTCGGAACTGGAGTCCGCGCCGGGGCGGGACCTGCACCGCAGCACCACCGGCGCCGGGAAACTGGCCCGCGTCATCGCCATGGCCCGGAACGTGATCGGAGAACTGACCGACGACATGGTGGCCGCCGCCCAGGCGAGCGATGTGCTGCTGCTGTCCGCCACGCTGGGGGCGCTCGGGCACACCATCGCGGCGGGGCTGGGGCTGCCGAGCATGGGCGTCCACCTCGTCCCGATCGCCGCCACCGGCGAGTTCGCGCCGCCTCTCACCGGAGCGCGCTCGTGGGGACGGCCGGGCAACCGGCTCGCCGCGCATGCGGTGAACTCCGCCGTGGACCGGATCTTCGCCGACACCGACCATGCCCTGCGCACCCGCTTCGGCCTGCCGCGCACCGGGACGCGCGCCGCCCGCCGCGCCCGCGAACAGCAGGACTGGCCCGTCTTCCACGGCTTCAGCGAGCTGGTGCTGCCCCGGCCGCGCGACTGGCGGCCCGGGTTACGCGTCGCGGGCTACTGGTGGCCCCACGACCCTCCCTCGGCCCGGCTCTCACCCGCGCTGGACGATTTCCTGGCCGCCGGACCGCCGCCGGTCTTCGTCGGACTGGGCAGCGCCGTCGTACCGGACCCGGCGCGTGTCAGCGAGACGGTGGTACGCGCGCTGCGTACGGCCGGTCTGCGGGGCGTGATCCAGTGCGGGTGGAGCGGGCTGCGCGCCGACGGCGAGGACATGTTCAGCGTCGGCGAGGTGCCGCACAGCGCGCTGTTCCCCAGGACGGCGGCGGTGGTCCACCACGCGGGCGCGGGCACCACGGCCGCCGCCCTGCGCGCCGGAGTTCCCGCCGTGCCTGTCCCCGTCCAGTTCGACGAGGCGTTCTGGGCGGCCCGGCTGGCGGCGCTCGGTGTCTCTCCCGGCGCTGTTCCGCTGCGCCGTCTGTCCGCGGGCGCGCTCACCACGGCCCTGGTCCGGGCCACCACGCAGCCCGCGTACGGGCAGCGGGCGCGTGCGCTGGCCGCCCGGCTGCGCGCGGAGGACGGGGTACGGCCGGTGCTGGCGGCCGTGGACGAGCTCGCCGGCGGTCGGCGTCCGGCTGCATGAAACCCGCCGCGACGAAGGCCCCGGCCTCGGGGGCCGGGCACCGCGCCGCGACGGGCTCCGTCCGCTTGTCAGGCTGTGTGCAGCCGCAGACCGTACCGGTTGAGGATTTCGTTGATCGGCTGGTGCCATGTCTGGCCGCCTGAGGCGCAGTTGCCCGAGCCGCCGGAGGTCACACCTTGTGCCTGGTCGCCGCTGATGAAGGAGCCACCCGAGTCACCGGGCTCGGCGCAGACGCTCGTCTTCGTCATCTGGCGGACCGCGCCCTGGCTGTAATTGACGGTTTCGTTCTTGGCCAGCACATTGCCGCAGTGCCAGTGCGTCGTGGAGCCGGATCGGCACACCGAGGCGCCGATGGGGGCCTCGGCAGAGCCCTTGACCAGCCGGTCGGGAATGGTGCCCCAGCCGAGGACGACAGGGACGGTCCACCAGCCGCTGCCGACATTCACCCAGGCGTAGTCGTTGTCGGGGAAGGACGACCCCTGGAACGTACCGATGGCGGAACCGTCCCAGCCACGGACGGCCGCGCCCGCCCGGCCGCAGTGGCCGGCCGTGACGAAGCCGCCGTGCACGGAGAAGCCGATGGAGCACCGGACGTTGCCGGTGTAGTACGGGTCCCCGCCCACGGTCCCGGCGGCGAAGGTCTTCGGCGCCTCGGTGGTCTCCGTGACCTGGACCGGGCCGGTCTGGCGGGCACGGGCGAGGAAGGCTTCGACATCGTTGTCGCGACGCTCGGAGGCGACGACGCTCACCACGACCCGGTTGGCTTTCGGGTCGACGTGCCAGCTGCTGACACCCGCCGGGGCGTCAAGCGCGTCGATCTTGTTCTTGGCCGCGTCGAGCTGTTGCGCGCTGTACGTGACCAGCCGCACCGACGCACCTGTCGCGCGTACGGCGTCGGCGTTCTGGCCGCTGGTGAGGGCGACGGTCAGCGTGCCGCCGGCCGCGTCGAACCAGGCACCTCCGAAGGCCGGTCCGGCGGCGCGGCGCGCCTTTCCTTCGACGGCGGTGGCCGCCTTCTCGGCCACCAGGCGCGCCTGCGCCTGGCTCTCCGTCAGGCCGAGGTCCCTCTGCATGGCGGCCAGCAGGCCGTCGGAGACTTGCGATGAGGGCGTGGGGGCGGGGGTGGGGGCCGCGGTTGCGGCAGCGGCCGGGGCGAGTCCGACGGCCGCCCAGGAGCCGACGAGGAGGAGTGCGGACAAGCCGGTGCGTACGCAATTCGTGCGTCTCAAGGCGTTGACCCTTCAATCGTTCCAGTGTTCCAGCTTCGTGTGGGGGTGGAACAGCACGGAATGTGAGAGCGCTCTCAGAACGTGCCCGGGTGGAGGCTAGCCCGAGCGGGCCGTCAGGTCCATACCAATGACCCATGCTTGTACGGAGGTTGGCCTGTTTTCGCGAACTCAGCCCTTGTGTACGGGCTTCAGCTCCACCAGTTCCTCACCGTCGCAGTAGCTGACCGTCCCGCCGCCCTTCCGCGGCCCGAAAGCCGGGCAGTCGGACTCGTCCTCCCACAGCACATCCTCACCGCGGCCGAAGAAAACCAGGCGGCGGCCGTCCTGCCAGAAGCCCTCGTCCAGGGCCCGCGCACCGGGGCCGAGTTCCTTGGGTCGGACCGGACGGTCGGCGTACGTGTCCAGGTGGCGGTCGGGGCGGCCGGGCACGCGGACGATCTCTTCCATGGAGCCGTTGATGCCCCTGTTGTCGGGTGTCAGGGCATCCCGGGCAGTCCGGGCTCCGGCTGCACCCGCAGCGAGTTCAGGGTGAAGGCCAGCAGATGGTAGTGGCCCACCAGCACCGGCAGCTCGATCAGCTGGCGCTCCGTCAGATGCCCGGCCAGCGCCTCCCAGGTCGGCTCGCTGATCCGGGCCGCCGCGTGCAACTCGTCCGCCGCCCGCAGCAGCAGTGCCTGCCGTTCCGTCCAGCCCGGGGCGCCGGGCCCCGCCGTCACCCGCTCCATGTCGTCGGGCGACAGCCCCGCCCGCGCGGCAATCCTGACGTGCTGGCCCCACTCGTACGGCGAACCGCAGTTGCGCGCCACCCGCAGAATCAGCAGCTCACGGTCCGCGAAAGGCAGTTCACCCGCGAGCAGCAGCTGACTGCTGAACGGCAGCCAGGCGGCGAACAGGTCCGGATGCCGGGCCAGTGTGGCGAACAGGTGCGCCTCGCCGAGCGAGGAGACGCCCAGTCCGAGCGAGCTGATATCGGCGGACAAGGTCTCCCGAACGGACTCCGCCCATGCCTCGGCGGGCTGCGGAGGGATCCGGGGAGTGGCTGCGGCAGACAGAGGTCGCTCGGACACGCGGACACGGTACGCCAGGCGCCCGTCGAAGAGAATGACCGTACGTCTATCGTGGGCAGGATGACCGAGACCTGGAACCCGACCGACGCCGGTATCCTGCGGCTTCCCTCCGGACGCCTGGTCCGGGGCAGGGGCCTGCGCCGACCGCTGCCGGCGGGCGCGACGCCCACGTACGGTGTCTATCTGCTCGGCAAGCAGCCTCCCGAGGTCCCCTGGGAATCCCACTGGCTGCGCTGGCCCGACTTCCGGTTGCCCAGCGACCGTACAGAGGCCCGGAAAATCCTCGGCGACGCCTGGGAGCGGGCGGCGGCCATGGAGCGCGTGGAGGTCGCCTGCGGCGGAGGCCGCGGCCGGACCGGAACGGCGCTGGCCTGCCTTGCCGTTCTCGACGGAGTGGAGCCGGGCCAGGCGGTGGACTTCGTGCGCCGGCACTACGACAAACACGCCGTCGAGACCCCCTGGCAGCGGCGGTACGTCGGCCGCTTCCCCGCCTGACGGCGACACAGCACCGTACGCCCGTACACCCCGCTACCACCCCACTACCGCCCCACTACTACGCCGCTACTCCTGCGATCTGCTGCGCGGCGGCGAGTTCGCGCACCACGGCCATATCGCTGAACACCACCAGCTGTTCGCCGACCGTCTGGTACGGCTCGCTGCCCCTCCCCGCGATCAGTACGATGTCGTCCGGCTCGGCGACGGACAGCGCGAGGCCGATGGCCCGCCGCCGGTCGGCGCACCGTTCGAAGCGCGCGCCCGCCGCCACCAGACCGGGGGCGATGTCGTCCAGGATGGCTTCGGGATCTTCGTTGCGCGGGTTGTCGGAGGTCAGAATGACCAGGTCGGACCGGGTCCCGGCGATCTCGCCCATCCGTGCCCGCTTGGTCGTGTCACGGTCGCCTCCGCAGCCGAAGACGGTGATGACCCGGCCGGTGGCGAAGTCCCCGATGGCGGCGAGCACCTTGTCGAGGGAGTCGGGCGAGTGCGCGTAGTCCACGATCACGGAGGTTCCGTTGGGGGCCTGGAAGCGTTCGAGGCGGCCCGGGACGGGAGGCATCCGGTCGAGCGCGGCGACCAGCCCCGCGAGGTCGTGCCCCAGCAGGTGGCAGGCCGCCACGGTGGCCAGCGCGTTGGACACCGAGAACCGCCCGGGGACGGGAATCGCGGCCGGGTACTTGAGTCCGTCGTGGTGGAGGGTGAAGCGCGTGCCGAAGGCGTCCATGTCGAGATCGTCCGCCCGGTAGTCGGCCTCGGAGTCCAGGCCGTACGTGGTGACGGCGCCGGGCATCAGCGCCGGGATCGTGGCCCCCACCGGGTCGTCCGCGTTGACCACCGCGCGACGGCACAGCCCCTGGAACAGGCGCAGCTTGGCGTCGCGGTAGCTGTCCATGGTGCCGTGGTCGTCCAGGTGGTCCTGGGTGAGGTTGGTGAAGACGCCGACGTCGATGAAGGCGTGGTCCACCCGGTGGTTCAGCAGGCCCATCGAGGTGGCCTCCAGCACCACCGTGCCCACCTCCCCGTCGCGCATGTGGCCCAGGAGGTACTGGAAGTCCGGCGACTCGGGTGTGGTCAGGACCGACCTCGGCATGGGGATCAGCTCGTCGCCGATCCGGCTGCCGGCCGTCCCGATGACGCCCACGCGTGTGCCCTCCGCGATCCGCAGCAGGGATTCGACCATGTACGACACCGAGGTCTTCCCGTTGGTGCCGGTCACGGCCACCATGTCCATCGCCCTTCCCGGCTCGCCGTAGTAGCGGGAGGTGATCACCGAGGCGGCCCTGCGCGTGTCCGGCACCCGTACGACACACACGTCGACGCCCGGGACCAGTACCGCGGCGGGGAGGGGATCGGGCACCGCGGCGTCGACGAGGACCGCCACCGCGCCGCGGGCGAGGGCCGAGGCGATGGCCTCGGGGCCGCCCTCGCGGTGACCGGGCACCGCGATGAACAGTGAACCCGGCAAGACGCGGTGCACATCGAAACACGCTGCCCCGGTGATCCTCACCTCCGGATCGCCGATGAGTACCTCGTGGTCGTGCCCGGCCAACAGCTCGCTGAATTTCACGGGGGTCCTCTCAGGGTGCGGGCCGGACGGTCGTCCGGTAGCCGCGAGTGGGGCGTCGTCAACGGCACGCCGGGGCGTGGCGCGGTGTCCCCGAAACCGGAGGGAGGGGGAACACCAGGAGAGGGGGGAGCCGGGCTGGAGCCGGCGTGGCATGACTGGCCGTACGTCGTGGTGCGTGCGTGCGTCGCGTGCGTACGTGCGTGGCTAGCCGTGGCCGTGCAGCGGCCTGCAGCGGCCCTGGGGCGCGGTGAGGCACAGCGCGTGAGCGTGACGGGGCCCTGCCGGGCACTCCGTCACCGCATGTGTGCAACTCATGAATCGAGTGTACGTCTCACAGGGCGCCCCGGATCCCGCCGCGACCCGCCCTGATCGTGCCCTGATCCCGCGCGGTCCCCTGCTGCTCCCGCCCTGATCAACCGCCCAGCAGCGTCTCCGCGGTCCCGGCCCCCTCGGGCAGTGCGTTGAGTGCCGCCACGAGCTTTTTCTCCTCGTAGAAGAAGTGCGACTCCAGCAGGGCGGCCAGGCCGTCCAGCTCGAACCGTACGCGTGCGGCGTCGGCGGGTCCCGCGTCCTGCGGCGACCCGGCGAGCAGCTCCTCCAGGGCGCGCAGGATCCCGGCCACGATGTGGTGGTCCCGCCCCAACTCGTCCAGTACCGGGCGTAGTTCGGGATGCAGCTCGGCGAGGGCGGGGAACGCCCCGGCGTCCTCACCTGTGTGGTGCCTGCTCACAGCCGAGCAGAAGGCCAAGCAGTGCGCCCGCAGTCCGCCCGGCCGCTCTCCGTGGCCGTTGCCGTGGCCGTTGCCGTGGCCGTTGCCGTTGCCGTTGCCGTCCAGCCGGGCGTCGGTGTCCTCGCGGAGCCGCGCCAGCTCCTCGCGGAGCGAGAGGTGAATGTCGATCAGTTGGTTGCCGATGGCCGTGAGGCGGCCGGTCGGCTCGATGGGTGTGTCCATGGCTGTCCCATGATGCGGCGCCTCCATGCCCACGGCGGTCTCTCTGCCGGGTGCACTGCGACGCTGACCCGGGATTCGATCATCCTTCGGGCGTGCCGTCAACCGGCTTGACCGGCGCCGGCGCCGGTGCCGCGGCCGGATCCAGGATGCGCATCAGGAAGTTCCTGGTCCGCTCGTGCTGCGGATCGCCCACGACCTGGGCCGCGGGCCCCTCCTCGACGATCACTCCCCCGTCCATGAAGACCACCCGGTCGGCGACCTCCCGGGCGAAGCTCATCTCGTGCGTGACGACCATCATCGTCATGCCCTCCGCGGCCAGCAGCCGCATCACTGACAGCACATCGCCCACCAGCTCCGGGTCGAGCGCCGAGGTCGGCTCGTCGAAGAGCATCACCTCCGGGCCCATCACGAGCGCCCTCGCGATCGCCACGCGCTGCTGCTGGCCGCCCGACAGCTGCGCCGGATAAGCGTCAGCCTTGTCCGAGAGACCGACGCGCTCCAGCGTCTCCAGCGCCACGGCCGCCGCCCGCGCCTTGTCCCGGCGCAGCACCCGCCGCTGGGGCAGGGTGAGGTTGTCGACCACGTTCAGATGCGGGAACAGGTTGAACTGCTGGAAGACCATGCCGATCCGGCGGCGTACCGCGTCGATGTCCACATCGAGGTCGGTGACTTCCGTACCGCCGACGAAGACCTGGCCCGCGGTGGGCTCCTCCAGCAGGTTCACACACCGCAGCAGC
Organism: Streptomyces sp. NPDC052236; assembly: GCF_044548015.1. NCBI lineage: Bacteria > Bacillati > Actinomycetota > Actinomycetes > Kitasatosporales > Streptomycetaceae > Streptomyces > Streptomyces sp. NPDC052236. Next base: position 140,722 of record NZ_JBIUBL010000022.1, on the reverse strand, counting down.
GTTGACTTGCCCGATCCGGAGGGCCCGATGACGCACACCACCTCGCCGCGGGCGATGTCCAGGTCGATGCCCCGCAGGACCTGGTTGTCCCCGAACGACTTGTGCAGACCCCGGATCTCGATCTCCGGACGGTCCGTGCCCATGCTGTCCACCGTCTCTGTCTTCGTCTTCCCTGGCATCTCTGGCATCTCGCCTCACCTGGCCTTCGCGGTGCGTGCTTCGAGGCGGCGCACCACGAGGCTCAGCGGGACGGTCACCAGGAGGTAGCACAGCCCGGCGACCAGGATCGGCGTCGAGTTGGCGGTCTGGCTGGCCAGGTCCCTGCCGAACTTGGTCAGTTCCCGCTCCTCCAGCGTGACACCGAGGAACAGGACCAGCGAGGAGTCCTTGAACAGCAGGACGAGCTCGTTGGTGAGCGGGGGGATGACGATACGGAAGGCCTGCGGGATGATCACCGACACCATGGCGCGGGCGTGTGAGAAGCCCAGCGAACGGGCCGCCTCCATCTGTCCCTTGGGCACGGCCTGGATGCCCGCCCTGATCGTCTCCGCCATATAGGCGGCGGCGACCAGACCGAGACCGAGCGCGACCTTGCCGTACGTACCGCCGGGAATCTGGGTGCCGGGGAACGCCAGCGGCACCGCCACACCCACAAAGATGAAGATCAGCAGGGCGGGCAGGCCGCGGAAGAACTCGATGTAGACCGTCGCGACCCACCGGTAGGGGGCGACCGACGACAGCCGCATCAGCGCGATGATCAGGCCGAGCACCAGACCGAAGGCAAAGCCGGAGAGCGTGTACACCACCGTGTTGCGCAGGGCGGTGGTGATGATCTCCGGGAAAAGCTGCTGGGCGAGATCCTTCTGCGCGAACTGGTTCTGCAGCCGGTCCCAGTCGGCGACCAGGCCGATCGCCACTATCGCGGCGCCGAACACCGCGTACTGAACGGCCTGCGAGACGCGCCGGCGCTGCCGCCTGGTCAGCCGAGACGTCACGACTGGGCCTGGGGCAGCGGGCCGATCCACTGCTCGTACAGCTTCTTGTACGTGCCGTCCGCGCGAGCGTCCTTGATCGCCTTGTTGATCGCGGCGAGCAGCTTGGTGTTGCCCTTCTTCACCGAGAAACCGTACTGCTCACCGGTCTCGATGTTCTGGCCGAGCGCGAACTCCGCGGCGTTCTTCTTGTCCTTCAGCCAGCCCTGTACGACCGGGTAGTCAATGATCACGGCGTCGACCTGGCCGGTGCGCAGCCCGTTGATCACGGCGTCCGAGCTCTCGAACGCCACCGGGTCGAAGCCCTGGCCCGTGGCGTAGCTCTCGCCGGTGGTCTCCGCCTGCGCGCCGAGCTTCTTCTTCTTGGACTTGACGTCCGCCAGGGACGTCACTCCGCTCTTCTTCGTCGCCAGCAGCGCCTGCGTGGCGTCGAAGTACGGGACGGAGAAGTCCACATTCTTCTTGCGCTCGTCGGTGATCGTCATACCGGCCGCGGCCAGGTCGCATTCGCCGGAGTTGAGGAAGGCGCCGGTCTTGAAGTTCTCGAACGGTGTGTCGAGAATCTTCTGCTCTACGTCGAGGTTCTTGGCCACCAGATCCACCAGCGCCACGTCGAAGCCGACAACCTTTCCGCTCTGTTCGAACTGGAAGGGCGGGTAGGGCAGGTGGGTGCAGGTGGTCAGCTTGCCCTTCGACACCACGGGCACACCGCCCGCCGCTTCGCCGCCGTCGTCCGAGGAGGCACAGCCCGCGGCAAGGAACATTCCCGCCGCCACAGCCGCAGCGGTGGCGATGCGGGCTCGGCTGCCTGCGCGGTGGCTGCGGTGTCCGCTTGCCGTCCTGAACACGGTGTGACCTCCATGGTTGTACGAGAGCAGACAACCGACATTACGCGACTGCCCGTCCGAGATCGTAAGGCACCTGGCCCCTCGGGTGACGAAGCCGTCCGTCAGCTGACCGTCAGAGGACTGGAATGATCAGTTCGGGGCGGTCCCACATCACGACGGGCGGGTTCGCGCTGACGGTGCCGATCCGGCGCGCGCCCACGCTGAGGTAGAAGCCCTCGGCGGGCGGATGGGAGACGACGCGCACCTCGGAGAGCCCGGCGCCGCGCGCCTCGCCGGTCATGTGTTCGATGAGTCGGCGGCCGATGCCGAGGCCCTGTGCGGCGTCGGCGACGAACAGCAGGTCCAGTTCCGGCGGGGACAGGATGAGGGCGTAGCAGCCGAGCAGCCTGTCGTCCTCGTCGGCGGCCAGGAAGACCCGGTGGGTCTCGATGTAGTCGGGCCCCACCCGGTATCCGGCGATCGCTGAGGCGTACGGGCCCTCGTAGGCGCGGGAGTTCCGCACCAGCCTGGTGAGCCGCTTCGCGTCCCGGGCCGTGGCCCGCCGGATGTGCGCTTGTGTCATATGCGAACCCATGGAGAGAGTATTACCCCTGCCGCGCTCTCAGCAGTCTGCGGCAGCCGTGGCTCAGGCGTCGTCGTGTCGCAGGCGATCCAGACGTACGCGTCCGCCGCGTCGCCGAGCAGCCCCGGCAGCGCGCTCTTCACCTCGGCGACCAGGCGGGCGCCGGCGTCGCGGCGGGGAACGGCGTGCAGGTCGTGGTGCGCGGCGTCCAGCCGTAGCGGCAGCGCACTCCAGGCAGGCCGTCGAGGAGGGAATTGACGGCCGGGAACGAGGCCGGGTCGCCGAGGACGAAGAGCCGCCCCGGCAGCGGGTCGGGTGCGGCGAAGCCGGCGCCCTGGAGGGTCGCGTCGATGGAGTGGCCCGGCTTGACCTTGCGCGCCCACTGGGTCGCGCAGCCGTCGTGCAGCCGTCGTGCAGGACGAACTCCAGGGGGAAGGCCCCGGCCGCCGGGGCGCGGGTCCACCAGCGTGTAGGCACGCTGATGCGGTTTGCCGTCGTTGTCGATGACGCCTTCGGACCCGGTCACGGTGAAGGTGAAGTCCTTGCCGCGCAACAGTTTGAGGACGACGCCCTCCCAGCCATGGCCCATCACGCGCTCCTCCCACAGCCCGCGATCACTGTGACATCGTCGCACCGGCCGACAGCAGTTTCTCCGCCAGCGCGCGACAACGCCTCCCTAGTTCCGGAGGGTCGAGTACCTCGAAGTCGTGCCCCAGCAGGAGCACGTGCATGAGCACGGCGTCGAGGCTGCCGGCGCCGCTGAGCACCTCGCAGAGCGCGCTCCCTCGCTCTCGTACGACGGCCGCCGACGCCGGAATCTGCACGCGCACCGTGTCGGCCGACGCGTGCACGAGGAAGCGCGCCTGGTGCGGGTAGACCCGACTCGCCACACCCTCCTGCACGTACGTCGCCGCGTCGGGCGCCGCGCGCGGGCGGAAGCGCCAGGTCCGTGCGGACACATCGGTCATCCGGTCGACGCGGAAACTGCGCCAGTCGTCGCGATCGAGGTCGTAGGCGAGGAGGTACCAGCGCCGGTCGGAGGCGACCTGGGGGCACTCCCCCTGGCTTCGCCGGGGGCACCCCCACCCGGACGAAGTCTGGGGGAGGGTAGGCGAAGCCGGCCTCGACCTCGTCGCGGCAGGCTCTGGCCAGCGTCATGAGTATCTCGGGGTCGACCGGCGTGCGGCCTGTACCGAAGAACTCCACCGAGCCGGAGAGCGCGCACACCTCGTGCCGCAGCCGGACGGGCAGCACCTGGTCAAGCTTGGTCAGCGCCCTGAGCGCGGCGTCGCCGGCGCCGACGACCGCGCCACCCGCGCCGGCGAGCAGAGAGACCGCGGTGGCGATCGCCTCCTCGTCGTCGAGAAGCAGCGGCGGCAGGTCCTGCCCCGGGCCGAGCTGGTAGCCGCCGCCGACACCCTGGCCGGCATGTACGGGATAGCCGAGCGTGCGCAGCCGCTCGACATCACGCCGTACCGTGCGCGGCGTGACGCCGAGCCGGTCGGCGAGCTCGGGGCCTGTCCAGACCTGGCGCTGCTGCAGCAGCCCGAGCAGGGTGAGCACCCGCTCCGTCGTACTCCGCTGGTCACCGCTTGCCACGTCCATGTCGCCCACCCTGCCAGGAATAGCGGACCGATCCTGTCCGCCAGGGGTGTCAGGGTGGCTCCATGGAGCAGACGAACTCGACTGGAACCAGGAACGGAGCAACCCGATGAGCCGCCACATCCAGGTCACCTTCGACGCCCACGACCCGCGGGCGCTGTCGTCCTTCTGGCGCGACGTACTGGACTACGTCCACCCCGGCCCGCCCGGAGTCGACCTGCCCGAGGACGCCGACCCGCTGGCCGCGTGGGACGACTTCCTCGCGCGGGTCGGCGTACCGGAGGAGGAGCGCAACACAAGATCGGCCATCGAGGACCCGGACGGGCACGGCCCGCGGCTGTTCTTCCAGCAGGTGCCGGAGGACAAGGTCGCCAAGAACCGCGTCCACCTCGACGTCCGTGCGGCCCCTGGACTGCGGGGAGAGGAACGGATGGCGGCGCTGGAGGCAGAGTGTGACCGGCTCGTCGCGCTGGGAGCGACGCGGGTACGTCGCCACGAGCCCGCTCCCCCGATGAGCGGCGGCTTCATCGTGATGACCGACCCCGAGGGCAACGAGTTCTGCCTGGACTGACGCGGCTCAGCGCTGAGCCGTACGTACGTAAGACTTTCGTCACCGGGCTCGACGTGGCCAATGGGTCCGCACTCCCGTTGGATGGGGACCGATGCGGTTCCGTCAGGAACCGGCGAAGGTCAGGAGAGACAGTGACACGCGTACGTAAGGGACTGGGCAGGCCTTGGGGTGTGGCAGTACTGGCCGTCGGGCTGGCCGTGGTCGGCGTGGGGCTGTACTGGTTCCAGCCGTGGAAGATCTGGGTGGACGAGACCGTGAGCGACGAGCTCCCCACGGCCGTCGCCGCACCCCAGCCGGAGGCTGCGGCTGAGAACGAGCCCGCGGCCGAGCCGGCGGCGGGACAGACGACGCCCCCCGCGCCCTCGGGGCCCAGCACGCTGGCAGCCGGTGAGCTGATCACCCATGAGCACAAGACGACCGGCTCGGTGAAGGTCCTGCGGCTGGCCGACGGGACGCGCACCCTCCGGCTGGAGAACCTCGACACCAGCAACGGCCCCGACCTGCGGGTGTGGATCACCGACGCCCCGGTGAAGGAGGGCAAGGCGGGCTGGGGCGTCTTCGACGACGGGAAGTACGTCAGCCTGGGCAAGCTCAAGGGAAACAAGGGCGACCAGAACTACAGCCTGCCCGCCGACCTCGACCTGGGGCAGTACACCAGCGTCAGCATCTGGTGCGACCGCTTCAACGTCTCGTTCGGCGCTGCCGCCCTCGGCAAGTCCGCTGCCTGACGCATCGCGCACGGATCAACGGATCAGGTCGGGCACGGGGGACGATGCGAACACATGACGTACCTCCAATTTCTTGAGGCTGTGGCCGACTTGCCGCATGCTCTCTCCACGGGTTACGACCGTGCGGACGAGCGGAACTCATCGGCCGCCGGGGCGAGCCGGTCGCCCGGGCGGCCCGTGGCATATGGCAGAGTCAACTCCGTATCGAGTGTTGCCAAACGCCTTACGAGCCCTCGCTCGCTGTGCAACAGTCGTAACCGGTCCGCTCTTTGGACCTGGCCGTGGCCGCGCCTGTATCGGAGTACGACATGCCGTCCCATGTGTTCGCGGACCGACCCGCGCCGCAGCCGCCCGAGCGCGGCACCGTCGATGCGCTGATCTCCCGGACGCGAAAACTGCGCGGCGATGTGGACGCCGTACGCCGGGACGCCGTGGTGGACGACGACGACCCGCAGGGCCGGTGGCAGCGGGCCCTCTGCAATCTGGCAGTCCATCAACTCGATGACCTCGACGCGCACTTGGGGCAGCTCAAGGAAGGCCTGACGGCAGAGCCGACCCAGCCGGTCGAATCCGCAGAAGCCCCGGAATCCACGGAGTCGACGGAGTCCGCGGAATCCAAGGAATCCGCCGGGAGCGAGCTCGCCGAACACGCGGCGGACCACGCCCGGAGCAGCGGTTCGCTGCTCAGCCGGGTCGGCACCGCCGAGTGGAATCTGCTCACCGACGAGGTGAGCTGGTCCGAGGAGCTGTACCAGATCCTCGGGCGCTCGCCGCAGAGCGTCCCCATGTCCCTGGACGAGTTCCCATCCATGGTGTTTCCGGACGACCAGGCACTGCTCACCGCGCTGGTGACCGACTGTCTGGTCGACGGCCGGCCCATCGACGGCGAGTTCCGCATGATCCGCTCGGACGACAATCGGGTCCGTACGGTGCACATGATGGGCGAGCCCGTGCTCGACGCCGATGGCTCCACCGCCGCCATGTGGGCCGTCCTCCGGGACGTCAGCGAACTGCGCCGCAGCCAGCGGGCAGTTCATGAGTCGAGTGACTCGCTGCGCCGCCGCGAGCACTTCGCCCGGACCGAGCGGCGGCTCGCCGTCGAGTTCCAGGAGGCCGTACTGCCGCCGTGGCGCGGTTCCTTGCGGTTCCCGCAGAGCGGACCCACCGCGCTGGATGTCTTCGCGCACTATCTGCCGTCCACGAACAGCGCGCTGATCGGCGGCGACTGGTACGACGCGCTCCAACTGCCCAGTGGCGAGTGTCTGTTGAGCGTCGGTGACCTCACCGGGCACGGCGTGACCGCGACGTCTTCGATGGCGATGCTGCTGGGTGCCCTGCGCGGAATGGCCGTGGCGGGGATCCGGCCCGGCGCTCTGATGACGCATCTCAACCAGCTGCTGGACAGCTCCGTACAGCCCGCTCTGGGCAGCGCGGTGTGCTGCCGCTACGACCCGGCGAGCCGGACCCTGCAGTGGGCGCAGGCAGGACACCCCGCCCCGCTGCTGTTCCGCAACGGGACGGGGCAGGCGCTCACGCCGCCCGATGGGGTGCTCCTCGGAGCGACCCGGGGAGCCGCGTACGAGCAGGCCGAATTACGGCTGCTCCCCGGCGATCTGCTGGTGCTGCACACCGACGGGCTGACGCGTCCGAACGGTGCCCACGATCCCGACGCGGACCGGGTGGACCGGCTGCTCGCGCTGGCACCGAGGTTCGCCGACGCCCGGGACGCGCAGGAATGCGTACGCACGGTCGTCGAGGAATTCGGTGTGAACGACCGCGCGGACGACGCCTGTGTGATGGTCGCAAGGATCGGCGCGTAGAAGAACGCGTAAAGGTACGCGTAGAAGGAATAGGCAGGAGAAGGAGCAGGCGTGCGCCGGGGCGTCAGATCTCGGCGCTCCTCAGCCTCGCGGACGGCCCGGCGGGCATGACCAGCTGGATTTCCTCGCGCAGATCCTTGATCTTCGGGTATCCCGCGTACTGCCCGGTCAGCCGGTACATCTCACGCAGCCTGTCCCACGTCCGGTGCGAAGAGGTCTCCGCCATCGAGACGAGGGCCAGCCGCGCGTAGCGATCGGCCTGTTCGGGGTCGTCGGCGATGAAGCATGCCGAGGCCATGGAGATGTAGTCGAAGATCCTGGAGCGCTGACGGGCGTCCGTCTCGCGCAGCCGCAGCGCCTGTTTGGCATGCTTCTGCGCGGTGTTCGCGGCGGCCGGTTCATGCTCGGCAAGGGTGCGGTACGCCAGTGCCGACATGCCGTGCATGTCCGCCTCGTCGAACATCTGCATCCAGCTGGGCGGCGGCACATCGCTCTTGTCGGCGACGAACAGCTCCTCGGCCTCGCCGAGGGTGCGGCGCATGGCCTGGCCGTGCCCCATGGAGGCCTGTGCCCAGGCCTCCACGGTGTGCAGCATCGCCTGGGTGCGCGGCAGGATCTGCTCCCCCGAGCCGGACTTGGCGAGCTTCATCAGGTCCAGGGCGTCGTCGGGACGTCCGAGGTGGATCATCTGGCGGGCGGCCCTGGAGAGCGCTTCGCCCGCGCGCGGGCGGTCGTCGCCCTCGCGTGCCGCGTGCGCGGCGATGACGAAGTACTTCTGAGCGGTGGGTTCGAGGCCGACGTCGTGCGACATCCAGCCGGCGAGTACGGCGAGGTTGGCGGCGACGCCCCACAGGCGCCGCTGGAGATGGTCGGGGTGATGGTAGGCGAGCATGCCGCCCACTTCGTTGAGCTGCCCCACAACAGCCTTGCGCTGGAGCCCACCGCCACGGTTGGCGTCCCAGGCGCGGAACACTTCGACGGAACGCTCCAGTGCCTCGATCTCCTGCGACCCGATGGGGGCGGCCTCATAGCGGCCGAACCCCGCGGGGTCGGCGTGCAGGGGATCGTGGATACGGGGAGCGTCCGCCGCGAGTGCGGGGTCGGTGTGCAGCCAGTCGTGCATGGCGCTGGTGAGTGCGGAGCCTGCGGCAAGCGCGGCGCCCGCGCCCACCAAGCCGCGTCGATTGAGCATGAGGTCCATTCCCGTGAATTCGGTGAGGACCGCCGCCGTCTGTTCGGACGCCCACGGAAGGCCGTCAGGGTTGTCTCCACCCTGGACGTCCCGCCGTTTACCCGCTCGCCCGCTCCGTACGAACCCGAGGTCCTCAATGGTCACGACACGACCGAGCCGCTCGGTGAACAGAGCTGCCAGCACTCGTGGCACGGGATCGCGCGGGGTCTCCCCCACGTCGATCCACCGCCGTACCCGCGAGGTGTCGGTCGCCAGTTGCGGGTGGCCCAGGGCCGCCGCCTTCCGGTTCACGAGTCTCGCAAGTTCCCCCTTGGACCAGCCGGCCAGGCCGAACAGGTCGCAGAGGCGGGTGTTGGGTTCTCCGGTCACGTCAAGCCCCCAGGGTCTCGGCTGAGTTGACAGTAACGCCCTGTCAGCGGGCTGGCGACTATTCGCCAGGGTTCGCCAGGGCACGCCAGATGGTGTGCCACCCGCGCCCGGGTGTCACGTAGGAGCGCGCCACCCCGTCCCGGCATCCGGACGCATTCCCCAGGGTGCCGACCGGCTGCCGGGACGGGCCGCACACGTACCTTGTCGGCACACGAAGGGATCTGTATCTCTCATGTACACAGCATCGTCCTCCGTGTCTGCCCAGCCTCCGTTGCAGCGCTCCGCCGCCCAGGCCGGCTCCGGACCTTATCTGGACCCCACTCATGCCGGCCGGGCTCGCCGTCCGGCGGGTACGGTCGCCCAGCCCCTCAGCGGAAGGATCGACCTGTCAGGCCCTCAGGGCGCACAACTGCGCATGGCTGTTGCCTCGGTGCACCGGATCTGCCCGGAGTTCCATCCGGTGCAGGTGCTGCGCCGCAGCGGACGCGCCGTACTGCTCGTCGGCACCGCGGGGCGTATCACCGCGGTCGCCAAATGTCTGCTGGACCACTCGCCCGTCTGGGCCGAGCGGTTCCGCCACGAAATAGAGGCCTATCGCGCCTTCGTCCGGCACCGCCCACCAGTGCGGGTCCCGCGCCTGATCGCCGCGGATCCCGAGAACTGCTCCCTGGTGATCGAGCGGATGCCGGGCCGGGTGGCGGCCCTTGCACGGCATCCGGCCGAGGCTCCGCCGCGTGCCGATGTACGGGCCGCCCTCGGCGCGATCGTCCGGCTCAACCGCTGGCGCCCGCCGGCCGGGATGTTCGACGCCCCGCTCGACTACGCGCCGCGGATCGCGCGTTATCACGAGCTGGGTCTGTTCACGGACCGTGACCTGGGTGATCTCCAGAAGCTGCTGCACGGTCTCGCGTATGCGAGCGGGCGGCAGGGCATGGGCCAGTTCTGTCACGGCGACGCGCTGCTCTCCAACATCCTGCTGTCGCCGCCGGGTCCCGTACTGGTCGACTGGGAGCACGCGGGCTGGTATCTGCCCGGATACGACCTGGCGACGCTGTGGTCGGTGCTGGGTGACGCGCCGGCGGCACGGCGGCACATCAGCCAGCTGGCGCAGCAGGCGGGTCCGGCGGCGCGGGACGCGTTCCTGGTGAATCTGATGCTTGTGCTGACGCGCGAGATCCGTACGTACGAGACTGCGGTGCAGCGGACCATGCGTGAGGCGCCGCCCGCGGGCAGTGGCTATACGCCGCCGGGTCGTCTGTCGCCGGGTGAGGAACAGCGGCTGCTGCTGCGGCGGCTGCACGATGACTGCGCCATGGCACGGCGGGCCGTGCGCGCCGCGGTCGGCACTCGCTGACCGGCTGTCACAGAGGGGGAAGCGCGCTGCGCGCCCAGTGGAGACACTGGGCGCGCAGCGCACTGTGCTGAACTGAACCCGCCACCTCTGTACATACGGTTATTGGTCCTGACCACTGACGCACCGCAGGCCGGGGAGCCGTCATCAGGAAACTCCTGCGAGACCCATGCTGACGTGCGAAATCCTTGCCACTCAGCCTGTTTGACGGGCCGTCCGGCAGCCGATACCCCTGTAGTCGTCGTGTCCCGTCACTGGAGGCTGCCGTGCAAGGATCCGCCACCGCGCGACCGAGAAACGCGCCTCGCCGCTTGCTCAGAGCGGGGGGCGCTGTGGCGTCCGCCGCCCTGTTGCTGCCGCTCGTCTCGGCCAGTCCGTCCGCCACCGCCGAGCGCCCCTCGTCCGGCGCGCTCCAGCGCGACTTCGCGGCAGCCGCCGCCCAGTACGGCGTACCGCAGAGCGTGCTGCTCGGTGTCTCGTACCTCCAGTCCCGCTGGGACGGGCACGGGGGCGCGGCCAGCGTCACCGGCGGCTACGGGCCGATGCATCTGACCGATGCCAGGACCGCGCTGGCCGAGGCGCCACACCATTCGCACACCGGTGAGGACCCGCGCGGCGACGAGTCGCGTCCGCCGCGTACGGTCACCGAGGCCGCGCTGCCCGACCCGTCCGGACTTCCGCCCCGGCTGCGGACGCTGGAGCGGGCCGCCGAGGTCTCGGGGATTTCCGCCGAGCGGCTGCGGGACAGTCCGGCCGCCAATGTGCGCGGCGGCGCGGCGCTGCTCGCCGAGGCGCAGAAGGAGCTGGGCGGGAAGCCGAGCGGCGACCCGGCAGACTGGTACGGCGCGGTGGCGCGGTTCTCCGGCGCCGACGACACCGCGACAGCGACGACGTACGCCAATGACGTCTTCGACGTCATCCGCTCGGGCCTGCGGCGCACCACGGACAGCGGGCAGCGGGTCGTTCTCGCCGGTGCCCCGGCGCTCGTCGCCGACCCGGCGCAGGTCGCACGGCTCGGGCTGCGTACGGCCGACGCCCGGCGGACGGAGTGCCCGCGGACGGTGGCGTGCGAGTGGGTCCCGGCGCCGTACGAGGAGTTCGGCGAGGGCGACTACGGCAACCACGACCTGGCGGACCGGCCCGCGTCGCAGTCGGTGAAGTACATCATCGTGCATGACACCGAGGCGTCCTGGGACACCACCCTGAAGCTGGTTCAGGACCCGACGTATGTGTCCTGGCAGTACAGCCTGCGATCGTCGGACGGGCATATCGCGCAGCATGTGCCGCTGAAGGACGTCGCCTGGCACGCCGGGAACTGGTATGTGAACGCCAAGTCGGTGGGGTTGGAGCACGAGGGCTTCCTCGTGTCGCCGGACGCCTGGTACACGGAGGCGATGTACCGCACCTCCGCGCGGCTGGTGAAGTACCTGGCGCGGCGCTACGACATCCCGCTGGACCGTCAGCACGTCCTGGGCCACGACAATGTGCCGGGCACGACCACCGCGAACATCCGCGGGATGCACACCGACCCGGGCCCGTACTGGGACTGGTCGCACTACTTCGAGCTGCTCGGCAAGCCGTTCACCCGGACCGCGGGTCCCGGCAGCGGTGTGGTGACGATCCGCCCGGACTACGCGGAGAACCAGCCGGTGTACACGGGATGTGTGAAGGCCGGTCAGGCGTGCGTGCCGCACGGTTCGGGCGCGGTCCGGCTGCACACCGCGCCCGCCGAGGATGCCCCGCTGGTCAAGGACATCGGTCTGCGTCCGGGCGGTGAGGACTCCACGACCGGCGTCAACGACACGGGCGCGCGCGCCTCGACGGGCCAGCAGTACGCGGTCGCAGGGCGCGAGGGCGACTGGACGGCGATCTGGTATCTGGGCCAGAAGGCCTGGTTCCACAACCCGCGCAAGCAGCCGACGGCCGTGTCCGCCAGGGGCCGGGTGCTCACACCGAAGGCGGGCGTCGCGGAGATCCCGGTGTACGGGCGTGCCTACCCGGAGGCGTCGGCGTACCCCGCGGGCGTCCCGGTGCAGGCGATCTCGCCGCTGCCGTACAAGTTGCTCGCCGGTCAGACGTATGTGGTGGGCGACCGGACGCCGGGCGAGTATCTGTACGCGCCGACGTTCGACACGGCCGTGCACCGGGTGGTGCGTGGGAAGGAGCTGTACTACGAGATCCAGTTCGGGCACCGGGTGGCCTTTGCGAAGGCGTCCGACGTGCGCGTACTGCACTGACCGGCGGTGTGCCACCGGTCACGGGGCCGGTGGCGCACCACCTCTCACATATGGGCTTATCTGACTATTCAGCGGTGGGGCGTGGGCCGTACGGGCGACGGGTAGAGCTGACCCGGTTGCTGATCAACCCGACCGAAAGGCCCTGGCGCGCATGGCATCACAGCCCTTCGTCCTGCCGGACTTCTACGTTCCGTATCCGGCGCGGCTCAATCCGCATGCCGAGGAGGCGCGGCGACACACCAAGGAGTGGGCGCGCCGGATGGGGATGCTGGAGGGATCCGGCATCTGGGAGGAGAGCGATCTCGACGCGCACGACTACGCCCTGCTGTGCGCGTACACCCACCCCGACTGTGCTGCCGACGCCCTTTCCCTGGTGACCGACTGGTATGTGTGGGTCTTCTTCTTCGACGACCACTTCCTGGAGATCTTCAAGCGCTCCCCGGACCGCGAGGGCGGCAAGGCGTATCTGGACCGGCTGCCCGCCTTTATGCCGATGGACCTCGCACAGGAGGCCCCCGAGCCGACCAATCCGGTCGAGGCGGGACTCGCCGATCTGTGGGCGCGGACCGTGCCCGCCATGTCGGGCGGCTGGCGGACCCGGTTCCGTGAGGCCACCGAGAATCTGCTGAACGAGTCCCTCTGGGAGCTGTCCAACATCAACGAGGGGCGGATCGCCAACCCCGTCGAGTACATCGAGATGCGCCGCAAGGTGGGCGGCGCGCCGTGGTCGGCGGGGATTGTGGAGTACGCGGCGGGGGCCGAGGTCCCTGAGTCCGTGGCGGACTCCCGGCCGCTGCGGGTCCTGCGGGACGCCTTCGCCGACGGGGTACATCTGCGCAACGACCTCTTCTCGTACCAGCGCGAGGTCGAGGACGAGGGCGAGAACAGCAATGGCGTCCTGGTCCTGGAGACCTTTCTGGGCTGTACGACGCAGGAGGCCGCCGATACCGTCAATGACCTGCTGACCTCACGGCTCCAGCAGTTCGAGAACACCTTCTTCACCGAACTGGGCCCGCTCTGCGCCGAGAAGGCGCTGGACCCGGCCGAGACCGCCGCCATCCTTGCCTATGCGAAGGGCCTCCAGGACTGGCAGTCCGGCGGCCAGGAGTGGCACATGCGCTCCAGCCGCTATATGAACAAGGCCGCGCGGACCGGTGCCGGGTTCGCCATTCCCGGCCTCACCGGGGACCGCTTGGGGATGGCCGCGACCTCCATCCGGCTCACGCCGCGCTCGGAGGCGGCCCGATGGCGCAGCCACGCGCATGTCCCGCACCAGCCGGTCGGGCAGTCCCTGCTGCCGGAGTTCCAGTTGCCGTTCCCGCTCACGCTCAATCCGCACCTGGAGGGTTCGCGGCTCCGGACCCTCGACTGGATTCGCCGGATGGGCATGCTGGAGCCCCAGCCGGGGCTGCTCGGCTCGCACGTCTGGGACGAGCCGAAGGCCGCGGGCTGCGACCTCGCGCTCTGCGCGGCGGGGCTCCACCCGGAGGCGACGCCCGATGCGCTCGATCTGGCGTCGCAGTGGCTGGCCTGGGGGACGTACGCCGACGATCTCTACCCGGCGGCGTACGGCCGCACCCGCGATCTGGCCGGGGCACGGGCCGCCAACGACCGGCTGCCGTTGTTCATGCCGCTGGACGATGTGCCGGCGCCGGAGCCCGCGAGCGCGCTGGAGCGCGGGCTCGGCGATCTGTGGCAGCGCACGGCGGGCCCGATGTCCGAGCGGGACCGGCGCGCTTTCCGCGAGGCCGTGGAGGTCATGACGGACTCCTGGCTGTGGGAGCTCGCCAACCAGGCGCAGAACCGCATCCCGGACCCGGTGGACTACATCGAGATGCGGCGCCACACCTTCGGTACGGACCTGACCATGGGGCTGTGCCATATCGGGCATGGCAACGACGTGCCGGAAGAGGTTTACCTGACCGGCGCCGTCCGCTCCCTGGAGAACGCCGCCACCGACTGCGCCACGCTCCTCAACGACCTCTTCTCGTACCAGAAGGAGATCGAGTACGAGGGCGAGGTCCACAACGCCGTTCTCGTCGTGCAGAACTTCTTCGGCGTCGACTATCCGACGGGAATGGCGATCGTCGCCGATCTGATGCACTCGCGGATGCGCCAGTTCCAGCACATCGCCGCGCATGAGCTGCCGCAGATGTACGAGGATCTCGACCTTGACGACGGGACGCGGAAGATCCTGGACGGCCATGTCAAGGAGCTGGAGAACTGGCTGGCCGGAATCCTGAACTGGCACCGGCACGTCAAGCGCTACCGGGAGGAGGACCTGCGGGCGGGCACCGCTGCCCCGTGGCGGCTGAACCTCCCCACGGGGCAGGGCACATCGGCGGCCCAGGTCGTATCGCTCATGGCACAAGCCGCGGCACAGGCCGCGTACGCCGCGCGCGCTCAGTCGGCCGCTTCGGCCGTCAGCACATAGCGCTTGCCCGCCGCGACCTTCAGTACCTTCTCGCCGCCCGCGAACAGGCTGGAGCGCAGGGTGAGTTGAGCGTTGCGGCCCGCCGTGAGGACGACACGGCGGGCCGCTCCGCCCGACCAGGCGACATCGAGGGTCACGGCCCCGCGGGCGCGCAGTCCGCGTACTTCGCCGTCGGGCCAGTTCGCGGGCAGCGCGGGCAGGATCTCGATCGTGCCGTGCTGGCTCTGCACCAGCATCTCCGCGATACCGGACGTGGCGCCGAAGTTGCCGTCGATCTGGAACGGCGGATGGGTGTCCCAGAGATTGGGCAGCGTGGAGCTCTTCAGCTGCTCGGAGAGCATTTTGTGGGCATGGTCGCCGTCGTGCAGCCGCGCCCAGAAGTTGATCTTCCAGGCCTTGGACCAGCCCGTGCCGCCGTCCCCGCGCGCGGTGAGCGACACCTTGGCGGCCTCGGCCCACTCGCTGCCCGGTTCGATCTGCCGGCCGGGGTGGAGCGCGTAGAGATGCGACACATGGCGGTGGGTGTCGGTACGTGAGTCGAGGTCCGCCTTCCACTCCTGGAGCTGGCCCCAGGAGCCGATGCGCAGTCCGGGGTCGAGCCGGTCGAGAGTGGCGGCGAGGCGGCGGCGGAACGCGGGGTCGTCGCCGAGCGTCCTGGCTGCCTCCAGCGTGTTGGTGAACAGATCGTGGACGATCTGCTGGGACATCGCGGCGCCCGCCGTGAAGTCCCCGTGTTCGGGCGAGTAGCTGGGCGTGACGACGAGCTTCCCGTCGCGCGGGTCGGCCCGCAGATTGGCCAGCCAGAAGTCCGCGGCCTCCTTCATCACCGGATAGGCGGTGGAGCGCAGATAGGAGGTGGAGCCGGAGAAGCGGTAGTGGTCGTACAGCTGCTGGGTGAGCCAGGCGGCGGCCTCCGGGAACCAGAAGGCGGTGGCCCAGTCGTGGACACCGGTGAAGCCGTACGGGTTGGTCTCGTTGTGGACGACCCAGCCGTCGGTGGAGAACATCTCCTTCGCCGTGCGCCGTCCGGGGGCTCGCAGCGCCTCGATGAAACGGTCGTACGG
This sequence comes from Streptomyces sp. NPDC052236, assembly GCF_044548015.1. NCBI lineage: Bacteria > Bacillati > Actinomycetota > Actinomycetes > Kitasatosporales > Streptomycetaceae > Streptomyces > Streptomyces sp. NPDC052236. Next base: position 124,952 of record NZ_JBIUBL010000022.1, on the reverse strand, counting down.
GGCGGTGGTCTCGGCCAGGTTGGTGACCTCGGCGAGCCAGTAGTTCATCTGCAGGTTGATATTGACGTGGTAGTCCGCCGACCAGGGCGGGTTGGTGGTGTTGTTCCAGACGCCCTGAAGGTTCGCGGGCAGGGAGCCCGCGCGCGACGAGGCGATGAGCAGATAGCGGCCGTACTGGAAGTACAACGCCTCCAGCGCGCGGTCGGCCGGTGTGGTTCCGTCCGTGTACCGGGCGAGGAGCTGGTCGGTGGGCAGCTCGGGGAGCCGCTGGCCGATGTCGAGCGTGACCCGGCCGAAGAGCGCGCTGTGGTCGCGCACATGATCGGCGCGAAGGGCGCCGTACGAGCGCCGGGCAGCCGAGTCGACGGCGGCGGCGACGGCGCGGTGCGGGTCGGCGCCGCGGTAGTGCGGGTAGGTGTCGGCGTAGTCGGTGCCGGCGGCGAGGACGAACCACGCGCTGGTCGCGCCGCTCACGGTGAGGGTGCCGTCCGGCCCCGCGGTGACGGTGCCGCCCTCGGTGCGTACCCGTAGCTGGGTCTCGAACCGCAGTCCGTTGTCCTGGAGCGTTCCGGTTACGGTCAGCCGGTCGCCTCGCGCCACGGCCGTGAAGTCCGTACGCGGGGAGGTGTAGCGCAGGGTGAAGCCGACCTTGCCCGGCTGGTCGGCCGAGAACCGCCCGGCGATGACCCTGCCGGGGTGCGAGGCGAAGAACTCCCTGGTGTACGCGGTGCCTTGGTCGGTGTACGCGACGGTGGCCACGGCCGTGGAGAGGTCGAGGGCACGCCGGTAGGAGGCGTCAAGGGCCGCGGGCGCGCCGGGCACCGCCAGCTCCAGATGTCCGAGGACCTGGTACGCGCCGAAGCCGCGCTTGGGCTGGCCGAGCCCGGTCGCGACGGCCGCCGGGTCGAGGGTTCCCTCGGCATCGAGCCCCTGCTGCACGGAGGCGAGGGCGCCGGGTCTGGCCGCGGTCCAGTTGCCGTGGTCGTATCCCTGCGCGGAGCCGGGGCCGCCGGTCCACAGGGTCTTCTCGTTGAGGGTGAGCCGCTCGGCGGCAAGGCCGCCGTGCACACTCGCGCCGAGCGACCCGCTGCCGATGGGCAGACTCTCGCGCTCCCAGTCGGCTGCGGGGCTGCCGTACCAGAGCGTCAATTCATCGGAGGGGCTGGCGGCTGTCGCTTCACCTGCGAGTGCCGGGACTCCCAGCGCCAGCGCGCCGGTTGCACCGATAGCGGACTTCATGGTGGTCCTGCGACTGATCCCCTGAGTCATGTCCGGCACGCTAGACGTCCGATGACTAATAAGACAAGGCACATGACAAATCTGCCGCGCGCCCGGCGGGAAGGGTCGGGTCAGCCCTGCTGGAAGAGCTCCGCGGGCAGCGGCTTGAGCAGCGCGTACAGATCGTCCGTGATCGGCCGGTCCCAGCTGGCGATGGTGACCAGGACATTGTCGCTGCGGTCGAACTGCACGCAGGAGATACGGCTTTCGGAGAGCTTGAGGCGGCGCACGATCAGCAGGTTGTCGCCCTGCATCACCGGCATGTCCTCGACCTCGACCACCTCGACGGGCTCGTCGTTCTCCAGCGCCGCCAGCAGCTGCGCCACCTCGAAGGGGATCTCCCCCTCGTCCAGTTCGCGGGCGGGTGAGCCCTCCGGGAGATTGCCGATGATCATGGCAGGGCCACGGCCGCCGAACAGGTCGTACCGAAGGAAGACGCCCTGGCAGCTGCCGTCGGGCGCGGGCAGCAGACCGGCGCCGAGATTGCCGGGCCAGTCCCCGGGGTCCATGGCCAGGACATCGAAGTCCGGCCCGGCGGGTGTGGCGGCGCTGCGGCGGCGGAGGAAGGACATACCGCCATGGTACGTGTCCGGGCGGGCCCGGCCGAGCCGGGGCCCGCACCTCCTGGACGCCGGGGCCCACACCTCCTGGACAGCGCCGGGCCGCCTTCCCCGGGGTCTGTGCCGGGGCTGCGCAGGGCCCTGCGCCGGGCCCTGCGTCACGCGCCGCGTCGCGAGGAGGTCCCCGTCAGGCGGACGTCTGCGTCGCGCCGAGCGGCATGGGGACGCCGTCCGCCCCGTTGATCTTCTCTATCGCCTGACGGGCATGCTCACCGGGTGTGCGGGCCGTGAGCGAGGACACCGGGGACGGCGCAGTCTGCTGAGCCCGTTCCGCCGCGGGCCTCGCGTGGCTGGCGGATCGCGTACGCAGCCGGTGGCTGGCGGCCTCGTCCAGGCTCACCGGGCGCTGCATCTGGGCGGCCAGCCGTCCCGCCTCCTGCCCCAGTGCGGCGACATCCTCCCACTGCAAACGGAGTACCAGCCTCAATTCGGCCTCCCCGTCCGGGAGAGCTTGCAGAGAAGGATTGACGGGGTGATTCATGAGCTGATCCTCACGGTCTCGGAACGGAATCCTCGCGTGAACGCTGAACACCCCGGGTTCCGGGGTGCGCAGAGTGATACGGACATCCCTCCCGAGGTGTTCAAGGACCGGCGTGATGAATTCAGATGAATTCACCGGCAGCGGTGAACGCGACACCCCTAGGTCAGATCGAACTCCCCATCGCGGGCGTTCAGGACGAAGGCACGCCACTCGGCCGGCGTGAAGATCAGCGACGGGCTCTCCGGCCTGCCGCCGTTGCGCATCGCGATGAATCCTTCGACGAAGGCGATCTGGACGTCTCCCGTTCCCTGGCTGCTCGACTGCCAGTCGGCCTTGCTGAGATCGAGTTCGGGCTTCTCCCAGCCCGAAAACATCTGCGTGGTGGTCAAGCTCTCGGCCACGTCGGTGCTCCTCCCGGTTCGTCGTCCGGCCTCAGACTAGCGATCGTCTCCGGTCCCGGACAGGTCACAGAAGAAGGACCGCGGCCCGTACGCCGTGACGCGCCGCGCAATGGCCGGATCATGTGGTGGGCGGCTCGGCGCCGACCAGCCACATGGAGAAGAACTGTGCCCCGCCGCCATAGGCGTGTCCCAGCGCCCTGCGCGCACCCGGCACCTGATGTTCGCCCGCCCGGCCGCGTACCTGAAGAGCGGCTTCGGCGAACCGGATCATGCCGGACGCGCCGATGGGATTGGCGGAGAGCACCCCGCCCGAAGGGTTGACGGGCAGGTCGCCACCGAGTTCGGTGACGCCCGACTCGGTGAGTTTCCAGCCCTCGCCCTCGGCTGCGAAGCCCAGGTTCTCCAGCCACATCGGCTCGTACCAGGAGAACGGCACGTACATCTCGACGGCGTCGATCTCGCGGCGCGGGTCGGCGATGCCCGCCTGCCGGTAGACGTCGGCCGCGCAGTCCTTGCCCGCCTGCGGGGAGACGAAGTCCTTGCCCGCGAACATGGTGGGCTCGCTGCGCATGGCGCCGCCGTGCATCCACGCGGGCGGCCTCGGCGAACGGGCCGCGCCCGCGCGGTCGGTGAGGATCATCGCGCAGGCGCCGTCGGAGGACGGGCAGGTCTCGGAGTAGCGGATGGGATCCCAGAGCATCGGGGATGCCTGGACCTTCTCCAGCGTGATGTCGTGCTCGTGGAGATGGGCGTACGGATTCTTCAGGGCGTTGCGGCGGTCCTTGTACGCGACGAGGGAGCCGACCGTGTCGGGGGCGCCGGTGCGGCGCATGTACGCCCGTATGTGCGGGGCGAAGAATCCGCCCGCGCCCGCGAGCAGGGGCTGCTGGAACGGGATGGGCAGGGACAGGCCCCACATGGCGTTGGACTCGGACTGTTTCTCGAAGGCGAGGGTGAGGACGGTGGTGTGCACGCGGGCGGCCACGAGGTTGGAGGCGACGAGCGCGGTGGAGCCGCCGACCGATCCGGCGGTGTGGACGCGCAGCATCGGTTTGCCGACCGCGCCCAGCGCGTCGGCGAGATAGAGCTCCGGCATCATCAGGCCCTCGAAGAAGTCGGGGGCTTTGCCGATGACGACGGCGTCGATGTCCGCCCAGGTCAGCTCGGCGTCGGTGAGGGCTCGCTGAGCCGCTTCGCGGACGAGACCGGCGATGGACACGTCGCGGCGGGCGGCCACGTGCTTGGTCTGGCCGATGCCGACGACGGCCACGGGCTCATTGGGCATCGGATGCCTCCCCATCGAGTCCTTGGAGCTGTTCGGCTCCTTCGAGGACGGCGATCAGGTTCTGCTGGAGGCAGGGACCCGAGGTGGCGTGGGCGAGGGCCCGGTCGGACTCGCCGCGGTGGATGCGGGCGGCGGCCTCGCCGATACGGATGAGTCCCGCGGCCATCACCGGGTTGGCGGCGAGCGCTCCGCCGGACGGGTTGACCCTCACGCTGTCGTCGAGCTTGAGGGCCTTGCGCAGGACGAGCTCCTGGGGGGTGAAGGGCGCGTGCAGCTCGGCCGTGTCCACGGGCCGTTCGAAGGCTCCGGCGCGCTCGGCGGCCAGTCGGGTGGAGGGCGAGTCGGTGAGGTCGCGGACGCCGAGGCTGTGCGGTTCGATGCGGTGATCCATGCCCCGGATCCAGGCGGGCCGCCCGCACAGTTCGCGGGCCCGGTCCCCGGCCGCGAGGATCACCGCGGCGGCGCCGTCGCCGACGGGCGGGCAGTCCCCGGTCCGCAGCGGCCGTACGAGGTACTCCCCCGCCGGGACCTGACCCTTCAGCTGAGCGTGCGGGTTGGCCTCGGCGTCGCTGCGGCTGCGCGCGGCGACGGCGGCCAGCGCGGGTTCGTCGGCCGTGCCCGCGTCGATCAGCGCCTGCGCCTGGAGCGCGGCGAGCGCGACCGAGTCGGGCCAGAGCGGGGCGACGTAGTACGGGTCGAGCTGACGGGTCAGCACATCGCGCAGCTCGCCGGGTGAGGACTTGCCGTACGCGTAGACAAGGGCGGTGTCGGCCTCGCGGGTGAGTAGTTTGATCCAGGCCTCGTAGAGCGCCCAGGCGCCGTCCATCTCCACATGGGACTCGGAGATCGGCGGCCACGCGCCGACGCCGTCGAGTGCCATGGTGAAGGAGAAGGCCCGCCCGGCGAGATAGTCGCTGGAGCCTGAGCAGGTGAAGCCGATGTCGCTGGTGCGCAGGCCGGTCTGGCGCAGTACGTCGTGGAGCACCGGCATCAGCATCTCGACCTCGGAGAGGTCGTCGGTGCGGCGGGTGGTGTCTGTCTGCGCGAAGGCGACGATGGCCACGTCTCTGACATCTGGCACTGGCGCTGGCACTGGCACTGGCATCAGAGGAGCTCCTTGTAGACGTCGTAGTCGGCGTCGGGCTCGCCGGTGGGCCGGTAGTGGTCGGGGTGGCGGCTGCCCGGGGTCCACACCGGTTCGACGCGCAGTCCCATCCGGACCTGGTCGTACGGGATGCCGCCGATGCGTCCGTGTAGGGCGAGGTCCGCGCCGTCGAGGGCGATGTGCGCGTAGACGTACGGCACCTCGATGTCGAGGCCCCGGGCCTTGATGTTGACGATGCAGTAGGTGGTGACGGTGCCGCGCGGTCCGACCTCGACCTGTTCGTCGGTGGCGACCCCGCAGGTGGGGCAGGCGCCGCGGGGCGGGACGTACACCTTGCGGCAGGAGGGGCAGCGCTCGCCGACGGTTCTGTGGTCGGCGAGGGCGTGGATGTAGGCGGATTGGGCGCGGCCGGTCGAGTAGGTGTAGTCGAGGCGGGCGGGGGTGACGATGCCGGTGACGGCGCTCTCGAATACACCGTCGTGGTCGCGGGCTCGGGGACGCTCCGGGCCTTCGTACGGCTCGAAGCAGGCGATGTCGGTGATGGCGCCGGTACGGTCCTCGGCCCAGCGGATACGGACGCGCATGCCGCTGCGTACGGCGTCGTGGCCGCCGGGTCCTCCGGGGCCGGCGGGCGCGTCAAGGACGTGGAGAAGCGAGGTGTCGGCCCCGTCGAGCCGGACGAGCACCCAGGCGAAGGGGGTCGTCAGGGGCTGGCCGGGGCGGGGGGTGGGGTTCCAGGCCCAGGTGGTGACCGTCCCGGTGGCCCCGACCTCGACCAGGTCGCGTATCTCCTCGGCGGTGGCCGGGTCGTACTCGACGGGCGGGACGAGGATCTTGCCGTCGACGGTTTTCACGCCGAGGACGGTGCGTTCGCGAAGGCCGGTGAGGAAGGCGCTCTGGACGGGGCCGAGGGAGCGGGTGAAGGGGAACTCGACGGTGAGGGGGGCGTGGAGGGTGGGGGCGGGGGGCATGGGGCTCCTCAGGTTGGGGGTGCGGTGTGCGGTGCGCGTGCGGGTTGCGGTGGTGCGGGTCGCGAACTGGGGCTCCGCCCCAGACCCCGGTCCTCAAACGCCGGACGGGCTGGATTCGCGCGGGGGTTCGGGAGCAGCGCCCCCGACAAGGGCCCGAAGCTCACTCTCGGCGGAACACCGCATCGCGTTTCTCCGCGAAAGCCCTCGCTCCCTCCTTCGCGTCCGCCGTGTCGAAGACCGGCCAGCCGCGTTTGAGTTCCGCCGCCAGCCCCTCCGCCTCCGTCAGCTCCGCCGTCTCGTACACCGACGCCTTCACCGCCTCCACCGCGAGCGGCCCGCACGCGTTGATCTGTCCCGCGATGGCGAGGGCCTTCTCCAGCGCCGTCCCGTCGGGGACGACATGGCCTATGAGCCCGACCCGCGCCGCCTCCGCCGCCCCGTACGGGCGACCGGTGAGCAGCATTTCCAGGGCGTGCGTGCGCGGGATCTGGCGTTGGAGACGGACCGTCGAGCCGCCGATCGGGAAAAGGCCGCGCTTGACCTCGAACAGGCCGAACGTCGCGCTCTCGCCCGCGACCCGGATGTCGGTGCCCTGGAGGATCTCCGTGCCGCCCGCGACGCAGTACCCCTCGACCGCGGCGATCACCGGTTTACGGGGGCGGTGGTGGCGGAGCATCGCCTTCCAGTGCAGATCGGGGTCGGCCTTCAGCCGGTCCCGGTAGTGCTGGCCGGCCATCCCTCCGCCCCCTTTGCTCGCCAGGGCTTTGAGGTCCATTCCGGCGCAGAACGAGCCGCCCGCCCCCGTCAGCACAATGGACCGGATCGCGTCGTCCTCATCCGCTTCCAGCCAGCCGTCGTACAGACCGACGAGCATCGGCAGTGAGAGCGCGTTCTTCGCCTCGGGCCTGTTCAAGGTGAGCACCAGCGTGGCGCCCTCGCGCCGTACGGAGAGGTGTTCGGTACCCCCATGCTGTCCCATGTGCGGACCTCCCGTCTCAAGACCTAGAACAGGTTGCAGTAGGCGGTGGCCCAGTTCAATAGTTTTCTGACAGTCAGTCAGTTTTCTTCTGCCGCGACCCTTCCCACTTGTGCCCACCGGCGCTCTAATGACCGCCGTGCGGTAGTTCGCCGGGGGTTTCGCGTGGGTCAGGAGGAACGGTGGAGTACAACCTTGCCGACCTGTTCGAGTCGGTCGTCGACGTGGTCCCGGACCGCGAGGCGCTTGTCCACCTCGACCATCCCGGTACGGGCGCGGAGCGCCGGCTCACCTACGCGGAGCTCGACACGGCGGCCAACCGCGTCGCCCACCATCTGATCGAGGCGGGCATCGCCCCGGGCGAGCACGTGGGCCTGCACCTCTACAACAGCGTGGAGTATCTGCAGACCCTGCTCGGGTGCCTCAAGGCCCGGATCGTGCCCGTCAACGTCAACTACCGCTACGTGGAAGACGAGTTGGTCTACCTCTACCGCGACGCCGATCTCGCCGCGCTCGTCTTCGACGCGGAGTTCACGGAGCGGGTCGCCGCCGCGCTGCCGCGGACCGAGGCGCTGCGGCATCTCTTACGGGTGGGTACGCCCCCGGCAGGCGCGCCGCAGGTCTCCGCCGTCGCCTTCGCGGACGCCGAGGCGGCGGCTTCGCCGGAGCGGGGCTTCGACGCGCGCTCGGCCGACGACCAGTTCATCATCTACACCGGCGGCACCACCGGTATGCCCAAGGGTGTGATGTGGCGTCAGGAGGACCTCTTCTTCTCCGGTCTCGGCGGCGGCGCGCCGACCGGTGAGCCGGTCTCCTCGCCCGGGGAACTCGCCCAGCGGGTGGCCGCGGGCGGCGACGGCATCACCTTCTTCCCCACTCCCCCACTGATGCACGGCACCTCCACCCTGACCGCGCTCATCGGCTTCAACTTCGGCCAGCGGATCGTCATCCACCGCAAGTTCGTGCCGGAGGAGGTGCTCCGTACGATCGAGAAGGAGAAGGTCACCAGCATGGCGCTGGTCGGCGACGCGATGCTGCGGCCACTGATCGACGCGCTGAACGGGCCGCTGAAGGGCACCGACTGCTCCTCGATGTTCTCGGTCTCCAGCTCCGGCGCGGTCATGTCGGAGACGGTGCGGGCGCAGTTCACGGCGCTGCTGCCGCATGTGCTGCTGCTGAACAACTTCGGATCGTCGGAGTCCGGCTTCAACGGCACAGCGACCGACGACTCCGGGCCGGACAAGGGCTTCCGGGTGCAGGTCAACGCCCGTACGGCGGTGGTCGACCCGGTGACGTTCGAACCGGTGAAGCCGGGCGAGCCGGGCCGTATCGCCCAGCGCGGACACGTACCCCTCGGCTATTACAACGACCCGAAGAAGACCGCCGAGACGTTCTTCGAGCGTGGAGGTGAACGGTGGGTGCTGCTCGGCGACATGGCGACGGTGGACGAGGAGGGCATCGTCACCGTCCTCGGCCGCGGCTCGCAGTGCATCAACACCGGTGGCGAGAAGGTGTACCCGGAGGAGGTCGAGCAGGCGCTCAAGGCCCATCCGGATGTGTACGACGCGCTGGTCGCCGGGGTGCCCGACCCCACGTGGGGGAACCATGTGGCGGCCGTGGTGCAGGTGCGCGAGGGCGCGCGGCCACCGACCCTGGAGGAGATCCAGTCGCACTGCCGCACCCGGCTCGCGGGCTACAAGATCCCTCGGCAGCTGGTGATCAGCCGGGCGATCCAGCGGTCGCCCAGCGGCAAGGCGGACTACCGCTGGGCGCGGACGGTCGCGGTGGAGTCGGCCGGGCAGTGAGACGGCCGGCCCGGTCCACCTCACGCGCCGGGCCGGTTCCGCCGTCTCCGCTCAGTCTCCGCCTCCGCCTCAGTTCTGGTCGAGGATGCGCTCACCGTTGAAGACACCGAGCCGCTCCCGGTAGAGCTCCAGCGGCACCCCGTTGGGGTCGCGGATGTAGAGGCTCTCCTCGACACCGCGGTCCGGGCCGGCGTACTCCACGCCCGCCTCGTCCAGCGCCTTGCGGGCCGCGTCGTACTCCTCGGGGCTCACCGACAGCGCGAGGTGCTGCACCCCGCCGATCGTCTCCTGGGCGGGCGGGTGCTCATGACCGGGGAAGTCGAAGAAGCCCAGCAGATTGCCGTGGCCGATGTCGAAGAAGAAGTGGGTGGAGCCGCGGTAGTCGCGGTTCTCCACGATCTCGACCAGCGGAAAGCCCAGGAACTCCTGGTAGAAGCGGATGGTCTCCCCCACGTCGCGGCAGATGAACGCCACATGGTGGATGCCGCGGACGCTGGTCGGGGGCCGCTCGGAGAGCGGGCGCAGGTAGCGCTGCCGCAGCTCCTCCCGGCGTGCGTGTACGGCGTCGAGCTCGGCTCCCTCGGGCTGGGGCATCTCGCTCTCCTTCACGGTGATTCTTTGCGGGTTCAACTTCTATTTTGGCATCTTCCCTTCTGACGCCCGGGCCGTGATCTTCGTCTATGAATCGGGACCGGTGACGCCCGGCGACGTCAGCTGACGTTACGCTGCACCGGTCGCGTGGAACCGGGGGAGGCAGCGTGCTGCAATTCGAGGAACTGACCGCTGCGGAACGGGCATTGTGGACGGCGTTCCCCACCGGCAGATGGGTCGATCTGCGGACCGGCGACCCCGCACAGGACGACCCGGTCGGCGCCGAGTCCTGGGGCGAGGAGCGCACCGTGCGTGCCGCGGTGATCGCCGCGCTGCTGCTGAGCGGCCCCGGGGACGCGACCGGAGCGGTGCGCGCGCTGCGGCTGGCCGGAGCGCGGATCACCGGCCCGCTCGACCTGGCCGGCGCCCGCGTGGACCACCCCGTACGGATCGAGGGGTGCGGATTCGACCACCAGGTCGTGCTGCGGGGCGCGGAACTCCGCTCGACCGAACTCATCGGGTGCCGGATACCGGGCCTGGACGGCTGGCTGCTCCGCGTCGAGGGCAATCTGTTCTTCGAGAACTCCCACCTGGACGGCCGGCTGACCCTCACCCGCGCGCACATCACCGGTGAGCTGCGCCTGTCCGGCGTCCGCCTCACCGCGAGGGAACTGCTCGGCGACACCCCCAACGATCCCGCCTGCGCGCCCGGCGTCTGGGCCCTGTGGGCCGGCGGCCTGGTCCTGGACGGCGGGTGCTTCGGCCGCCACGGCTTCAGCTCCCGGGGTGGACTGCGGCTCCCCGGCGCCCAGTTCAACGGCGGCCTGTTCCTGGAGGGCGCGCACATCGAGAACCCGGGCGGCGACGCGCTGACCGGCGACGACATGACGGTGTCGACGATGGCGCTCAGCGACGGATTCACCGCTTGCGGGACGGTACGGCTGACCGGTGCGACCGTTCGCAGCGTCCTCTCACTGGACGCGGCCGTGCTGACGGGCGCGGACACGGCACTGGACGCAGGCCGGCTGACCGCCGGGGATTTCCGGCTGACCCCCGCCGCCGGCCCCAAGGGGACAGTGGATCTGCGCGAGGCGCAGGTCGCGGTCCTCCACGACAACGAACACAGCTGGCCGGAGCACACGCTGCTGACCGGCTTCGTGTACACCTCCCTGCAGAGCCCGCTGGGATTCACCGAGCGCCTGCGGTGGATCGAACACTCCCCCGGATACGTCCCCCAGCCGTACGAGCAGCTGGCCACCTGGTACCGGCGGATCGGGCACGACGACGACGCCAGGCGCGTCCTGCTCGCCAAGCAGCGGCGCAGACGGCGGACCCTCCACCCGCTGGGGCGGGCATGGGGGCGGATGCTGGACGTCACCGTCGGCTACGGCTACCGGCCCTGGCAGGCGGCGCTCTGGCTCGTCTCACTGATCGCGCTGGGGGTCGCCGGGTTCCAGCGGGGCACGCCCCATGCCGCGCAGAAGGACCAGAAAGTGCCGTTCGACGCGTTCGTGTACACGTTGGACCTGCTCATTCCGATCGGCGGGTTCGGGCAGCGCACGCTCTGGTACTGGGACGGTCCGCTGCAATGGCTGGCCTACGCCCTCATCGCCGCGGGCTGGCTGCTCACCACCGTCGTCTTCGCCGGCGTGACCCGGTCGCTGAACCGGAACTGAGATATGAGCCGATGTCTTGACGCCCTGCGGCACGGAGTGGACTACTGACCCCGAAACTGCGAGGGCGAGGGATATGGGATGACGGACCTGGCGGACCCGGCGGAGCGGCTCAGCCGCCAGGAGCTCGACGTACTGCAGCTCGACCGGTTGCGGGCCACCCTGCGCCACGCGTACGAGAACGTCGGCTTCTACCGGGCGGCCTTCGACAAGGCGGGGCTGCGGCCGGAGGACTGCCGTACGCTCGCCGATCTCGCTCGCTTCCCCTTCACCGCCAAGACCGATCTGCGGGACAACTACCCTTTCGGGATGTTCGCGGTGGAGCGGTCCGAGGTGCGGCGTATCCACGCCTCCAGCGGGACCACGGGCCGCCCCACCGTCGTCGGCTACACCCAGCGGGACCTGGACACCTGGGCGGACGTGGTAGCCCGCTCGATCCGGGCGGCGGGCGGGCGGCCCGGTCACACCGTTCATGTGGCGTACGGGTACGGGCTGTTCACGGGCGGGCTGGGCGCGCACTACGGAGCCGAGCGGCTCGGCTGTACGGTCGTCCCGGCGTCCGGCGGGATGACCGCCCGTCAGGTGCAGCTCATCCGGGACTTCCGGCCCGAGATCATCATGGTGACCCCTTCGTACATGCTGACGATTCTTGACGAGTTCGAGCGGCAGGGCGTCGATCCCCGTACGACGTCCCTCCAGGTGGGCATTTTTGGAGCGGAGCCATGGACGGAGGAGATGCGCCGCGAGATCGAGGAGCGGTTCGCGATCGACGCCGTCGACATATACGGGCTGTCGGAGGTGATGGGCCCCGGCGTGGCGCAGGAGTTCGTGGAGACCAAGGACGGTCTGCTGGACATCTGGGAGGACCACTTTTATCCGGAGGTGGTCGATCCGTTCACCGGCGAGGTCCTGCCTGAGGGGGAATTCGGCGAGCTGGTTTTCACCTCGCTCACCAAGGAAGCCATGCCGGTGATCCGGTACCGGACGCGGGACCTGACACGGCTGCTGCCGGGCACCGCCCGGGCGTTCCGGCGGATGGAGAAGGTCACCGGGCGCAGCGACGACATGGTGATCGTGCGCGGGGTGAATCTCTTCCCCACCCAGATCGAGGAGATCGTGCTGCGTACGCCGTATGTCGCCCCGCATTTCCAGCTGCGGCTGACCCGGCAGGGCCGCCTCGACGCGCTGACGGTGCGGGCCGAGGCGCGGGTGGCGGCAACGGCCGAGCAGCGGACTGCCGCCGCGCAGGCGATCGCGGTGGCCGTCAAGGACGGTATCGGGGTGTCGGTCGAGGTCGAGGTGGTCGACCCCGGGACGCTGGAGCGGTCGGTGGGCAAGATCAAACGGATCGTGGATCTCCGGGAGCTCAAGGAGCACTGAACCGACCGCTGAACCGACCGCTGAACCGATCGCTGAACCGGCGTCGCACAGCTCGTGCTTGCGGACCTCGCCGCTCAGCCTGCCCGGACGCGCCACCCCGCTGATCAATCCGAGCCCGCTCCGCCGCGCCGCGTGCTCGTCGCACCGGTCACTCGCTGTCGGCGAGCCCGTCCTCGTACGCCACGAGCGTGTCGATGAACAGCTTCCGCTCGGCCGCCGTGAGCGGTGCGAGCGCCTTGCGCCAGGCGACCGCGCCGCGCCCCAGCCAGCCGTCGATGGCGTCCCTGCGTCCGTCCGCGATGCTCACGATCTTCCGCCGGCGGTCGGCCGGGTCCTCCTGCCGCTCCAGGACCCCCTTACGGGACAGCTCACCGACCATCAGGCTCACCGTCGTCGGCGCGACCTCAAGGCGCGCGGCGAGCTCATTGACGCTCATCGGGCCGTCGAAGAGCAGATACGCGAGCAGCGACAGATGCCGGGGCGCGAGGGAGAGCGACTGCAGCTCTTCGGGGATCGTGATCCGTTTCACCCGCCCGACCATGCGCGGCATCAGCAGCAACAGCGTCCGGACCGCGTCGTCGACTCCCGGCCCGGAGCCCTCCTGTGTCTGATCGGCGGTTGACACCCGCCACCCCTCTCCATACCTTTACTAACAAATCTATTTTGCTTACAAAGCAAACAGGTCTGGCAGTACTGATGCTAACGAGAGGGCGATGCCATGAGCGACCTGCGTGACATGAATGAACTGATCATGAAGGAGTTCCGGGAGAACGGCGGCCGGGTGGGAGGGATGTTCGAGGGCGCCCCGCTCGCCCTGCTGACCACCACCGGCGCCCGCAGTGGCCGTCCCCACACCAACCCCGCGGTCTACGTACACGACGGCGGCCGGCTCCTGGTCTTCGCCTCCAACGCCGGCGGGCCCAGGCACCCGCACTGGTTCCACAATCTGCTGGCCGACCCGCGCGTCATGGTCGAAATCGCCGACGGCGACGGCGGAGTCTCCCGCTACCCGGCGCGGGCCGAGCCGCTCACCGGCGAGGAGCGCGACCGCCAGTACGCGGCGCAGTGCGCGCGCGACCCCGCCTTCGGCGCCTATCAGGCCGCTACGGAGCGGACCATCCCGGTCGTCGCGCTCACCGCGGTCGACTTCGGGGACGCCGAAGCCAACCGGGCGATCGGCGAGTACGTCGTACGCGTCCATGACGAACTCCGCCGCGAGCTCGCCGCCGTACGCACGGCCATTCAGCCCTCGCGCTCGCTCGGACAGCAGCTCGCCCAGCACTGCCTGACCTTCTGCGGCGCGCTGCACACCCATCACACCAACGAGGACGGGGCATTCGACGCGCTCCAGAAGCAGTTTCCCTCGCTCGGCCCGGCGATCGACCGGATCCGGCAGGAGCATACGTTCGTGGCGGTGGCCCTCTCCCGGCTTGAGGCGCTGCTCTCCGCGGAGGGCGCGGACCCAGTACCCGAAGCGCTCCGGCGCGAGCTCGACCAGCTCGCCACGCAGATCGAGGAGCATTTCGTGTACGAGGAGGAGCAGTTGCTGCCCGCCCTCCTCGGCCCCGGCGCTCACACGGTGCGCTCGCGCCCCTCCCAGTAAGGCGCCCGCAGCCTGCGCTTGTAGAGCTTGCCGTTCGGGTCGCGCGGCATGGCCTCGATGAAGTCCACCGTCTTGGGGCGTTTGTACGCCGCCAGCCGGCGTTCGCAGTGGGCGAGGATGTCCGCCGCCAGGGCGTCGCCGGGCTCGTGGCCCCCGGCGGGCTCCACGACCGCCTTGACCTCCTCCCCCCAGTCGGCGTGCGGGATCCCGAAGGCCGCCGCGTCGGCGACGGCGGGGTGGGTGAGCAGGGCCGATTCGATCTCGGCGGGGTAGATGTTCACGCCGCCCGAGATGATCAGGTCGATCTTGCGATCACGGAGGAAGAGATAGCCCTCCTCGTCGATGACGCCGAGATCGCCGACCGTGAAGAAGTCGCCGATGCGGTTCTTCTCCGTCTTGGCCTCGTCCTTGTGGTAGCTGAAGCGGCCGGTCGGTCCCGGCATCTTCATATAGACGGTGCCCAGTTGGCCGGGCGGGAGCCGGTTGCCGTCGTCGTCGAAGACGGCCAGTTCGCTGATGGGCCATGCCTTGCCGACGGTGCCGGGCTTCTTCAGCCACTCCTCGGCGGTCGCGAACGCGCCGCCGCCCTCGCTCGCCGCGTAGTACTCCTCGACGCAGTTGCCCCACCAGTCGATCATCGCCCGTTTGACGTGGTCGGGGCAGGGGGCCGCGCCATGGATGGCGTGCCGCATCGAGGAGACGTCGTAGCGCGCCTTCACCTCGTCGGGCAGCGCGAGCAGCCGGTGGAACTGCGTCGGCACCATATGCGTATGGGTGCACTGGTACGCGTCGATGAGGCGCAGCATCTCCTCGGGCGTCCACTTGTCCATCAGCACCAGCGGGTGCCCGATGTGCAGGGCAGCGGCCGCGAATTGGAGTACGGCGGTGTGGTAGAGCGGCGAGCAGACCAGATGGACGTTCCCGTTGAACGGCTGGATGCCGAAGATGCCCAGGAACCCGCCGAGATACGACTCTTCGGGGAGCTTGCCGGACAGCGGGCGGCGGATGCCGCGCGGCCGTCCTGTGGTGCCCGAGGTGTAGTTCATGACCCAGCCGAGCGCGCGGTCGGCGGGTACGGAGCCGGGCTGCCCGCCCGGGAGTTCGGCGTACGGGCGGAATCCGGCGACCGCGCCGACTTCGCCCACCGCGTAGCGGTGGGTCGCGGGCAGCCCCGCCTCGTCCGCGGCTGCCGTCGCGGCGTCCGCGAACCGCTCGTGCGCGATGAGCACCTTCGCGCCCGAGTCGGAGACGATCCACGCGATCTCGGGGCCGACGAGGTGGTGGTTGACGGGGACCAGATACAGGCCGGCCTGGGAGGCGGCGAGATACGCGGTCAGGAGCTCGGCTCCGTTGGGCAGGACGACGGCGAAGGCGTCGCCCTGTTCCAGCCCTGCTGCCCGCAGCCCGTGGACGAGCTGGTTGACGGCTGTGTGGAGCCGCCCGGCGGTCCACTCCTCGCCGTCCGGTGCGATCAGGATCGTACGGTCCGGGTCCACGGCCGCCTGGGCCCAGAAGCCGTTGGGCCGTTCGGTCATGGCCGGCTCGTTCACGACTGGCTCCTTCCGGCGATGCGGTTGATACGGTCGACAGCCCGCTCGAAGCCGCTGGTCAGCTCGTCGAACACCTGCTGGACGGAGCGCTCGGAATTCATCCGGCCGACGATCTGGCCCACAGGTGTGCCGAGCAGCGCGCCCACCTCGTACTTCTGGATCCGCGAGAGGGCGTCCGCGACAAGCAGTCCTTGCAGCGGCATGGGCAGCGCTCCGGGCCCGCTCGGGTCGTCCCAGGCGTCCGTCCACTCGGTGCGCAACTGGCGCGCGGGCTTGCCCGTCAGGGCGCGGGAGCGGACCGTATCCCCGGACCCCGCCGCGAGGAGCTTCTCGGTGAGGGCGCGCGAGTGCACATCGGCCTCCGTCGTGGTGAGCCATACGGAGCCCAGCCATGCCCCCTGCGCGCCGAGGGCGAGCCCTGCGGCGATCTGTTCGCCGCTGCCGATGCCTCCGGCGGCGAGTACGGGGAGGGGGCCGACGGCCTCGACAACCTCGGGGACGAGCACCATGGAGGCGATCTCGCCGGTGTGGCCGCCCGCTTCGTAGCCCTGGGCCACGACGATGTCGATGTCACCGTCGGCGTGGCGGCGGGCGTGTTTGGCGCTGCCCGCGAGCGCCGCGACCAGTACGTTCTGGTCGTGGGCGCGCCGGACGACATCGGCGGGTGGGGAGCCGAGCGCGTTGGCGAGCAGTTTGATGGGGTAGTCGAAGGCGACGTCGAGCTGGTTGCGGGCGATCTGTTCCATCCAGCCGGTGATGCGCCAGCCGGAGGCCTCGCCCTCGGGGAGGTCGGGGACGCCGTGTTTGGCGAGGGTCTCCCGGACGAACTGCCGGTGGCCTTCGGGGATCATCGCCTCGACGTCGGCTTCGGTCACGCCCTCGACCTTCTTGGCGGGCATGACGACGTCGAGGCCGTACGGTTTGCCGTCGGTGTGGTCCTGCAGCCAGTCGAGGTCGCGTTTGAGATCCTCGGGCTCGGTGTAGCGGACCGCTCCGAGTACGCCGAATCCGCCGGCTCTGGTGATGGCGGCGGCCACCGCGGGGAACGGCGTGAAGCCGAAGATGGCGTGCTCGATGCCCAGTCTCTTGCTCAGCTCCGTCTCCATGGGCGGCAGGATGCCGCAGTCCGGCGGACGAGGGAAGAGATTTTCTGATGCAGTGTCAGATTCCTGGGGTGGTTGACAGCGTCCACGCCCTGCAAGAAAGTTTCACTGCCGACCGAGATCCCGAAAGATACTTTCAGGAGGCTGCTGGATGACCGAAGACGCGGCAGGCATAGCGATGACTCGACGGAGGCTGGGCAAGGGGGTGCTGGCGCTGGGAGGGGCACTCGCACTGGCCCCGATTCCCTTTGCAGCGGCGGCGGCGGCAGGCACGGGAGCAGGGGCGGGGGCGGGGGCGGGAGCGCCGGGTTCCGGAGGCGGAAGTGCGCGGCCGACGCTGCGGCGCGGCTCCGCCGAGCGTGCCGGACTGCTGCCGGAACCGCTGGACCAACTCGTCACCGACGCGGAGAAGTTCCTCGGCCCCTCGCCCAAGTACCCCTGGTACGCGGGTGCCGTGCTGCTCGCCGGGCGCGGCGGCACGGTCGCGCTGCACCGTCCGATCGGCATGGCGGTGCGCTACGCGGCGTACGACGAGAAGACGGACACGGCCGTGGAGTTCCCGGCCGACCAGCAGATCGCGATGGCCGGGGACACGGTCTTCGACCTGGCATCCGTCTCCAAGCTGTTCACCTCGATCCTCGCGGTCCAGCAGATCGAGCGGGGCGAACTGGACCTGGAGGCCACGGCCGCCTCGTACCTCCCGGATTTCGCGGGTGCGGGCAAGCAGGACATCACCGTGCGCCAGCTGCTCACCCACACCTCCGGGTTCCGCGCCTGGATTCCGCTGTACAAGGAGCCGACCCGGGAGGGAAAGCTCCGGCTGCTGTGGAACGAGGCCCCGGCCGCCGCTCCCGGCACCAAGTACCTCTACTCCGACCTGAACCTGATCTCGCTTCAGCTGATCCTCGAAGAGATCACCGGTCACCCACTGGATGTACTGCTCCGCGACGAGATCACCGCTCCGCTCGGGATGCGCCGCACCCGCTTCAATCCGCCCGCCGAGTGGCGCCCGAAGATCGCCGCGACCGAGGACGCCCGGCTGCCCTGGTCGGGGCTCGACCGCGGCCTGGTCTGGGGCGAGGTACACGACGAGAACGCGTACAGCTTCGGCGGCGTCGCGGGCCACGCCGGGGTCTTCTCCTGTGCCTGGGATCTCGCGATCCTCGCCCGTACGCTGCTGAACGGCGGCGTGTACGGGCGAGCCCGCATCCTGAGGCCCGCGTCCGTGGACCTGATGTTCACCGACTTCAACACCGCCTTCCCCGGCGATGAACACGGCCTCGGCTTCGAGCTCTACCAGCACTGGTACATGGGCGCGATGGCAACCCCGCGCACCGCGGGCCACACCGGATTCACCGGCACCAGCCTGGTCCTCGACCGGACCAGCGACTCGTTTCTGATCGTGCTGGGCAACTCCGTGCACCCGGTACGCAGCTGGCGCTCCGGCAGTGCTCCGCGGGTCGCCGCCGCCAACAACCTGGCCCGCGCCGTCGCCGTACGCCCCGAGCGCGGCCGGACCGCCTGGTACTCCGGCATGGCCGCCTCTACAGCCGCCACGCTGACCCTGCCGCCGCTCACCCTCACCGGGACGCGGGCGCGGCTCGGTTCCTCGCTGTGGTGGGACACCGAGCCCGGCTCGGACGCGCTGTTCCTGGAGGCGTCGGCGGACGGCGGGGCGACCTGGCAGCCGGTGCCGTTCACGACCGTAAGCGAAGGGGAACCATCAAGACCGCACCCGAACGGCTCGGTGACCGGCTGGTCGGGGCGTGTCTGGCACCGGTTGTCGGCCGACCTGTCGGCATGGGGCGGCACGGAGGTGCGGCTGCGCTGGCGGTACGCGACCGACCGGCTCTATGCCGGCCGCGGGGTGTACGTCGACTCCGTCCGCGTCG
The DNA here is from genome assembly GCF_044548015.1 of Streptomyces sp. NPDC052236. Taxonomy (NCBI): domain Bacteria; kingdom Bacillati; phylum Actinomycetota; class Actinomycetes; order Kitasatosporales; family Streptomycetaceae; genus Streptomyces; species Streptomyces sp. NPDC052236. The sequence goes on along the minus strand of NZ_JBIUBL010000022.1, from coordinate 106,238 downwards.
AGGACCGCGGGCGGGCCGTCTTCAACGAGGCCAGGCCCTCGGACGCCGCCCTGATCGAGGCGTACGGCTGGACGGCGTCCCGGGACTAGGTCCTGTCCGGGCGATCTTCGAGGATCAGCCCGCGGCGTCAGATGCGGTGCATCGCAAGGCGGTGGGGGCACCCCCAGGCGAAGCTCTGGGGGAGTACTTGGGCGACTCCGACAACACAGCGAGGTGCCGTAGCTGTCGTCGCGGGCCCGACAAGATCGCCCGGACTGGACCCAGGACGGGTTGTAGCGCGTCACCGGCCCAGCGCCGCCATCGCGGCGTTGTGGCCGGGCACACCGCTGACCCCGCCGCCGCGGACGGCGCCCGCCCCGCACAGCAGCACGTTGGCGTGCGCCGTCTCGACGCCCCAGCGCCCGGTGGACTCCGCGGCGTAGGGGAAGGCCAGGTCGCGGTGGAAGATATGGCCGCCGGGCAGCCGCAGTTCGCGTTCGAGGTCGAGGGGGCTCTTCGCCTCGACGCACGGCTCGCCGTTCTCGTCGGGCGCGAGGCAGTCGGCGATCGGCTCTTCCAGATAAGAGTCCAGCTCGGCGAGGGTGGCCGCCAGCAGCCGGGCGCGCGTGCCGTCGTTGTCCGCCGCGAAGAGACGGGCCGGGGTGTGCAGCCCGAAGAGGGTCAGCGTCTGGTAGCCCTGGGCCGCGAGCTCCGGTCCGAGGATCGAGGGGTCGGTCAGCGAGTGGCAGTAGATCTCGGACGGCGGCGCACTCGGCAGCTTCCCTTCGGCTGCCTGGCGGTACGCGGTCGCCAACTGGCCGTACCCCTCGGAGACGTGGAAGGTCCCGGCGAACGCGTCGCGCGGGTCGACGGAGCGGTCGCGCAGCCGCGGCAGGCGGCGCAGCACCATATTGACCTTGAGCTGGGCGCCCTCGGCGGGGGCGGGTGGCTCCTCGCCGAGGAGCGTGGCCAGTTCGTGCGGTGAGGCGTTCACCAGGACCCGGCGGGCCGCGACCACTCCCTCGGTGCCTGTGGAGCGGAAGGAGACCTCGGCCCGTTCCCCGTCGGTCTCGATGCGGGTCGCCTCGTGCTCCACCGCGAGCTCCGCGCCCGCCGCCCTGGCGGCGTCCGCCAGCGCGTCGGTGAGCGCGCCCATCCCGCCCACCGGTACGTCCCAGTCGCCCGTGCCGCCGCCGATCACGTGGTAGAGGAAGCAGCGGTTCTGGAGCAGCGAGGGGTCATGCGCGTCGGCGAAGGTGCCGATCAGAGCGTCGGTGAGCACCACACCCCGTACGAGATCGTCGGCGAACCGCTGCTCGACGGCGACGCCGATGGGCTCCTCGAACAGCGTCCGCCATGCCGTCTCGTCGTCGATGCGCGCCCGTAGCGCCTCGCGCGTGGGCAGCGGCTCGGTGAGGGTCGGGAACACCCGCTCGGCGACCCTGCCGGTCATCGCGTAGAACTCCTGCCAGGCCGCGTACTCGCGCTCGCCGCCGGTGAGCGCGGCGAACGACTCCCGCGTACGGTCCCCGCCGACGAGCAGGCCGCCACTGCCCTTCGGGGTGTACGAAGACACCGTGCGTTTGCGTACGGCGAAGTCCAGCCCCAGCTCGCGCACGATCTTGTCCGGCAGCAGCGAGACCAGATACGAGTAGCGGGAGAGCCGGGCGTCGACCCCGGCGAACGGGCGCGTGGAGACGGCCGCTCCCCCGGTGGTCGCGCGGCGTTCCAGGACGAGGACGGAGCGTCCGGCACGGGCAAGGTAGGCGGCGGCGACCAGGCCGTTGTGACCGCCGCCCACGATCACCGCGTCGTATGTGTCATGTGTGGGCATGGCCCTTCGTAACACGCCCCGGTCATCCGGAGCCAGCGATCAGCCGCTGTGCCCGTCGCGCTGCTCCCGCAGGGCGGCCACCCGCCGGTACAGCTCCACCGCCTCCGCGTGTCTGCCGAGCTGCTCCAGGCAGTGCGCCTCGTCGTTGCGGCTGGCCAGCGCGTCGGGGTGGTCCATGCCGAGCACCCGCTCCCGCGCCTCGGCGACCTGCTCGTAGACGGTCAGCGCGTCCGCCCAGCGGCCCAGCCAGCCCAGGCCCACGGCCACTTCGCGGCGGCTGACGAGCGTGTCGGCGTGGTCGGCGCCCAGGGCGTTTTCGCGCAGGGCGCACACGTCGCGCGCCTCGGCGAGTGCCTCTTCCCAGCGGGCGAGGCGGCCGAGGTTCACGCCCAGCCCGTGGCGGGCGCGCAGCGTCTCGGGGTCGGCGGGGCCGTGGACGCGGGTGCGGTCGGCCACCAGGTCGCGATAGAGCTCCAGGGCCTCCGCGCTGCGGCCGAGCCGCCCGAGGCTGATGCCGACCTCGTAGCGGGCTGCGAGGGTGTCCGGGTGGTCGGGGCCCAGCGTCCTGGCGCGGGCGGCGGCCACTTCGCGGTAGGTCTGGAGCGCCTCCGTCCAGCGGCCCAGCTGGCCAAGCGCGTAGGCGACCTCGTACCGCGTGACGAGGGTGTCGGGGTGGCCCGCGCCGAGCACGCGGGCGCGCGCGGCGGCGACCTCGCACGCCATGCGGTACGAGTCCTCAAGACGCCCGAGCCTGCTGAGGTTGAAGGCGAGGTTGTGGCGGCAGCGCAGGGTGTCGGGGTGTTCGTGCCCCATGGTGCGCTCGCGGGATTCGAGGACCGCCGCGTACACCGCGTGAGCCTCGAAGTGGCGCCCGAGGCGGCCGAGGACGTACGCCATCTCCTGGCGGGCCGCGAGGGTCTCGGGATGGTCGGCGCCCATGGTCCGCTCGCGTCCGTCCGCGACACGCCCGAACTCCCGCAGCGCCTCCGCGGCCCGGCCGGACCTGCCCAGCGTGAAGCCGACCTCGTAACGGCTGGCGAGGGTGTCCGGATGGTCGGGGCCGAGAGCCTGCTCGCGTTCGGCGGCGACCGCGCGGTGCACCTCGCCCGCTTCCGCCCAGCGGCCGAGCCGGCCGAGGCTGAGGCCCGCGTTGTGTCTGCCGGCGAGGACGGCGAGCAGTTCGGGCGGAGGGGTGGGGCGCTCGGGCCCGTCCTTGGCGGACGGCAGGGCGGGGCCGCCGCCGCGCGCACCGGTGGCCGAGTCTGTGGTGGTCCAGTCTCCGGTGGTCACCTGACCGGTCTTCCACGTGCTGGTGGTCCACTCACCGGTCAGGCCCGCCGTGGGATCGGGCAGTTCGGGCACGGCGGACCGCGCGCTCGCCGTGCCGGTCGCCTTGTGGCCGGTGGTCATACCGCGGGTCCAGAACGGCAGCCGCGGCTCCCGGGAGGACAGCCGTTCGGGCCCGGTCGTGAGCCCGGTCGCGGGCCCGATGGTGAGCCCGGACGTATGCGCGTGGCCCTGGTACGCGGCCGAGCCGATCCTGCGGCGGAGATCCTTGGCGTCGCCGGGCCGCCCCTCCGGGGCCTTGGCGAGCAGATCGAGGACGATCTCCTCGAAGAAGCCGGGGATCTCGGCGCGGAGTTCACGGAGCGGCGCGGGCGTGGTGTCGCGGTGGCCCACGAGCACCGCCCAGGCGTCGTCGTGGTCGAAGGGCGGAACGCCGGTGGCGATCTCGTACAGCACGCAGCCCAGGGAGTACAGGTCGCTGCGGTGATCGACATGGCCGCCGCCGATCTGCTCCGGCGACATGTAGTGCGGGGTCCCCATGGCGATGCCGGTGCCGGTGAGCCGGGAGGTGAAGCCGATGTCCGCGGCGAGGCGGGCGATGCCGAAGTCGCAGATCTTCACCGCGCCGTCGGTGAGCCGCATGATGTTGGCGGGCTTCAGATCCCGGTGGACGATGCCCTGTTCATGGGTGTACGCGAGGGCGTCGGCGACCTGCCCGGCGATGTCCACGACATCGGCCACGGGCAGCGGATGCTGTTTGTTCTCCTCCAGGAGCTGGCTGAGGTTGTGGCCCTCCAGCAGCTCCATGACGAGATACAGCACTCCCTCGTACTCGCCGAAGTCATGGACGACAGTCACGCCGCGGTGCTGGAGGGCCGCGGCCACCCGTGCCTCGCGGCGGAACCGCTCCCGCAGCACTTGGGTGAAGGACTGGTCGCGCTGAGGTCCCATCGGCTTGAGGCATTTGACCGCGACGTGCCGCCCCAGCGACTCGTCGCGGGCACGCCACACCTCGCCCATGCCACCGCGCCCGATGACATCGAGCAGCCGGTAGCGGCCTTGGATCAGCCTGGATTCCGCCATCGCGTGCTGTCGCCCCCGTCGCTTCGCTGCGCCCTCCCCGGCCCGTCCAGTATGGCCTCCTGGCTGCGGAGTTTGTACGGGGCCGGGCGCGCGCCGGGACCGAGGCGGGCCATCGCTCGCACGATATGACCTGGCGGGAGCCGCCAGCGCAGCCGGGCGGGAACGCAGCGCAGCAGGTTGCCTACGGCAATGAGCTGAAGCGTGACGCGCTCGGGGCCGGGGGCGGATCTGCCGTACAGCTCATGGGCGTAAGGGGGCAGCGCGTTGTACGCGAGCTGGGCCACACGCCGCCAGAGCAGGTCGCGCGCCGGGGCGAACGCCGGGCTGATCGGGGGCCGTCGCAAGAAGGCGTCGAGGTCATGGGCGTCGGATCCGACGGCGAGGTCGGGGCGGGCCTGCTCGAAGTACGCGGCAAGGCTCGCGGCGGAGCCGGGCACCTCGGCGGGGTCCAGGCCGATCAGGCGCGCGCTCTCGCGCTGTTCGTCGAGGTAACGGTCGGCCTGGGCGTCGCTGAGACGGAAGCCGGAGCGGCGGGCGACCTGGAGGTAGGAGTCGACCTCGGCGCAGTGCACCCAGAGCAGCAGTTCGGGCTCGTCCACGCCGTAGCGCTCCCCGGTGAGGGGGTCGGTGCCCTTGAGGCGGCTGTGCACACGGCGAACCCGGGCGGCGGTCTGCTCGGCGGCCTCGGTGGTGTCATAGGTGAGGGTGCCGACGAAGGCGGCCGTGCGCATCAGCCGGCCCCAGGCGTCCTTGCGGAAGTCGGAGTTCTCGATGAATCCGCGTACGACGCGGGGGTGCAGGGCCTGGAGGTAGAGGGCGCGTACTCCGGCTATCCACATGATCGGGTCGCTGTGCAGCTGCCAGGTGACGGATTGGGGTCCGAAGAGCCCGGGGTCGGCTCGGGCCGTGTCAGCGTCCGTGTCAGCGTTCATGTCGGCCTCCAGCCGCCGGCTCTCTGTCAACGTCGTACCCTCGGCATTCCCAGTCCGATCCAGGAGATGATTTCGCGCTGGATCTCGTTGTTGCCGCCGCCGAAGGTGAAGATCACGGCGGAGCGGTAGCCGCGCTCCAGCTCGCCGTGCAGGACCGCGCCCGCCGAGCCCTCCTTGAGGGGCCCCGCCGCGCCGACGATCTCCATCAGCCAGGCGTACGCGTCACGGCGGGCCTCGGATCCGTACACCTTGACGGCGGACGCGTCCTGCGGGGTGAGGGTGTCCTCCTCGACGGCGTTGACCATTTGCCAGTTGAGCAGTTTCATCGCGTCGAGCCGGGTGTGGGTCATGGCGAGGCGTCCGCGTACCCAGCCGAGGTCGATGACGCGGCGGCCGTCGGCGAGTTTGGTGTCGGCGGCCCAGCGCTGGACGTCGTGGAGCGCGCGGATGGCGATGGTGCCGTGGGCGGCGAGGGTGACGCGTTCGTGGTTGAGCTGATTGGTGATCAGCCGCCAGCCCTTGTTCTCCGGTCCGACGCGGCGGGAGGCGGGCACCCGGATGTTCTCGTAGTAGCTGGCGGTGGTGTCGTGCGAGGCGAGGGTGTTGATGAGGGTGCAGGAGTAGCCGGGGTCGGAGGTGGGGACCAGCAGCATGGTGATGCCCTTGTGGGGCGGGGCCCCGGGATCGGTGCGCACCGCGAGCCAGACCCAGTCGGCCGTGTCGCCGTTGGTGGTCCAGATTTTTTGTCCGTTGACGAGGTAGTGGCCGGTGTCCTCGGTGCCCTCGCGTACGGCGCGGGTCTTGAGGGCGGCGAGGTCGGTGCCCGCGTCGGGCTCGCTGTATCCGATCGCGAAGTCGATCTCCCCGGAGAGGATCTTCGGCAGGAAATACGCCTTCTGTTCCTCCGTACCGAACCGCATGATCGTCGGGCCGACGGTGTTGAGCGCCATCAGCGGCAGGGGTACGCCCGCCTGGGCGGCCTCGTCGAAGAAGATGAACTGGTCCATGGGGCCGAGGCCCCGACCGCCGTACTCCTTGGGCCAGCCGACGCCGAGCCAGCCGTCCGTCCCGAGCCGGCGGATCGTCCGGCGGTAGAACCGTTTCTGCGCGCCCGGGTCGGCCATGGCGGCGCTGCCCTGGGGGAAGGCGGCGGCGCGGTCCGGCACGAGTTCGGCGAAGTAGGTACGCAGTTCGGCGCGCAACTGCAGCTGCTCAGGTGTGTATTCGAGGTGCACGGCCCCTCCAGGAGTCTCGCGGTCCGTACCGACCGGGCGCGGCGCACAGAGTAGAACGTGTTGCAAGAATCCGGAAGAGCGGCGGGGCCCCTACGCCTCGTACACGGCCTTGATCAAGGCCATTTTGCGGGGGTCGTCGGCGATGTGCGGCCCCATGCGGTTCATGACGTAGGCCATGCTCAGGCCCGCCTCGGGGTCGGCCAGTCCGAAGGAGCCGCCGAAGCCGTCGTGGCCGAAGGCCCGCGGGTTGGGGCCGTACGAGCCGTTCCGGCCGCTCAGCCAGAGGCCGAGCGCCACCTCCGTGTCGTGCGTGAAGCCCACGCCCAGCACCAGGTCCCGGCAGCTGCCCTGGCCTTCGCGTACGCGTTCGGCGGACTCGGGCGACAGCACGCGCCGGCCCGCGTGCTCTCCGCGCGCGAAGATGCCGTACAGCGCGGCGATCGCGCGGGCCGTTCCATGGCCGTTGACGGCGGGGAGCTCGGCGGCGCGCCACTCGGGGCTGTTGGCGGCGGCGGCTCCGGTGACGGGATTGGTGAGGGCGGCGAGGGCGACCGGCCGCAACTGGGAAAAGATGGTGGCCTGTTCGCTGGTCGACTCGGCCGGCGGGTGCACCAGCTCGGCGGCGCGCCCGGCCTCCTTCTCCGGCAGGCCGATGGTGAAGTCGATGCCGAGGGGGCCGGTGATCTCCTGGTGCAGGAACTCTCCCGGGAGCTGCCCGGTGACGCGCCGGACAACCTCGCCGACCAGGAAGCCGTACGTCAGCGCGTGATAGCCGGACTCGGAGCCGGGCTGCCACCAGGGCTCGGTCGCCGCGAGGCGTGCGGTGGTCAGCTCCCAGTCGTAGAGCTCGGCGAGCGTGTGCGGTTCGCGCAGCCCGGCCAGGCCCGCGCGGTGCGAGAGCAGATGACGTACGAGAACGGCCTCCTTGCCGGCGGCGGCGAACTCGGGCCAGTAGGCGGCGACCGGCGCGTCGAGGTCGAGCAGCCCGCGGTCGGCGAGCAGGTGCGCGCACAGGGCCGTAGGACCCTTGGTCGTCGACCACACATTGACGAGGGTCTCGCGCTCCCACGGCCGGCTGCGGGCGGAGTCGGCCCAGCCGCCCCACAGGTCCACGACCGGCTCACCGTCGAGGAGGACGGTGACGGCGGCGCCCAGTTCGCCGCGGTCGCGGAAGTTCTCCTGGAAGGCGGCGCGGACGGCCGCGAAGCGGCTGGCGCAGTGGCCGTCGATCCGTGGTGCCACGGGCTCTGTCATGGGGCCTCCGTCGCGTCGGGCCGTGTCGGTATCCTGACCCTGTCGAACGTACCGACTGGTCGGACTGACGTGAAGAGGCGCGACGGGCGGAGGCTGCGGTGACCGCCGACGTTGGCCTGATCGGCCTGATCGGCCTGATCGGCCTTGTCGACGGTCGCGGTGGAGGGTGCGTACAGGGCGGGTGCGTGCGGGGCGGGTGCGTGCGGGGCGGGTGCGTACAGGGCGGGTGCGGGTGGTCAGCCGCAGCGGCGACCGGTGTTGATGCAGCCCACGGCCTGCCTCATCAGCTTGTCCGACATGGCGTTGATGAAGTCGCCGTGATCGGTGATGGGCTTGTGCAGCGACTCGGGGAAGCTGTCGACGGCGAAGCTGGTGGAGCCGGCGAGACCGTTGTACGTGACGCGCTGCACCAGTTGCGGGATCGCCCGGAAGCCCTTGGGGCACTTGCCCCGGGCGTCGGCGAAGGCGACATGGTCCCGGTGGTTGGCACTGTCAATGTTCTTGCCGTCCCAGCAACTCTGGAACTTGGAGATCCGGACAACCTTGCTGCCCTGGGGGCAGATCGGGTACTTGTCCGTCAGTTCGACCTTGGACTCGAAACCGGTGCAGGTCCAGCGGGCGTTGGCGTTGCCTCCGCCGTTGGCGTTGGCCTTGGCGTCCCCGGTGATGATGCGCAGGAAGCGAGGCATGGCCGCCACCTTGGTCCGCGGGCTGCCGACGAACTTCAACTGGACGGTGGCGGGCGTCAGAATCTTTCCGACGTTGCCTTCGGCGCCCCCGCCCTGCTCGTTGGCGTCCGCCTCCTGGCCGGCGGCGCGGTCACGCAGCACGGGCCAGTAGTAGGTGGACCGGTCGCCATTGGTGCAGGTGGTCCGGGCGGCGGCGAGCGAGTCGTTGGTCGTGAAGGCGTCGACGCCGACCGCGCCCACGTAGTCGTGGGTGTGGTGTGCCCCGTTGTCCACTCCGGGCGCGACGATGACGTTGTCTGAGTTGAACGCTCCTTGCTTGTTCACGCCGCACCGCGACTGGAAGGTGCCGGTGGAGGCGTTACGGCCCTGGCCGGGCCGCCGGACGTTGGGTGCGACGGTGGTGATGTCGACGAAGTCGTCCGGTGACGGGCCGTTGTCGACCGCCTGGCCGTTGTTGTTCTGGCCGTTGTTGTTCTGGCCGCCATTGTTCTGGCCGTTGTTCTGGCCGCCGTTCTTCTGGCCGCCTTGCTGCGTGTCCCCTTCGGCCTTGACCTGGGCGGATCCCTTGCCGCCGACCGTACAGACCGCCAGGCTCTGCAGCCCTTGTGGCCGCTGTCCACCCGCCCGCTCGACGGCGATCTCGATCCGCTCCAGCGCGGCCGACCGCTTCGACCACAGCGGGCCGAGGTCCCCGCGCGACGACTCGCCCTTCGCCGAGGACAGCCTCGCGTCGGCCTCCTCGACCTGCTGCCGCATCATGCTGAGATTACGGTCCACCTCGCCGCGCGCCCGTTGGGGAACCGCCGACAGCTGCCCCTCCACCGCCGGACAGACAACACTCCCGCCCCGCTGTTCTCCTGAGCCGCCCGCGTTGGCCGCGACGTTGACAGCCACCAGGCCGCCGCCACCGAGCACCAACCCGGCGACGGCGATGAGCGCGTTCCGCCGGGTGCGATTCAACCTGTGCCGCTGATCCATGAGGGTCCCTTCGTCTTCCGGCAGCCGCAGATCGCATCGCCGGTCGGTTCGGCGTTCACTTTGGCAGCAACTGCCCCATCAGAGCTACCAATCGATCGGTCGTCACAGTCTCGTAAGTTCTCGGACGGCTCTCTCGGAAGCTCTCGCGGAACACCGCCGTCCGGGTCAGCACGCCATAGTCCACATGGAGCCCGCCATCGACCACAGCGATCGCCCTAGCCTCGGAAATGATCGCGGTCGCGTGGCATGGACATGCACTGAGGACATGTGCGCGGGCCATCTCCAGACACCCCACGGACGGAGAACATCATGCGCAGGACGAGCGCACGATTCAAGCTGATCGGTACGGCGGCGGCGACCGTAGCCACGGTCGCCCTCGCCGGACCCGGCGTAGCCAACAGCGCCACCAGCTCCACCGGTTCCGCAGCCGGTCAGAGCGGTGTGGCAGCAGCAGGACCGGTCGGCTTCGGCGCCGGCACCACGGGCGGCGCGGGCGGGGCCACCGTCACCGTGTCGAACGCCTCCCAGTTCCTCGCGGAGGTCAAGAAGAGCGAGCCGCTGGTCATACGGGTCAACGGCACCGTCTCGCTGAGCAGCATGACCAAGGTGACCTCGAACAAGACGATCGTAGGTGTGGGCACGTCCGGCCGTATCACCGGCAGCGGGCTCAACGTGGCCTCCGTCAACAACGTCATCATCCAGAACCTGACCTTCAGTGGTTCCAACGATGACGCCATCAACGTGCAGTACTCCACCAAGGTGTGGATCGACCACAACGACATCTCCGGCGCGAGCGACGGCGGCGTCGACATCAAGCGCGCGTCCACCAACATCACCGTGTCCTGGAACCGGTCGCACAACCAGGACAAGAACATGCTGCTGGGCCACTCGGACAGCAACTCTTCCGAAGACACCGGCAAGTTGAAGGTCACCTTCGACCACAACTACTTCGACGGCACAAACCAGCGCAATCCGCGGGTCCGCTTCGGCAATCCGGTGCACGTGCTGAACAACTACTTCCGCAGTGTGGGCAGCTACGGTGTCGCCTCCACGGAGAACGCGGGAGTGCTGGTGGAGGGGAACTACTTCGAGAACACGGAGGACCCGTTCCACCTCGGCGAGGCGGCATCCGGCCCCGGCACGCTGGTGGCCAGGAACAACCACTTCGTCAACTCCGGCGGCGGGCAGGCCGGTGGCAGCGTCGCGTCGATCCCGTACAGCTACACGCCCGCCGCCGCTTCCGGCGTAAAGGCTGCCGTCACGGCCGGTGCGGGGGTCGGAAAGATCTGACACCCGTGTGACACCGCTATTGCCCTGGCACTGGTCCTCGACTAGCTTCCACGACTCCGGGGACGAGTTGCTACGAGCGAGGCAGCCCATGGCCGAGCGGCTCACGGTGGGGCTACTCACCGCGAACGTCCATCTCGGAGTGGGTGCCACCCTGTGGTCCGGGGTACTGCGGGCGGCGGAACGCGACAACGTCAATGTGGTGTGCTTCCCCGGCGGCGCCCTGCGGCCGGGCGAAGCACACCGCAGCGCGCTGTACGACCTGGTCGGCCCCGACCGGCTGGACGGTGTCATCTGCTGGACGTCCACGCTGGGGCTGCCCGCCGAGGGCGACCGTGCCGAGGGCCTCCTCCGGCGGCTCGGGACGCTGCCGGTGGTCAGCCTCAACCGGGCTCTCGGCGGGCACGAGGTCCTGTCGCTGGATTCGGACGCGGGGATGCGGGAGGCCGTGGGGCATCTCGTCGGGCAGCACGGCCGACAGCGCCTCGCCTGCATCCGCGGGCCGCTCACCAACCCCGTGTCCCGCCGCCGCTGCCGCGCCTACTTCGAAGCCCTGGCCCGGCACCGCCTCCCCCACGACCGCAATCTGGTCGGCGGTGCCATGGGGTTCGGCGACGGCGCGGGAGCGGCGGCGATGCGCGTGCTGCTGGACGCGCGGGGGCTGCGCCCCGTGCGGGACTTCGACGCGGTAGTCGCGTGCAGCGACGTACTGGCGGCCGACGCCCTGCGGTTTCTGGCGGGCAGAGGCATCAGAGTGCCGGAGGACGTGGCGGTCGTCAGCTTCAACGACTCGCCGGAGGCCCGGCTGTCGGATCCGGCGCTCACCTCGGTCGCGCTGCCCTTCGCCGAACTCGGCGAACTGGCGGTGGACACGCTGGTCGCGCGATTACGGGGCAGCCGCCCGCCCGAACGTACGGCCGTGCCGGGGTCGCTGGTCATCCGCCGCTCCTGCGGCTGCCCTTCGCCCCTGGTGACGCAGGGCCGGCCGAAGGACACCGCGGAGCCCGAGTGCGGCGACGCGGTGCCCGTGGACGTCTTCACGGTCCTGCCAGGGGCCGGTCCGGAACTCGCCGCGGCCTTCCTCGCGGATGTGGGCGCGGGCTCCGGCGAGGCCGGCTGTCCGGACGGGGCCGGTTGTCCGGACGGGGCCGGATTCCTTGAGCTGCTGGAGGCCCTCATCTCCACCCAGGTCCACTCCTCCACGGACGCCGTCGACTGGGACCGTGCCCTGCTGCGCGTCCGCACGCTGGTGGTGCCCCGGCTGTCGGCGGAGTCCCGCGCGGTGGCCGAGCGGTTCCTGGGCCAGGCACGGCTCATGGTGGCCGACAAGGCGCGGCGGCTGCTGGAGTACGAGCGCTGGGAGGCCGAACAGGAATCCATCGGGCTGCGCGAACTGGGCACCACCCTGACGACCGTCACCGACATCGACGCGCTCACCGGAGCCCTCGCGCGCCGGCTGCCCTCCGCGGTGCCTCAGTGCCGGCTGGTGCTCTACGACGAGGGCGGAGCCCCCGGCGCCGCCGGAAGCGCGGGCACAGCCAGGCCGGTGCTCTCCCGCGAGGAGCGCGCCCCGCTGGACCGGGGCGGCGCCGGGGCGCTCGGCGCGCCTTATCCCGTACGGCTGCTGCTCCCCGACGAACTGCTGCCGCGCGACCGCCGTTTCACGCTCGTCCTTGAGCCTCTCCACGTCGGCGACGAGCACCTCGGCTTCGCGCTCTTCGACGGGGGCTCCCGGCAGGAGGCAGCGCGGCGAGGGGCGCTGTACGGGGCGCTGGGCGACCAGATCAGCGCGGCGCTGAAGGGGATCCGGCTGTTCGACGAGGTACGCAGGGCCCGGGACACCGCCGAGCAGGCCAGCCGGTTCAAGACCCGGTTGCTGGACAACGCGACCGACGAACTGCGCAGCCCGGTCGAGGCGATCCTGCGGCTCACGCAGTCGCCCGAAGACAACGTTTCCCCCGCCGTCGCGCTGCGCCGCGCGCACGAGGAATCCGCCCGGCTGCTGCGCCTGATCGACGATCTGCTGGACCTCTCCCGCGCCGAGTCCGACGGCCTCGACCTCTCCCTGACGCTGCTGGACCCCCGGCCCGTACTGGTGCAGGCGTTGCACGACGCCGTCCGTACGGCCTCCGCGACGGGCCGCGCAACGGGCTTCGGCCCGTACATCACCCGGCTCTGCCTCCCCCGCCGGCTGCCCGCCGTACGCGCGGACCCCGACCGGCTGCGCCAGATCGTCGTCAACCTGCTGATCGCCGCCGCCGCGCCCTCGGGCTCCTCAGGACCGCCCCACCGGCTACTGCTCACCGCCGACCCCCACCCGACGCTGCTGCGGATACGCATCGCCTGCCCGGACCGCGATCTCGCGCCCGAGGACGCCGAACAGCTGCTGGAACCCTTCGCCCCCGGCGAACCCGGCACCCGCCTCGGCCCGGCCATCGCCCGCAGGCTGGCGGCGCTGCACGGCGGCTCGGTCAGCCTGGACACCGGCCCGGCCCACCGGGGTTTACGGCTCGACCTGCCGCTGCCCACCCCCGCGGAGCCACCGCACCCCTCCCCGGGCACCTCCCGCACGCTGCTCGTCGCGGGGGCGGGAGCGCCGCGCGGGGAGATGGACGACATGGCCAGGCAGCGCGGTCTGCTGGTGCGGTGGCTGCGCCCCGACGACGACCTCACCGCCCTCGTCGCTGCCCACCAGCCCGTCGCCATCGCCTGGGACACCGACACCGCGCACCCGCAGGACTGGAACTCGCTCCAGCGGCTGCACGACCATCCCGCGCTGCGCCGGACCCCGTTCCTGCTCTACGGCCCGGTGTACGGGGACACTCTGGCCCAGGCGGTGCAGGCTCTGCGCCCCTCGGGGCCGACCGAACCCGTGGTGATAGCGGACCCCGACGCCCGGTCCCGCGAACATCTGCGGCAGACCGTCGCCCACGCCCTGCCCGGCCGGGCGGTGCGTACCGCGCCCGACGGCATGACGGCGCTCGCCGTGCTCGCGGAGGCCGTGCCCTGTCTGCTCATCGTCTCGCGCACGCTGCCGGACATGGCCGGGTTCGATGTGGTCGAGCGGATGCGCACCAAGGAGGGGCACGAGAGGATCCCGGTTCTGATGCTGGGTGACCGGGACTTCACCGCGGCCGACGCCCGGCGCGCCGAGCCGCACCCCGGTCTTGTCCTGCTCGGCCGGGACATCCTCACCGAGACGGAGACCACCCGGCTGCTCGCCGCCATGACACGTCCCACGCCGCAGGGCGCGCGGTACACCGACGCACCGGTGCATGTCGCGCTCGCGTATCTGGAGCAGCACTACCGGCACCAGATCTCGCGCTGGCAGGTGGCCGAGGCCGCCGGGGTCAGCGAGGACCATCTCAGCAGGCTCTTCCACCGGCGGCTCGGCCTGCCGCTGTGGGACTACCTCATCCGGCTGCGCATCCAGCGGGCCAAGGAGCGGCTGCGGCAGAGCGACGACAGCGTGCAGACGGTGGCCCGCGCGGTCGGCTTCCGCGACCGCGCGTACTTCAGCCGGGTCTTCCACAAGGTCACGGGGGTGGCCCCGCACACCTACCGGAAGAGCTCCGCGCGGGCCTGACGACGGCGGGCCCGACGACGGCCGAACCGACATGCTTGATGCCACACACATGACACGGCCCGGCCGCCGTCGTGCGACTCAGCCAACCGCCGTGCGGCTCAGCCGACGTCGACCGAGTACGCCCTGGTGTCCACGCGGCCGGTGCCCGTGAAGACCTCGGTTCCCGCCTCGATACCCGACACATACTTGTCGTTGGACAGGTAGTTGCGACGGACCAGGGCCTGGAGGAAGTCGTCCATGTTCAGGGTGGCCCTTGAGGTGTTGGCGACCCTGACGAAGGAGTGGACTTTCCAGCCGATGTCGCCCTCGTAGAGGTCCCACATCGCGCCGCCGAGGCTGACCGAGCCGACTTTCGAGCCGAGTGGGCCCGCGCCGCCCTGGCGGTTGAGCCAGATCATGACCTCGTCGGTCGGCTGATCCGGCCAGTCGGCGTTGTTCTTGCTGTGCAGCCACAGGTCGTAGGCGACGTTCATGACGCCGGGGTTGGAGCTGACCGTGAAGTCCCAGGTGGTGTCGATGCGCCTGCGGTCACCGACCCGTACGGGCAGCTCGGTTCTGGGCTTGTCGACCTTCCAGCCCCAGTGCCAGCCGAGTACCGAACTGGCGTAGGACTTCACGTTGTACTGTCCGCCGGACCAGGTGTAGTCCGTGCCCCAGGCGATGGTGTCGCCGTTCTGGGAGGTGTCCCATACGCACTGGGAGCCGGTGCCGCTGTCCTGGCCCCAGAGGTTGTTGTTGACGGTAGTACTTGCCCATCGTGATGGTGGAGAACGCCGTACACGTCCTGGCCTGCTCGCCGGCGTACGCGACCGTAACGGTGGAGGCGGCTGCGAGCGCGACGCCGACCGCGAGCGCGGTCCTCGCCTTCTTTCTGAATCCGGGCCGTCGGTGCTGATGTGGCATGCGAGTGCCCTTCGGGTGGGGGGTTACGCGGCGCCGGTCAGTGGACGGTGCAGACCGGCACCGTGCCGGGTTCCGGCGGGCCGCCCGCGGTGACATAGCCGAACGTCGTGCTCGCACCGGCCGCCAGCGAGCCGTTCCAGTTGGCGTTGTGCACCATCACCTTCTGGCCCTGAGCGGTCATGGAACCGTTCCACAGACTGTCGATGCGCCTGCCGTCGCCCAAGGTCCACTCGGTCATCCAGCCGAGGATGGGGTGGTCAGATGTGTTGGTGACGGTCACTTCGGTCTGGCCGCCGCCGTTCCAGGTGGAGACGGTGCGCTGGGCCGCCGTGCAGTCACCGGTCGGAGGGTCGGTGGGGTCTCCCGGGTCGCTGCCGTCGGGTCCGACGCCGGTGACCTCGCCATTACCGCCGTCGAAGACGACGTCGGAGCAGCTGTAGAAGGTCTCGGCGCTGTCCGAGCGCTGCCACACCATGTAGATGATGTGGCGTCCGCTCTTGCCGGAGGGCAGCGCGCCGCTCCAGCGGTAGTCGGCCTCGACCGTGCCCGGGGTTCCGTTGAGCGGCGGATGGTCGATGGAAAGGAACGGTTGCTCCTCCACGTCGTTCCAGGTGAGTGTCCTCGCCGGGTCGAAGCCGTCCTTGGTGATGTAGACGTAGAACCAGCCGGGGTGTGCCGCCCAGGCGTTGTACGAGAAGTTGACCGTGGCGCCCGAGGTGAGATGGGTCAGCGGCCAGTCCGTACGCGGGAGGTTGTAGCCGGAGAAGGTGCTGTTGCCGCCGCTGCACAGCTGCCCGTCGGGCACGAAGCCGCGGGTGCGGCCCGCGCCGTCGGAGCGCAGCACGGAGAACCAGTTGTACAGCGGGGTGGTGCCGCTCTGGGCCACCGCGGCTTTGCACGCGGGGTTGTTGGGTTTGATCTCCCCCGTGCTCGTGAGGCCGTCGCGCCAGCACATGAAGGTGCGGCTGGCGGGCTTCATCGGGGTGCCGTGGGCGGCGGCTGTGCCTTCGGAGAAGGCGATCAGACCCAGGGCGGGCAGGGAGGTGAGGACGGCGAGCAGGATGAGCAGGATCGATCTGCGGTGGTTCGGTGGGTTCGGGTTCGATGGGGACCGTAATCCTCGTGGCATGGCGCTGATTCCCTTCGGTGGGGCGAGTGGGGTTCATCGCGCGACGGTGGTGGGAGCGCTCCCACCACCCACTTCGGAACGTAGCGCTGACTTGAACCTCTGTAAACAACTCGCACAACCGTTGGGACAGTGACGGTCAAGTGCGCCTGGAGGGCCGGGCCCGCGTCCGGAGCGGACGCGGGCCCCGCGCGGCTACGCCACCGCGCCCGCCGACGCCATGCCCGACACCGTCCCTGCCGCCGCGACGCGGATCTGCGTACGCTGCGTGACGCCGCCCACCGTCACCGCCAGCGTCACCGTCCCTGCCCGGAGCGCCGTGAGCCGCCCCGTCACCGGGTCGAACACAGCCACATGGCGGTGCCTGGCGTCCCGCACCGCGCCGATGTGCAGGTTCGGCGAGCCCGTCCAGTCGGCGCTGAGCGGGAACGCCACCGGGATCTGCCGCGTCCCCTGGGTGACCGTCGCACGGGCGTACGCCGTGTGGCCGGGGCTCAGTACCGCCGGCGCGTCCAGCGTGAGGCCGTCGACGTGCGCGCGGGTCTGGACCGAGACCCAGTCCGGGCGGCCCTCCCACGGCTTGAGCCTGCCGACCGCCTGCTCGCCCCGCGACACCTTGTCGACGCCGACGAGCGACCAGCCGGTGAAGCCGCCCTCGTTGGCCGGGCCCGCGGGTGCCTTGCCCGAGTTGCCGTTGATCAGATACGGCACGCCGTCCACGTGCTCGGCGTGGAAGACGCCGACATGGCTGCCGACGAGCCCCGCGCCCTTGCCGGTCGTACGGCGGAACTCGGCGAGCCACTGCTCGATGAGCGCCGCCTCCTTGCGGTCCCCGAGCTGGCTGCCCTTCTGGACCGTGGGGTCGCGCGGCGGCACGTGCTCGACCAGCAGCACCGATCCGATGTCCGGGTCCTTCGCCGCCGCGTCGAGCTGCGCCCGCAGCTCCTTGATCTGTCCGAAGCCGCCGCCACGCAGGGACAGGCTGGACGTGTCCAGGGTCAGGAAGCGGGTGGAGCGATGGTCGAAGGTGCGCTGTGCCGGGCCGAATTCGGCGACGAAGTTGTCGATCTTCCCGCCCATCACCTCATGGTTGCCCGGTACGTAGTACCAGGGCAGCTCATCTCCCAGCTCCTCGGTCAGTACGCGGCGCGCGAAGGCGAGGTCCGCGGGCGAGCCCTCGTCGACGAGGTCGCCGTTGATGATGAGGAAGTCCGGCCGGGCCGCCTTGATCTCGCGCAGGGTCCGGCGCGCCTGCGCCACGATCGCGCTGTCCGGGGTGCGGGCGACGAACTGCGCGTCGGACATGACCGCGAACCGCCAGTCCCTGGCCTCGGTCTCGGCCGCCGGGTCGATCAGCGGGTCGGCCGTACGCGGCTGTTCGGGCAGTACGACGGTGGGCGGCACCTGCGCGGCCAGGCCGTCGATCACGATCTTCCCGGTGTACTGCCTGGCGCCAACGGCCTCGGCCAGATAGAAGCGGTGCACCGCCAGCGGCATCGCGGCGCCCGGCGGTACGGCGAAGGTCACCTGCCGCCAGCCGGTCCAGGTGACGTACGGTCCGCGCAGCAACTGGTCGGAGCCTGCCGCGTCCTTGAGGTGCAGGGTGGGCCAGGCGCCCTTCCCGTCGCCGTTGATCCAGAGCGTGAAGGACTGCGGCTGGCCCGCGACGGCGATCCGCTGCGGCGGAGTGGCGTATGCGGCCCGGGTCGCGGTCGAGAGGGTGAAGTCGTAGCTCAGTTCCAGTCCTGAGCCGCTCTGGCCCTCGGGTGTGGCCGCGACCGAGCCGCTGGCGCGGGCGTGGCTGAAGGTCCAGGAGGCCGCGTCGTCGAAGGCGGAGACCGGCTGTTCTGCGAGGCCGACGCCGACGGCGAGGACCGTGGTGCGGGGGGTGCCGTCGCCCATGACTGTGGCCGTGATCTGGCCGCCGCCGCTGCCCGTGAGGGACTTGACGGTGAATGATCCCTTGCCGTCGTCCCGGACGTCGAACAGCGTGTGGTCGTAGGCGAGTTTCACATCGGAGGGCTCGATGGGCGCGCTGTTGCCCTGGGCGTCGAATCCGAGGAGGCCGAAGGCGCCGGTGGCGCTCGTGTCCGCGAGGCCGACGCGCCGGGTGGTCGGCTCGATCCGGGCCAGCTCGCCGAGCACGGTCAGTTCGGTGGAGCCGTGCGCGCCCGCGCGTTCCGCGCGTATCTCGGTGGTGCCGCTGTGCCGCGCCCGGAACACGCCCCGGTCGTCGACCCGGCCGACCGATGAGCGTACGGCCCGCCAGTGCGGGGTGCCCGCGGCCGGTCCGTACGTCTCGTCGTAACCGGCGGCGGTGAGGCCGCGGGTCAGGCCGGGGAACACGCGCTCGGGGTGACCGCCCTTGACCGGGTCCGCGGTGGGCGCGCCACCGGCGGGGACGCGGGTCTCGACCCAGAAGCCGCGGAGCCGTCCGCTGCCGTCGGGGGCGGTGAGGGCAAGGCCGTTGGGGACCGTGCGCTGGCTGCCGTCGGAGGGGCTGTTCTCCACCTGGAGGGCGTCGCTGCCCGGTTCGCGGGCGACGAGTGTCGAGGAGCCGCCGCCGTCGAGGTTGAGCGCGCTGTACGCCCCGGCCTCCTTCATCATCACGGCGAGTTCGGTGAGGGTGACGCCGCCGCTGTCGGCCTGGCGGCCGTCGACGGTGATGACCTGCATGGCGCGGCCGTCCCGGGAGAAGCCGACGGCGGTGCGGGGGGCGGCGGTGTTGTTGCTCTGGCCCTCGTGGTTCTGCGATACGCCGTCGACGACGAGGAGTTCACGGCCGCCGACGGCGGTACGGGGCACGGGGCCGCTGTCGGTGCGCGCCCGGTACTCCAGGGCGACCGGGTCGCCGGGGCGCAGGGCGGCCAGCAGTGCGGCTCCGGCTTCCCGGCCGACCAGGACGGTGGTGTCCGCGGCGATGGGTCCGGTGCCTGGCCGGTCGGTGACGGCGACGACCTTGCCGTCTCGTATGAGCGCTTCGGCTACGGGAAGCGCGCCGTCGACGGTCAGGGCGCGGGCGGCCGTACCCCAGGCGGCGGTGTAGGCGCCGATGCCGCCGGCCGGGACGTTCGCGGCGTTGTACGCGGTCAGGGGGTGCGGGCCCGAGGGGAGTGTCAGCGTGCCGTCGAAGTAGAGCCGCAGGACGCGTCCGGCGCTCTCGGGTCCGATGGCGACGGCCCGGTTGGCCCCGGGGCCGGGCGAGTGGGTGACCTTGCCGTCCTTGATGCCGGGGCCCTGCGGCGCACCGGTCTCGTTGATGTCGAAGAAGTCCGCGTTGATCGCGGCGACCGTGCGTCTGCCCTTGCCGGGGTCGTGCCCGGCGGCGAGTTCGGAGACGGTGCGGCGGTCGGCGACCTTGCCGGAGGAGAGGTAGTCCGCCTGTACGCCGCTGCCGTCGAGGTCGACCGAGAGGGCGTCGACGCGCAGCCACTTGTCGGATTCGAGGCGGTCGTACGAGGTGAGGCTGATGCCCGGGGCGATCGGCCGGGAGCTGTGCGCGGTCTCGATTCCGTCGCCGTCCGCGACGGATTCGGTGCGTCCGGCCGGGGCGCTGGCGGGTGGCGGCGCGACGGGGCGCAGCACTTCGGTGGAGTCTCGGGGACGGGGGTCGGGATGGGAATCGGCGACGGCGGGGGACAGCCCCGCCGCCGTCAGTGCGGAAACCGCCGCGAACAGCACGACGGACCGTCTTGCTAGGCCAAGGCCCACAACTACTCCTGGAGTACGGCTGATTGAGAACGCCGACAGCGCGGTAAGCCCTGTCCGCGGACAGCATCGCGGTGCTCGATCAA
This sequence comes from Streptomyces sp. NPDC052236, assembly GCF_044548015.1. NCBI lineage: Bacteria > Bacillati > Actinomycetota > Actinomycetes > Kitasatosporales > Streptomycetaceae > Streptomyces > Streptomyces sp. NPDC052236. Next base: position 86,271 of record NZ_JBIUBL010000022.1, on the reverse strand, counting down.
ACGCACCAGGGGGTAGTGGGAACGTCGGGGAGAACAGCGGGAACCGGCAGGATGGCGAGGGGCGTTCAGGCCTTTAGGGAGCGCGCCGAGCGCACCGAACGGCGCGCACTGAACGGCGCGCGCTGAGCACGCACACTTCGGTAAGTAGTTCGTCGATCGTCTTCATGGACAGACTCCTGAGACCGTGCGGCGATTCCTGGAGAGCACCGCAATCATCAATTGAGCAACCCACACGCAGATCAGCCACCTCCGCGAGAGCGGCGCCGGTTTAGGCGCAAAAGGAAGACGGGTGGGCCGGTTCCCCGCGGCCCACCCGCCCTGCGTATCGGGTCAGTTGGTCAGTTGGTCAGTGCTACGCGCTCCGCCGCTTGCGCGCGGCCCAGACGATGCCGCCACCCGCGAGGATGACGAGCGCGCCGGCGCCGCCGATCAGCGGCGTGGAGCTGGAGGAGCCCGTCTCGGCGAGGTCGCCATCGCCCGAGTTGGCGCTCGGCTCCGCCGGCGGCGGCACCGCGGCAGAGGTGGACGTGGATGTGCCCGGCGTGCTCGGCGTGCTCGGCGTGCTGCTCGGGGTGGGCGCGGTCGTACTCGGCGTGTCCGAGGGCGACGGCGTGACCGGCGGCGAAGTCGGCGGCGTCGGGGACGGGGTGGTGCCCTCGCACACCGGAGCCGTCTCGGTCAGGTCACGCGAGAACTGGTCGCCGTCGCCCGCCTTCACGATGAGGTGGACGGTGAGCTCCTTGTCGTGCTGGGGAAGCTCAAGCTTCTTGTGGAACTCGCCCTTGAACGTCTCGGTCGGCAGCAGGTCCTTGCCGTCCACAGTGATGTTCACGGTGTTGTCTGCTTTGGTGGTGTACTTGGTCAGATCGACCTTGACCTCGGTGCAGGTCACGGACCACACCGGAGTGTGCGCCATTGCGGGACCGGCGGTCACACCGCCGGCGCCCAGGACGCCGACCGTCGCGACCGCTATGAGCGCCCCCGAACGCCGCCACGATCTGTTGATTGCTGTCACGAATTCCTCCATGGTTGCCACGCCACTCATGTGGCGGTGCGCGCACAGTATCGTCACAACTTTCAAGGCCAACACGCGCCCCGCACCACAGAGTTGACGGGACAACTGGTCTCACGGACCGGCCCGCATCACTTTTCGGTCATATGCCGGGCGCGGGCGGCGGCGAGTGCCCAGAGCGGGAGAACGAACCAGCAGATGATGAACCAGATGACCGTTCCCACCACCAGCCACAGGGCGACAAAGTCGGCCACGATCACCCGCAGGATGAGCAGCATCGCCGACGTGATCGTGCACAACAGGAGCACCAGCCCAAGAAGGGTGAGGCGGGAGGCCCATTCGACCGTCTGCGGTTTCAGCCGCCTGCCGGTGACAAGGCGGTGGAACGACACCGGACCGACGAGAGCGCCGGTCGTCGCCGCCCCCAGCAACACGGTGACCATATAGATGTGCCGGTCGGTCTGGGAAAGATCAGTGAAGCGGGGCTGGAATGCCACGGTGAGCAGAAAGCCGAAGAGGATCTGCATACCGGTCTGGGCGACCCGGAGTTCCTGCAGCAGTTCACCCCACCGCCGGTCGGCCCTTTCTTCCTCCGTCTCGTGCCGACCGCGAGTAAGGCCGCCACCGTCGCTTTCCTGCCTCACCGGGTTACCTCCCATGTGTCGCATGATGCGCCGCGGGCACTTGAACGCGCCTGCCCGGGGCGACCTGCGTCAAACGTCGCGTGTATCCGCGGATATCCCGGGCACCCGGCGGGGTGGAGGTGCAGAATATGGTTCCCATCCTGCTCGTTCTACTACTGGCGCTCGTGCTCTTCGGAGCCGGTTTCGCCCTGAAGGTGCTGTGGTGGATCGCGCTCGCGGTGCTCGTCATCTGGCTTCTCGGTTTCCTGATGCGGAGCACCACAACGACCGGCACGAGGTCCCGCTGGTATCGGTGGTAGACGAGAATCGCATACGGACGGCGGCCTGCGGGCCGCCGTCCGTCCTTGTCCGACGCCTCACCCCTTGTCCGACACCTCTCGGCAGACTCGCCCTCAAATACGTGCCCTGGCGCGGAATCCGTGCTTCCTTCTTCATATGATCACGGTCCGATATCGGAGGAGTCCTCTGTGCGCACTTTCGCCGTCACGGCTGTTCTGATCGCCGCTCTCGCGTCGGGTGGGTCCATCTGGGTGGCGAACAGCGCCAACGGATCCACTCAAGGTCATGGCGACGGCACCAATATCCTCCTTGTCGGAATCGATCGGCGGACCGGCATTTCCGCCGAGGACCGGAAGCGTCTTCACGTCGGCGGCAAGGAATGCAATTGCACGGACGTGATAATGATTGCGCACCTCGCGGAGAACCGCCGGCGCCTGAGCGTGGTCTCCATTCCCCGGGACTCGTACGTGGAGTTCGCCGATCACGCCCATCCCCGCCACGCCGGGAAGATCAACGGCGCCTATCAGCACGGCGGTGGCGAGCTGGCCGTACGGACGGTGGAACAGGCGACCGGGCTGCGGATCGATCACTACCTGGAGACCGACTTCACCGGCTTCGCCGACACCGTGGACCGGCTGGACGGCGCGCGGGTGTGCACGGACAAGCCCCTGAACGATGCCGGTTCCGGGCTGAATCTGGCGGCGGGGACCCACCAGCTGGACGGCCGGGGCGCGCTGCAGTACGTACGCACCCGGCATGTGTCCCCGCCCGGCGATCTGGGCCGGGTCCGCCGTCAGCAGCGCCTGCTCAACGAGCTGGTGTCCCGGCTGCGCGCCGAAGGGGCCTTCGCGAACCGGGCCGCCGCGGCGCTCACCGCCTACCGGCTGCTGAAATCCGTACGCGTGGACGCGGACACCGGTTTCCACGACCTGATCCGGCTGGGCGGGGCACTGGGGAGGCTGACCGCACGGCAGACGGAGTTCGTGACCGTCCCGATGGAGGAGTTCGACCACCGCGTACCTCAGTGGGGCTCCACGCTCCTCTGGCACCCGCAGCGGTCCGCCGCGCTGTGGGCGGCGCTGCGCGAGGACCGGCCGATCGCCGACGACCGTCGTATCCAGCCCAACAAGGAGGACATCCCGGTCGCCGATGACCCGGCCCTGATCCGGCTACGGGTCTCCGATCCTGAGGTCGCTCGCGCGCTGCGCGCGCAGGGCTTCGCGGTCGAGTCCGCCGCCACGGGTCAGCTGGGCGCGGCGCGGCCCCGGGGCGGGACTGTCATCACCTACGACCCGTACTGGGAGCGGTATGTGCCCACGGTCACCGCCGTGCTCCCCGGCGCTGAGCTGCGTCCCGTGGCCGGACACGGCGAGACCTTCGATGTCGCGGTCGGCTCCGACGGCGCCGCGGTCGCCAGGATCGTCCACGACCGGAGCAGCGTCGAGGGAGCTCCCGTACGCGGCGACCGGCTGCTGTGCGGCACTCAGCAGCCGCAGCCGGACAGGTGAGGGCGGGAGCGCCCCAAAACCCGGTTGGCGCCAGTCGCCAGTCAGCCGAAGCTGACCCGCTGCAACCAGAAGTCGAGCAGTTCCGCATCGCCGAGGACTTCGACGCGCCCCCTGTCTTCCCTGTCGAGGGGGCGCCGCCGGATAGATGGTGAGCAGCAGGTCGGTCAGCGGGCCGCGCGCGGCGACGGCGGCCTTCTCGTGCGCGCGCCGCCAGACGATGGTGTCGCCGGTGAGGTCCACCAGCCATTCGGCCGATGCCTCCGGCGCGGTGTCGGTGGCGTGGAAGTGGAGGGTACGGCCGGGGCCGAGCAGTTCCCGCTGCTGGGGGTGCACGTCCAGCAGCTGCGGCAGCGAGCCGAGCTCCATCCACTCGTCGATGGCGTCGATGGCGACGTCCTCGTCGGCGGTGAACTCCGCGCCGACGGCCAGGGTCGCGTCGGCCCGGTGGATCAGGGTCTCGTGCAGGAAGCGGCACGGCGGGATCCTCGTCGGCGTACCGGGAGAGGTCGCGGAAATGGTCGTCGGAGGGTGGCTGCGCCGCCCGGGTCCGTACGATCGATTCCGCCCAGCGGTGGCCGCCGCCGAGGTGGCGGAGCAGCTGACCGAGGTTCCAGCCGGGGCAGGAGGGCACGGGCGCCGTCAGGTCGGCGCCCTTGATGCCGGACGTCAGCAGAGCTGCCTGGTCGACGATTTCGGCGCAGCAGCGGTCGAAGCTCAGGTGTGTCATGACGTCACGCTAAGCGGCACCACTGACACCGAGCGCGGCTCAGTGCTGCTCGGCCCGAAGGGCCTCGGCCGCGACCTTGAGGTCCGCGATCAGTCCCCGGTACGCCGCTTCGCGGTCCGTGGCGCGCAGAATCGCCGAGGGGTGGACGGTACCGACAAGGTGCCCGTGCCCGTGCCCGTGCCCGTGCGCCGCCTCGCCTCCGCCGTCGCCTCCCCCGTCGAGTTGCTCCCAGGACGGCATCGGCAGCAGTACGCCGCGCTGCTCCCCCACCCGGAACGATGGACCCAGCAGCGCCTTGCCCGCCGTCGCACCCAGCGCCAGCACCACGTCGGGGTCGATCACCCGCAGTTCGGCCGCCAGCCAGGGGCGGCAGGCCGTCATCTCCCGCAGGCTCGGCGGCTTGTGTATCCGGCGTTTGCCGCGTTCGGCCTGGGCGAATTTGAAGTGCTTGACGGCGTTGGTGAAGTACGCCTGCTCCTCGTCGATGCCCACCTCTGCGAGCGCGTCGCGCAGCAGTCGCCCGGCGGGCCCCACGAACGGCTCGCCGCGCCTGTCCTCCTGATCGCCCGGCTGCTCGCCGACGACCACGACGGGAGCGGACGAGTTGCCCGCTCCGAACACCGTCTGGGTGGCGTTCTGGAAGAGCGGGCACCCCTGGCAGTCAGCGGCGGCACGCCGGAGCGCCGGGAGCCCGCCACGCCGGGGGACGTACGGGCCTGCGTCATGCTCCTGTCCGGTGCCCTGGACGGCGCTGGTCCCCATCGGACTCTCCTCCTGGATGGAGCTGAACGGAGCGAGCTGAATGGAGCCCGAATCGGGCTCCGCCACTGATGGGCCGGGCGGGGACGCTTTCAGTCCTCGCCGCGCACGATGTTCCAGTCGGGGTCCGCCTGGTCCTTCCTCGGCGGCGGCGCGCCCTCGTCCTCGGCCGACGCGGGGCGGCAGGTGCGCACGCCACCGTCGACGGGCCGGAGGCTGGGCAGATGCCTGGCCGGATGTGTCCTGGAAGGCTGACTGTCGGTCCGCGTATTCACGGCTGACAACTCCTCTGACCATTACTCGGGACGGCGGCCTTCCCGCGGTCCCATGGCTCGAATCTCGAATCTGGAATGAAGTACGGCGGCAGAAGCACCGCGACTTCGCGGGTACCCACGGGACGCCGGGTCACGCCTTGGGCGTGTCGAGTCCCTCCCGGTCGCCGTGCGCCGCTCAGGATGGTGCTGCACAATGCCCGACAGTGCCGAGCGGCGAGTGGAGGCAGGATGCGGTGTCCACGCCGGGGTCCATGCCGGGGTCCATGCCGACGTGCCGGGCTGCGGATCGTGCTGCTGCCGGTGGCACTGCTGTCGTCCGCCGCCCTGGCTGTCGGCTGCGGCGGCGCCGACGACGACCGCGACACCGCCGCGCGAGCCGCCGCGGCCGCCTTCGAGAGGGCCCTGGCCGCCGAAGACACGACCGCCCTGTGCGCGGCCCTCGCCCCGGGTACGCGTGATGAGCTGGAGGCCTCCGCGAAGGCCCCGTGCACCCGCTCGATCACGGCGGAGGAGCTCCCCGCCGGCGGCGCGCCCCGCACGGTGGATGTCTACGGCCGGCAGGCCCGGGTCGTCCTCGATGCGGACACCTTGTTCCTGTCCCGGTTCCCCGGCGGCTGGAAGGTGGTCGCCGCCGGATGCCGCCCCGACGGAGCCGACAGGCCGTACAAGTGCGCGGTCAAGGGCGGCTGAGCGACCATGAGGGCGCTGTTCACGCTGTGCCTTGTCCTCGTGCTGTCGGGTCTGGCCTACTTCATCGCGCTGGGTCTGATGCACCGATGACGTGCACCGATGACGTGCGCCGATGACGCCACCGTGGAGGCCGTGGTGCGCAAATTCCTACGTGACAACTCACTCACCCTCGCATTCGGCGCGGCTTTCCTGCTCGCCCTCGCCGGACAGGCCTTCGTCGGGCGTGCCGAATTCAACGAGCAGCTCGTGACCGACGGCCTGGCCCCGGTCTCCTTGGGCACGTATGTGACGTCCTCGGACTTCGCCGTCGACGTCACCGAGAACTGGCAGTCGGAGTACCTGCAGTTCTTCCTCTACATCTTCGGCACCGTCTGGCTGCTCCAGCGTGGTTCACCGGAGTCGAAGGTCATGCACAAGGCAGGGCTGGAAACCGACGAGGAACAGCGGGTGGGCAAGTACGCCCGGTCCGACTCACCGCGCTGGGCGCGCTCCCGCGGCTGGCGCCGACTGCTGTTCTCGCACTCCCTCGGCCTGGTCATGGCCGCGCTGTTCGTGCTGTCCTGGCTCGCGCAGTCGATCGCCGGCGTCGCCGCCTACGACGAGCAGCGGCTGCGTCAGCTCCGGGCCCCCATCGGCTGGGGCGAGTACCTGGTTTCGGCCGAGTTCTGGAGCCGTACGCTGCAGAACTGGCAGTCCGAGTTCCTCGCGGTGGCGTCGATGGTCATTCTCTCCGTCTACCTGCGCCAACGCGGTTCCCCTGAGTCCAAGCCCGTCGGCTCGTCGCACCACACCACCGGCGTCGAGGGCTGATCGGCCCGAGGCGTGGGCGTAGGCGTGGGCGTGGGCCCTGGCGAGTGGGGCACTCGGCCTCGCATGACGGCACACGAAGGAATCCTTCTCGACAACACCCTCGCTCTGGGAGCCAAGGGCTATGGCTGGCTTCCCGACCTCAGGCGGCGCAACGCGGGCAGGCCCGCGGTCACGACCCGGCTGCTGGGGCGGCACACCACCGCCCTCCACGGCCGTGAGGCGGTCCGGTTCTTCTACGACGAGAAGCATGTGAAGCGCCAGTCGGCGCTGCCGGGGCCGGTCCTCGACACCCTCTTCGGGCGCGGCGCGGTACATACCCTCGACGGGCGCGCGCACGCGGCGCGCAAGGCTCTGTTCATGTCGCTCCTCAAGGACGGGGGCGGGGTGGCCGCCCTGGAGGAGCGCGCCCGCGCGGAGTGGGACGACGCGACCGCCCTGTGGGCAGCCGAACCGCGGATCGAGCTGTTCACCGAAGCCGGCGTCGCGATCACTCGCGCCGTGTGCGCCTGGGCCGGCATCCCCCTCACCGGCAGCGAGGCTCGGCAGACGGCGGCGGACCTGCTGGCCATGGTCGACGGATTCGCCACCGCGGGGCCCCGGCACTGGCGGGCCCGGCGTGCGCGCGTACGCCAGGAGGAACAGCTGATGGGCCTCGTCGAGGGCGTACGCAAGATGGAGAGGGAGCACGCGCGCGAGGGCGGCACGGAAAGCGAAATAACGGAGGATTCCGCGCTGCGGGCGGTGGCCCTGCACCGCGATCATGAGGGTGAGCTGCTCGACCCGCACACCGCGGCGGTCGAGGTGCTCAACATCATCCGCCCCACCGCGGCCGTGGCCTGGTTCATGACCTTCACCGCGCACGCGCTGCACCGGCGGCCCGGTCTGCGGGAGGCCCTGCGCGACGGCGACCGTGAGTACGCGGAGGCATTCGCCCACGAGGTGCGGCGCTTCTATCCCTTCGTGCCGTTCGTGGCCGGTCTCGCCGCCGGCGAACTGACGTGGCAGGGCACCACGATTCCCGAGGGGTCCGTCGTACTGCTGGATGTCTACGGCCACCACCACGATCCCGAGCTGTGGAGCGACCCCTACACCTTCGACCCGACACGCTTCCTGGGCAGGGAACCGGCGGGCGACGAGCTCATCGCACAGGGTGGCGGTGACGCGGCGGGGGGACACCGGTGCCCGGGTGAGGACATCACCGTCGCTCTGCTGCGGTCTCTCGCCCCGCGACTGGCGCGGATGGAGTACGAGGTGGTGCCGGATCAGGACCTGACGATCCCGCTGCGCCGGGTGCCGACCCGCCCCAGGAGCGGTTTCCTCATGACAGGGGTGTACGCAGGCTCGACAGCCCTTGCCGCCATGCGGTGAGCAGTCGCGCACCGAGCCGGTCCTCGGCCCAGCCGGTGGCGTCGATGCCGAACGTGACATCTCCTTCGAGCCCGGGGTCCTCCTCGAGCAACCCGCCGATGACGTCCCGCCGGACGATCTGCTCGTGCACCGCGTCCGCCCGTACATGCTCGGTGTAGAAGTGCACGGCCGCCGGTCCCGCCCCGGCCCGCTGCATGGCCTGCGCCATGCGCCGTGCGCCCGCCGACGACGTCACCTCCACCGCCGCGAAGTGCCCCACCAGAGCGCCGCGCAGCGAACGGTGCAGCCCGAACAGTGACATCAGATTGACGCTCATCAGCATCTCCGCGCAGGCCGCGTCCAGATAGCGCCCGTACGTGGTGTCCAGCCCGAGGTCGGCCATCAGCTTGGCGTAGAGGAGCGCGTGCACCCGCTCGGCGCGTCCCGCGCCGAACTCGTCGAACTCCACCGCCGCCATGGCCGCCTTGGCCCTCCCCCGCAGCCGCGGGATGACCCAGGCGTGCGGATCGGCCTCCTTGAGGTGGTACAGGGAGCGCTGAGCCGCGTACTCGCGAAGCTGCCACAGCTTGCCCTCCCCCTTGAGGAACTCCGAGATCCCGCTGGGCTTGACCGGCTCCACAAGGATCTCCTGGAGCGCGTCGTCCACCGAGGCGTGCCGGTGGGCGTCCGCGCGCAGCGTGGCCAGGAAGCGGCGCTCCATCGCGCCGCGCAGCCCGAGCAGCCCGGAGTCCCACTCCCAGGCCGGGTCGACGCCGGAGAACCCGCGGTAGTGCAGTTCGTAGCAGAGGTACAGCGCGAGCTGCAGATCCTCTCCGTAGGGGGTCGCCCGCTGCACCAGGTCCTGGTCCTGGGGGGTGGGCAGCGGGCGGCCGGGGCCGCCGCGCAGGGCGCGCACCACCGCGTACGACAGTTCTCCCCGGCCTTCCGGCAGTACGGGCTCGGTCACCTCACTGTTGGCGGTCCTCGATTCGTTCACTGTGCTCAGGTGCCCGCAGCGGCCTTCCCCTCACAGCCGAGGGGAACATTTCAGACGCGTGTTACTCGCCTCTGGCGGGGCACTCGCGGGGTGCGGAACGCACGAAGGACACGAAGGGAACGAGACATGTCCGACGAAGCGCGAGGCGACGACGTCTACCAGCCCGAGAACTCCGACGTGCAGAACCGCCCGAGCGGCGATCTCGACATGGAGAACGCGATCGGCGAGCGGGACCTGGACGAGATGATGGCGGAGGGGTACTCGCCGCCGGAGCGGCCCTTGGGCGTCAGCAAGTACGGCACGACGGGCGAGGAGCAGCTCCGGGGAGAATCCCTTGATCAGCGGCTCGCTCAGGAGACCCCGGACGTCGAACCGCCGGAAGGCGACGGCATCGGTGACCAGCCCGGCGACGACGGTGAACCCATGGACGAGGAGGTCGGCGACGCGCGCGCGGGACGGCTCGCGTCGGCGGACGAGATCGCGCCGCCGCGGCGCAACGACGTGCTGGCTGAGGATGTCGGGATCAACGGCGGAGCCGCGTCCGCGGAGGAGGCCGCGATGCACATCGCCGGTCAGGAACCCCAGAGCGAAAACGAACGGTCCTGAACCCTTAAAACGGTCCTGAACCTGAAAGGAGACGGCACCCCGTAGTGGGGGTGCCGTCTCCTCATGTCATGCGCTACTGCGCTATCCCTTCTCCGTGAACTCGGCGGTGAACGCCTCGCAGAAGGCCTTGAGGTCGTCCGGCTTCCGGCTGGTGATCAGAACGTTCGGCCCGCTGTCGATCATCACCTGCTCGTCCACCCACGTGCCCCCCGCGTTGCGGATGTCCGTACGCAGACTGGGCCACGACGTCAGCGTACGGCCGCGTACGACGTCGGCTTCGACGAGTGTCCATGGGGCGTGGCAGATCGCCGCGACCGGCTTGCCCGCGTCGAAGAACGCCTTGACGAGCGCGACCGCCTTCTCGTCCAAGCGCAGCGCGTCGGGGTTGGCGACCCCGCCGGGCAGCACCAGGCCGCCGTACTCGTCCACCGAGGCGTCGGCCACCACCTGGTCCACCGGGAACGTGTCCGCCTTGTCGAGGTGCTTGAAGGCCTGCACCCTCCCGGTGCGCGTGGAGATGAGCCGTGGCGTGTCTCCCGTGTCCATGACCGCCTGCCAGGGGTCGGTCAGTTCAATCTGTTCGACGCCCTCGGGCGCTGTCAGGAATGCGATCCGCATGAAGCCCGCTCCTTTGCGTGATCAGATGTGGTCGGGTGGGTGGTCAGGTGGGTGGTCAGGCCGGCGTTCCGCCCCGTTCGCTGTTCGGCTCCGCCATGCTGATCTCAGCGAGCGCCGAGTCCGGGTCCTGGGTGACGGCGAGGTCCCCGAGGCTCACCACTCCGAGAGGGCGGCCGTCCTCCATCACCGGCAGCCGTCGAACGGCATGGGTCGTCATCAGCCTGATCGCCTCCCCGACCTCCTCCTCGGGGCCGATGCACACCGGGTTGGGCGTACACACCGATTCGGCGCTGACCGCCAGCGGGTCCCTGCCCTCCGCGACCGCCCGCGTGGCGATGTCCCGGTCGGTGACGACCCCGATCAGCCGGTCGCCGTCGGCGACCAGGACGTCTCCGATGTCCAGGGCACGCATCAGGCGAGCCGCTTCGACCAGCGAGGCGTCGGGGCGCACCGCTGACACACCGGCGGTCATGACGTCTCTCACGAGCTGTGCCATGTGTGTTCACCTGCGCTTCCGTTTGTTCATGAGGTCACGCCGCCGGAGTACCCCTGGCCTGGAGGTTTGAACACGCCGCGGCAGGGGACCCGATGTCCCGGCCGAGCGGCCATGGGATGAATGGGAACTTCGGGCGCGGACGGCGGTCCGCGCCCGAAGGTTGCCCGGGTCGCGACCACACACGCCGCATAAAGCAGGTCTGGCACGTTTGCCCCTGTTGGCCCCGGGCAGGCGCTTGTCGTGCTTCGGACCGGAGGCACGCCCGTGGGAGCGGTATCCGCTCCGGGCGTGTATGCCCGGGCACAGGTGTCGTCCCCACGGTGTCAGCCAACCGTCAGCACCGTTGAGAGAGCTGAAAAACATCATGCGTACTGGTGTTCACACGAAGCATCCGCACGACGACGCCCCCGACACCGACGCGGCCTTTCTCCGGCTGGCCGCCCTGCCGGACGGGCCCGAGCGGGACACGCTGCGCCAAGAGCTCGTGGAGGCGTGGCTGCCCATGGCGGACCGGCTCGCGGGCCGCTTCCGCAATCGGGGCGAGTCGCTCGATGATCTGCGGCAGGTCGCCGCGCTCGGCCTGGTCAAAGCGGTCGACCGGTACGACCCGGAGCGCGGCAGCGCGTTTGTGAGCTTTGCCGTGCCGACGATCACGGGCGAGGTCAAACGGCACTTCCGCGACCATATGTGGACCCTCCATGTGCCCCGCCGCGTACAGGACTTGAGGGGCCGCGTCCGTACCGCGCGCCAGGAGCTCACACAGACGGTGGGGGGCCACGCGCCCACCGTCTCCGAGGTCGCCAAGAAGGCGGGTCTGACCGAGGAGGAGGCGATCGCGGGCCTGGAGGCGCTGGACAGCTATACGGCGCTCTCCCTCGACGCCGAGCTGCCCGGCGCGGACGAGGGCGACGGCTACTCGCTGAGCGACTCACTGGGCAGCCCGGACCCGGCGCTCGATGTCGTGGTCGACCGGGAGGCCGTCAAGCCCCGGCTGCGTGAACTGCCCGAACGCGAACGGAAGATCCTCTATATGCGGTTCTTCCGCGACATGACGCAGAGCAGTATCGCCGACGATCTCGGGATATCGCAGATGCATGTGTCCCGGCTCATCAGCCGCTGCTGCTCACGGCTGCGTGAGGACATCCTGCGGGAGGCCGCGTAGCGGTCCGGCCGCGGCCTCACTGCGTTTGCGGTGATCGGATACCGGACGCAGTGTGGACGAGGCGGCGCCGAGCTGATGCGCACCAGGTGCGAGCCAGGTGTCAGCCAGATGCCAGAAGGAGCGAGAGCAATGCCCAGAGGATCGAGCAGCAAACGGGAACGTCAGTACGAAAAGATCAAGGAGAGCGCCGAACAGCGGGGCGAGAGCGAGGACCGCGCCCAGGAAATCGCCGGCCGCACGGTGAACAAGGAACGCGCGCGCTCCGGCGAGGCCCGTACGGCCAGTAAGAGTTCCACGCAGGAGCCGTCGTCCGCGAGCCGGGGCGGCCAGCGGTCCCGGGGCGGAGGCGGCGGGGAGCCCACCTACGACGAGCTGTATCAGGAGGCTCAGCGGCGCAACATCCATGGGCGCTCCTCCATGAACAAGTCCGAGCTCAAGCGTTCGCTCGGCCGCTGAGCCATGCCGCAGGACGACGTGGCGGCCCTGGAGAAGGCTCTCCGCCACCGCGTCGACGGCGAAGTGCGGTTCGATGCGGGGAGCCGCGCAACGTACTCCACCGATGGTTCGAACTACCGGCAGGTGCCGATCGGCGTGGTCGTCCCGCGCCATGTCGAGGCCGCGGCCGATGCGGCGGCGGTGTGCGCCGAGTTCGGCGCGCCCCTGCTCTCCCGCGGCGGTGGAACGAGCCTCGGGGGCCAGTGCACCAACACCGCCGTCGTCATCGACTGGACGAAGTACTGCCACCGGCTGGTGATGGCCGACCCCGGACAGCGGACCTGCGTCGTCGAGCCCGGCATCGTGCTCGACGAACTGAACGGGCAGCTGTCCCGCCACGGCCTGCGGTTCGGCCCCAAGCCTTCCACGCACGGCCAGTGCACGCTCGGCGGCATGATCGGCAACAATGCGTGCGGCGCGTCGGCACAGGCGTACGGCAAGACCGTGGACAACGTGCGGCGGCTGGAGATCCTGACGTACGACGGCACGCGGTGCTGGGTCGGCCCCACCTCCGACGAGGAGTACGAGCGGATCGTCGCCGCCGGCGGCCGCAGGGCCGAGCTCTACGGGGCGCTGCGGGCGGTCATCGACCAGAACCTGGCGGAGGTCCGCCGCGGTTTTCCCCGTATCCCGCGCCGGGTCTCCGGCTACAACCTGGACTCGCTGCTGCCCGAGAACGGGTTCGACGTCGCGCGGGCGCTGGTCGGCAGTGAGTCCACGCTGGTGACGGTCCTGCACGCGGAACTCGACCTGGTGCCGGTGCCGCCGTTCGAGTCCATGCTGGTGCTCGGCTACGGCGACATCCGCGCCGCCGCCGACGCCGTACCGGAACTGCTCGCGCACAGCAGCCCGACGCAGCTGGAAGCGCTCGACGGCCGGATGGCGCAGCTGATGCGCGCGGAACATGCCCATGTGGAGTCGCTGGACATGTTCCCGGAGGGCGAGAGCTGGCTGCTGCTGCAGTTCAGCGGGGACACCCAGGACGAGGTGGACGGCCAGGCGCAGGATCTGCTGCGCTCACTGGGCCGCGGCGAGGACGATCCGACGGTCGCGTTCTCCGACGATCCGGCGCGGGAACGCCGCATGCTCAAGGCGCGGGAAGCCGGACTGGGGGTGACCGCGCGCCCGCCGGGCGAGCGGGAGACCTGGGAGGGGTGGGAGGACTCCGCCGTGCCCCCGGAGAAGCTCGGTGACTATCTGCGTGACCTCAAAGAGCTTTACGCGCGGTACGACTACGACCGCCCCGCCCTCTACGGGCACTTCGGGCAGGGCTGCGTCCACACCCGTATCCCCTTCGAGCTGACCACCGCCGAAGGCGTCGCGGACTTCCGCGGCTTCCTGCTGAGCGCCGCGGACCTGGTCGCCTCCTACGGAGGGTCGCTGTCCGGCGAGCACGGCGACGGGCAGGCGCGCGGCGAACTGCTGGAGCGGATGTACGGCGAGCGGCTCGTCGCCGCGTTCGGCGACGTCAAGAGCGTCTTCGACCCGCACAACCGGATGAATCCCGGCAAGGTCGTCGCTCCCCGCCCGCTCGATGAGGATCTGCGGCTCGGCCCGCTGTGGAAGCCGGCGCGGCCCGGCACCCATTTCGGTTACCCGGAGGACGAGCGCTCCTTCACCCGGGCGGTCATGCGCTGTGTCGGGATCGGCAACTGCCGTACGCGGAGCGGCGGCGTGATGTGCCCCTCCTACCGGGCGACGCGCGAGGAGGAGCACTCCACCCGCGGCCGGGCGCGCCTGCTGTTCGAAATGCTGGGCGGGCACGCGGACTCGCCCGTCACCGACGGCTGGCGCTCCACCGAGGTCCGCGACGCCCTCGATCTCTGTCTGGCCTGCAAGGGCTGCAAGTCCGACTGCCCGGTCGGCGTCGACATGGCCACCTACAAGGCGGAGTTCCTCTCCCATCACTACGCGGGGCGGCTGCGGCCCGCCGCCCACTACTCGCTGGGCTGGCTGCCGCTCTGGGCGCGGCTTTCCCGGCTCGCCCCCCGGCCGGTCAACGCCGTGCTCCAGGCCGCCGGAGTGGCACGGCTCGGCAAGCGCCTGGCGGGCGTGACCCCGAAGCGCGAAGCGCCGGTCTTCGCACGGGAGTCGTTCCTCCAGTGGTGGCGTGCGCGCGGCTCGGCGGAGCCGGATCCGGCCGATCCGCGCGCGGTGGTGCTGTGGCCCGACACGTTCACGACGTACTTCCACCCGGGCATCGCCACCTCGGCGGTACAGGTGCTGGAGAGCGCCGGATTCCGCGTCGCCGTGCCCACCGAGCCGGTGTGCTGCGGTCTGACCTGGATCTCCACCGGACAGCTCGTCACCGCCCGGCGGGCGCTGCGGCGCACGATCGAGGTGCTGCGGCCCTGGCTCGACGCCGGTACGCCGATCGTCGGGCTTGAGCCTTCGTGCGCGGCCGTCTTCCGGGCGGACGCGCCCGAGCTGATGCCCGACGACCCGGATGTGCACAGGCTGGCCCGGCAGTTCCGTACGTTCTCCGAGCTGCTGGTCAACGAAGCCCCCGACGGCTGGCAGCCGCCCGTACTCGCCAGGACGGCCACCGTCCAGACGCACTGCCACCAGCACGCGGTACTGGCCACCGACGCCGACCGCGAGCTGATGCGCCGTGCCGGGATCCACGCCGACGTCCTGGACGCCGGATGCTGCGGTCTCGCGGGCAACTTCGGCTTCGAGCGCGGGCACCACAAGGTCTCGATGGCCGTGGGCGAACTGGGCGTCCTGCCCGCCGTACGGGCGACGGCCCCGAGCTCGCTCGTGATCGCGGACGGGTTCAGCTGCCGTACGCAGCTGGAGCACGGCGGGACAGGACGGCGCGCGGTCCACCTGGCCGAGGCGCTGGCGTTCGGCCTCGACGGGCCTGTCCCCACCCACCACCCGGAGAAACTCTCCGTCCGCCCGGTGGCTTCCCGCTCCGACGCCCGCCTCGTCACGGCGTTCTCGCTGGCGGCCCTCACCGCCGTCGCCGCCGGGGCGGTCGGTCTCTGTCTGCGGGGACGCCGCACCCCGTCCGTACCGCCCCACGTGGCGAGATGAAAGGAATCACCGTGTCGATCAAAGTGTCCGACTACATCCTCCAGCGGCTGCGCGAGTGGGACGTCGAGCATGTGTTCGCGTACGCCGGAGACGGCATCAACGGCCTGCTGGCCGCCTGGGGCCGGGCGGACAACAAGCCCATGTTCATCCAGTCGCGCCACGAGGAGATGTCCGCGTTCCAGGCCGTCGGCTACGCGAAGTTCTCCGGTCGCGTGGGGGTCTGCGCCGCGACGTCCGGGCCGGGCGCGATCCATCTGCTCAATGGCCTCTACGACGCGAAGCTCGACCATGTGCCGGTCGTCGCGATCGTCGGACAGACCAACCGCAGCGCCATGGGCGGCTCGTACCAGCAGGAAGTGGACCTGCTGAGCCTGTACAAGGATGTGGCCTCGGACTACGTCGAGATGGTCACCGTCCCCGAGCAGCTGCCGAACGTCCTCGACCGTGCCCTGCGCACGGCGTACGCCAAGCGGACGGTGACAGCCGTCATCATCCCCGCCGACGTACAGGAACTGGACTACACACCGCCGCAGCACGCCTTCAAAATGGTGCCCTCCAGCCTCGGTGCGGTGTCCTACGCGCCGGTCCCGGCGGACAACGACATCGCGCGGGCCGCGAAGCTGATCAACGAGGGCGAGAAGGTCGCCATCCTCATCGGGCAGGGCGCGCGCGGCGCGCGGGACCAGGTCGAGGAGCTCTCCGAGGTACTCAGCGCCGGGGTGGCCAAGGCGCTGCTGGGCAAGGACGTGCTGCCGGACGACCTGCCGTATGTGACGGGCGCGATCGGTCTGCTGGGCACCCGCCCTTCGTACGACTTGATGCAGGGCTGCGACACGCTGCTCGTCATCGGCTCCAGCTTCCCCTATACGCAGTTCATGCCGGAGTTCGGCCAGGCCAGGGCGGTGCAGATCGACATCGATCCGTTCATGATCGGCATGCGCTATCCCTTCGAGATCAACCTCGTCGGCGAGGCGCAGGAGACGCTCAAACGGCTGCTGCCGCAGCTGAAGCGGAAGAAGCGGGGGTCGTGGCGGAAGAAGATCGAGAAGGAAAACGCGCGCTGGTGGGAGGTAATGGAGCGGCGCGCCGCCGTGGAAGCGGACCCGGTCAACCCGGAGTTCGTGGTGCACGCCCTGGACGCGCTGCTGCCGTACGACGCGATCCTGACGGCCGACTCGGGTTCGGCGGCGAACTGGTACGCCAGGCATCTGCGTATGCGCGGCACGATGCGCGGGTCGCTCTCGGGCACGCTGGCGACGATGGGGCCCGGCGTGCCGTACGCGATCGGCGCCAAGTTCGCCCACCCCGGCCGTCCCGCGATCGCCCTCGTGGGTGACGGGGCGATGCAGATGAACGGCATGGCCGAAATGATCACCGCGGCCAAGTACTGGGAGCAGTGGGCCGATCCGCGGCTGGTCGTGGCCGTACTCAACAACGGCGACCTCAATCAGGTCACCTGGGAGATGCGCGCGATGTCCGGAGCCCCGCAGTTCCTGCCCTCGCAGGCGATCCCGGACGTGCCTTACGCGGACTTCGCCCGGTCCATCGGACTCGGCGGGGTACGGGTGGAGAAGCCCGGCGACGTCGAGGCCGCCTGGCGCGAGGCGCTGAACGCCGAGCGTCCCTTCGTCATCGACTTCCGCACCGACCCTGCGGTGCCGCCGATCCCGCCGCACGCGACACTCGACCAGATCGAGGCCGCGGCGACGTCGATCCTGAAGGGCGACAGCGACCGTGCCGCGGTGCTCCGCCAGGGGTTCAAGGCGAAGGTACAGGAGATGCTGCCGGGCGGCCCCCGCCGGAAGGAGAAGGAGTAACAGCGGTGGACGAGCCGGTGGTGGAGGCGGTGGAGGCCGCGGAGTGCACGGTCCCCACCGAAGGACCGGAGGCGGACGGCACACTCGCCTGGGACGCGACGACGCTGATCCTCGTCCAGCGCGCTCCGGCGCCACCACCGGGCTCGGCTACACCTACGGCGCGCCCGGCACCGCGCAGGTGGTCACCGGGCAGCTCGCCGGCATCGTGACCGGCAGGCGCGCCTGGGACATCCCGGCCGCCAACGAGGCGATGAGCCGTGCCGTACGCAACGCGGGCCGACCCGGTCTTGTCGCGGGCGCGATCTCGGCCGTCGACATCGCGCTGTGGGATCTCAAGGCGCGCCTGCTGGGCCTGCCGCTCGTACGGCTGCTCGGCGCCGTCCACGAGGAGGCGCCGGTCTATGGGAGCGGCGGGTTCACCACGTACGACGACGGCCGGCAGGACAGGCAGTTGCGTCGCTGGTGCGAGGAGGAGGGCATCCCCCGTGTCAAGATCAAGATCGGTGAGTCCTGGGGGCAGGCGGAGGACCGGGACCTGGAGCGCGTCCGGCGGGCGCGGGCCGGTGTCGGCGATGGTGTCGAGCTCTATGTCGACGCCAATGGCGCGTACACCCGCAAGCAGGCGAGGCGTGTGGCCGCTCACCTCGACGGCCAAGGTGTCACCTGGTTCGAGGAGCCCGTCTCCTCCGACGACTTGACCGGCCTGGCGCAGCTGCGCGCGGCTGTCGCGCCGGAGGTGACCGCCGGGGAGTACGGCTACACGCTCGCCTACTTCCAGCACATGCTGGGCGCGCACGCGGTGGACTGCCTCCAGGCGGACGCGACACGCTGCGGCGGGGTCGGTGCCCAACCTCCGGCATGTGGAGTGGTTCCACGACCACGTACGTATCGAGAGGGAGTTCTTCGCGGGTGTCCTGGACCCGGCCGGGGGCTCCCTTCGCCCTGGGGCGGACGGGGAGCCGGGGCACGGTCTGACGCTGCGCGCGGATGCGGCGGAGCGGTACCGCCCGGCCTGAGTTCAGCCTGAACTCAGCCTGAACTCACCGAGATCTGAGGGGCATGGCATGCGACGCAAGACAGTCGTCGTCACCGGGGCGAGCGCGGGAGTCGGACGCGCGACGGCCCGGCTGTTCGCTCGGCAGGGCGCGAACGTCGTGCTGATCGCCCACGGCAGGGCCGGACTCGACGCCGCCGCGGCGGAGGTGGAGTCGGCCGGGGGCCGCGCCCTGGTGCTGCCCGCGGATGTGGCCGACCACGCGCAGGTCGAAGCGGCCGCCGATGCGGCGGAGCAGGCCATGGGACCGATCGACGTATGGGTGAATGACGCGTTCACCTCCGTGTTCGCCGAGTTCACGGACATCGGACCCGAGGAGTTCGAGCGGGTCACCGAGGTCACGTATCTGGGGTGTGTGTACGGCACCATGGCGGCGCTGAAGCGGATGGCGCCCCGGGACGCGGGCACCGTCGTCCAGGTCGGATCGGCGCTCGGCGACCGGTCCATCCCCCTCCAGTCGGCGTACTGCGGCGCAAAGCACGCCGTGAACGGCTTCACCTCGGCGGTTCGCACGGAGCTGATGCACCGGCGCAGTCGGGTGAACATCACGGTGGTGCAGCTGCCCGCGGTCAACACCCCGCAGTTCTCGTGGGTGCTGTCCCGGCTGCCGGACCAGCCGCAGCCCGTTCCACCGATGTACCAGCCCGAGGTCGCCGCGCGCGCCGTCGTGCACGCGGCGGCCCACCCACGCCGTAAGCAGTACTACGTCGATGGCTCCACGGCGGCGACCATCCTCGCCGGCAAGGTCGCACCGCCACTGCTGGACCGCTATCTGGCCCGTACGGGCTTCGCCTCGCAGCAGACCGGCGTCAGGGCGCCCGCCGCCCGGCCCGCCAATCTGTGGGAGCCGGTGGACGGCCCCGAGGGGCACGACTACGGGGCCCATGGTGCCTTCGACGACCGCGCCCATGCGCACTCGGTGCAGGCGGCCGTCTCGCGCCATCCTGTCCTGGCCGCCTTCGCGCTGGTGGGGGCCGCGCTGGGCGCCGCGGAGTTCCTGCGCTCCGGGAACAGGACGCCCTGACGCGGATGGGTGCTCTGCTGGCACTGGCTTCGGCGGCTTGTTACGGCGTTGTCGATTTCCTCGGCGGACTGCTGTCGCGCCGGTTTCATTTCGCGGTCGTCTCCTTCCTGGGGCAGCTCGGCGGCCTGCTGCTCGCGCTGGTCGCCGCGATCCTCGTACCGGCCGGTGCGGTCCGGTGGGACGACCTGGTGTGGGGAGCCCTGTCCGGGGTCGGCAGCGGTGTGGCCATGTACTTCCTCAACCGCGGGCTCAGCCATGGGGCCATGAGCATCGTGGTGCCGGTGAGCGCCGTGACCGGGGTTGCGCTGTCCGTGCTGTGCGGGGTGTGGGTGCTGGGCGACCGGCCGACACCGCCGGCCTGGCTGGGCATCTGCGTCACCGTGCCCGCGCTGTGGCTCGTCTCCCGCGGGTCCTCAGACGGAGCGGCGACGACCGGGCAGGCGTCGCTGGACGGCCTGATCGCCAGCGTGGGGGTCGCGGTGCAGTACGTCGGACTCGCCCAGGCAGACCCGGCGAGCGGTCTGTGGGCGGTGGCCGCCGGGCGCGTCGCCGCTGTCCTGTTCCTGCTGCCGAGCACATGGCGGCACGCCGCGCATTTCCGGCAGCCCGTACGACTGCTGGGAGCGGCGGGCGCGATCGGGGCGGGGGCGGCTTTCGCCCTCATCCTGTATCTGTGGGCGACGCAACTGCAGATGCTTGCCCTGGCGGTTGTACTGGCTTCCCTGTATCCGGCCATTCCGGTGGTTCTCGGTCTCGTGGTACTGCACGAGAAGGTGACGTGGGCGCAGGCCGTGGGCCTGGTGGCAGCGGCATGCGCGATCGTGCTGCTGACCCTGGGATGATGACGCAGGACGGGGCGAGGTGTGGGCGGGTCGGGGGCGGACGGTGCGACGGACAGACAGCAGTGCGGCGAGTACGGCCGGTGCGGGACTGGGGACACGTACCGCGAGTCTCGCGGACTGGGAGCGGGGACACGTTCTCGCGGCGCTTGCCGTCCTGGTGGCCTGCCTGCTGGCGTTTCATGGAGCCGTGCCCAATATGGCCGGCCGTCCCGGCAGCCTCCTGGAGACGTTTCTGCCCTGGCTCGGCCTGACCGTTCCCGTACTGCTGGGACTGGCGTGGTGGCGCCGCTCGGCGGTCGCGTCGCTCGCGGTACTCCTGCCGGTCGCGGCATGGATGAGCCTCTTCGGCGACCTGCTGCCGTCCGCGTCGGACCGCTCTCCACACGATCTGACGGCGGTGCAGCACAACGTCAGCGATGTGAATCCCGACCCGGCGGGCACCGCGAGAGCCCTGCTGAGGACCGGTGCGGACCTCATCGCCCTGGAGGAGTTGACGCCCGCCGCGCTGCCCACCTTCGCCGCCGCCCTGGCACCGGACTATCCCCACCATGCGACGCGGGGCACGGTCGGGCTCTGGTCGAGGTATCCGCTCGCGGACGTACGGCAGGTGGACATCAAGCCGCCGGGCATCGGGGAAGGCTGGAACCGCGGCCTGCGGGCCACGGCCGCCACCTCGCGGGGCGCTGTCGCCGTCTATGTCGCTCACCTGCCCTCCGTACGCCTCGGCCTGGGGAACGGGTTCAGTTCGGGGTGGCGGGACGAGAGCGCCGCTCTGCTCGGGGCGGCGATCGCCGCCGAGCCGCTGGACACGGTGATTCTGCTGGGGGACCTCAACAGCACCGTGGACGATCGCGGGCTGGCTCCGGTCAGTTCGCGGATGAACGCGGCGGGGCCAGGGTTCGCGTTCAGCTGGCCCGCGTCGCTGCCCGTGGCCCGGATCGACCAGATCATGACCCGTTCGGCCACCGTCACCAAGGTCTGGTCGCTGCCCGCGACCGGCAGCGACCATCTGCCGATCGCCGCTCACCTCAGGCTCCACACCAGGCGCTGACCAGAGCCTGACCGAGGTTCTCCACGGATTTACCGCCGCCGGAGGACGCCTCGGACGAATGCCGCCTGCCCTGCGTGTTGCAGGTCGTCGGCGATCACGCTGACGAGCCGGACGCCGAGAGTGACCGGCGGCAACCAGGCCTTGTCCACCACACGGTCCAGAGCCGCGTCGTTGAGCCCGCCGACGAACCCCAGGGTCTGCTCGTGCACGGCGTCGTAGTAGCCGAGCAGCAGCTCCGCCGATTCGACCCGCACCGCGGCCACCTGCCTGCTGCTGTCGCCGTACCCGGTCGCCTCCGGGCCGAAGGGGAGCCCGAAGCGGGCTTCCCAGCCCTGGGACAGCCACACCTGTTCCAGCTCGGCCACATCGGCCACATGGTCGTCCTGGACCCGGGCCAGATGCCACACCAGCCACGCGATCGAATTCGCGTCGGGGTCCAGCCGGGCGGTGAGCTCCTCCGGTGACAGCCCTTCCACCGCGGCGTGTACTTCCTCCCGGACGCGCCCGAACGCGTCCGCCAAAACCTCTGCGCTGTTCATACACCGGTCCTTGGCTGTGTCTGCCGTGCATCCCGAATACCGACCATGCCCACAGTGGACGGTCTCCGGCCCCGCTCCGGGGCCGACACGCGCACCGGCCCGGGTTTCAGCGCGGCGGCGCCCCGCCGACAGGCCGGCACAGCAAGCGCATCGCGCCGTATCCGCCCGTCCCGCATGACGAAGCGTCTGCCGGCGAAGCCGCGGAAGGCTAGGTTTGGAGTGTCCTGATCAATGCCGACCGCCAGGAAAAGAGTGCAGACGTGTCCAAGCCTTTAGCAACCAGCGATGACGGCACTGGGCATGTGTCCATGCTCCGGACCGATGTGTCACACTCCGCCCGGATCTGGAACTACTGGCTGGGAGGTAAGGACAACTACCTCGTCGACCAGGAAGTCGGCGAACAGATCCTCTCCTTTGTGCCGGAACTGGTCCGGTCGGCCCGTGCGGACCGGCAGTTCCTGGCGCGCGCCGTTCAATTCCTTGTCAGGGAGGCGGGAATCCGGCAGTTCCTGGACATCGGCACGGGTCTGCCGACCGTCGACAACACCCACGAGGTCGCCCAGCGTCTCGACCCGACCTGCCGGATTGCCTACGTGGACAACGACCCCCTCGTACTGACACACGCGCACGCCCTGCTCACCAGCACCCCTGAGGGAGCCACCGCCTACATCGACGCGGATGTGCACGACCCTGAAAAGATCTTGCAGATGGCCGCCCGGACACTGGACTTCAGCCAACCCGTCGCGATCACGATGCTGGGCATTGTGAACTTCGTTCTCGACACCGATGAGGCACAGGCCATCGTGCACCGGCTCCTGGACGGGCTCCCGTCCGGAAGCTACCTGGCGATCTCCCATCCCACGACTGAGGTTGACGCCGAGGCGATGACCGAAGCAGTGCGTTTCTGGAACGGCCAGGGGTCAGCTCGGATGACACTGCGCACGCGTGAAGAAGTCCTGCGGTTTTTCGACAAGGTGGAACTGATCGAGCCGGGCGTGGTCTCGTGCTCGCGTTGGCGCCCTGACGCCGTGAGCAGGGACGAGATTGTCGATGTGACTCACTTCTGTGGTGTCGGGAAGAAGCCTTAGGCGCCGGCTGGGGCCGCGAGGTGGGCGGACTCAGCAGTCGCGGCGCCGACGGCGGTAGCAGGCCACCGTGACCACCCCGAGCAGCGGCCCCCAGGCGACCAGGGGCGCGTAACAGGTGGTCATCACCCAGTACGACCGAGTCCGATCAGATAGAAGGAGGGGTCAGCGCGGCCGCGTGCGCCGCGAGGCGGACGGAACGCGGCACCTGAGGCGCGACCGGCGGCCCGTACGTCCCGGCGGTCAGGGTGTCAGCCACGACGGGTCGCCGCCCCGGGCAGCGCAGGAGTCTTCGCGACCTCGGCATGGACCACGGTCGTGAACGGCGCGGGAGCCATGCACGTGCCGACCCTCGGCATGACGAGTCGCCGTTCTCGTCGACCTGCTCGGGCTCGACGCTCGCCACGCCCCGGGAGAAGCCCAGCCGGCCCGGCTCTCCCAGGGTCGCCGTCCGCCCGCTGGTGACCAGGCAGTCCACCTGGGCCTCCGCCCACCCCCCGTCTCCACCCGGGGTGGTGTGGGAGAACTTCACCGTGCCCCGGGCATCCGTGGCCAGTCCGGTCGGCGCTCCCGACAACGGCCGGGTGAACGGCGTTTGTTCGGCAAAGAGCGCGCCACCAGGCCCGGGGCCTCTGTGCCGTTCGGCCGAGAGACCCGCCGCTGACCAGCCCGTACGCTGATCACCATGGGAGAATCAACCGGCCCGGCCGTCACGGCCCTTGGTGTCCTGCCATTGTTCGCGACCGCCGGCTTTCACTGACGACCAGGACGACGTACGCAGCGGTTCTCGGCTCGTCCTCGGCTCCCAGCCGGACATGACCGTGGTCGGCGAGGTGGCAGACGGCCTCACAGCCGTCCAACTCGCCCGTACCCTCCAGCCGGATCTGGTCCTCGCCGACATCCGTATGCCGGGCCGCGTCAGAGCGGCCATGGCCGGGGACCTCCTCATCAGCCCTCAGATCACGGTGCGCCTGCTCCGGACCCTGCCGCCTGCTCCCGGCCGGGTCCGTGGTCCAACGCCGAGGCCGGCCGCTAGCAGCGCGCGACCATGCCGGACGGCGATCGACCGCCCCTAACTGCCACTTTCAGCCAACGTGACGCCAAGATCGGAGAGAGACGGCCGAAGCCTTGACGGGCAACTGCGCCACGCCATAGGAATCTGTGTGTTCGCGAGTGGTTGTGGTTGTTAATGCGCAGTTGTGTTGCACCGAGCGCTGATGATGCGGAACAGGCCTGAAAAGCCGAACTCGCTCCTACGAGAGGGATCTCCATGGCCGTCACGCGCAGATCGTTGATAATCGCGGGCACCGCATCGCCGGTGGCCGGCGCCCTGGTCCCGGCCGCCGACGCACTGGCCGCCGACGCGCAGGCCGCGCCCGGTGCCCCGGTCTCCGGGCGCCGGAGCGTGGAGCTCCAGGACGGCTGGCGGTTCGCCCTGGCCGACCCGGTGGGGGCCGGCGACTCCACCGGCGACTACGCGCGGGCGATGGACCCCGAGTTCGACGACTCGGCCTGGCGGCAGGTCGCCGTTCCGCACGACTGGAGCATCGAGCTCACCCCCACCACCGACCACCGCACCAGCAGCGGTACGGGCTTTCTCCCCGGCGGGCTCGGCTGGTACCGCAAGACGTTCACCGTGCCGACCGCCTTCGCCGGCAAGCGGATCTCCGCGGAGTTCGACGGCGTCTACATGGACGCGCACGTGTACTGCAACGGCCGCCTCGTCGGCCGGCACCCCTACGGCTACACAGGCTTCGCCTTCGACCTGACCGAGCTGCTGCACACCGACGGCGTCACCCCCAACGTCCTGGCCGTCGAGGTCCGCAACCGGCTGCCCAGCAGCCGCTGGTACTCGGGCAGCGGTATCTACCGCAATGCCCGGCTCGTCGTCACCGACCCCGTGCATGTGGCGCGTTGGGGGACCCGGGTGACCACTCCGGGGCTCACCGAGACCCTCCGCGCCGGACATGCCCTCGTACGCGTGGAGACCTCGGTCGTCAACGAGTCCGGCGCGGACCGGACCGTCACCGTCGTCTCGACGGTCCTCGATCCCGGTGGCCGCGCTGTGGCCCGTACCGACTCCGCCGTCGGCCTCGGCACCGGATCCGGCACCGTCTCGCACGAGTTGAGGGTGGAGGGGCCCCGGCTGTGGTCGCCCGACACCCCGCGCCTGTACACCCTGCGGACCGAGCTGCGGGTGGACGGCGAGACGACCGACGTACACCGCACGGTGTTCGGCATCCGCCAGGTCACCATCGACCCCGCCGACGGGATGACGCTGAACGGGACCTACACCAAGCTCAAGGGGGTCAATCTGCATCACGACCTCGGTGCGCTGGGTGCCGCCGTTCAGCCCGACGCCGTCAGGCGCCAGCTGGACCTGATGAAATCCATGGGCGTCAATGCCGTACGAACCTCCCACAACCCGCCCTCGCCGGAGCTGATCGCGGCCTGCGACGAGATGGGGCTGCTGATGATCGTGGAGGCCTTCGACTGCTGGCAGCGCGGCAAGAACGCCTACGACTATGGGCGGTTCTTCAATGAGTGGGCCGACGCGGACATCGCCGAGATGGTCGGTGCGGCCCGCAACTCCCCCGCCGTCATCATGTGGTCGATCGGCAACGAGGTCCCCGATTCGACGTCCACAGCCGGTCTGGTCATGGCGGACCGGCTCATCGACGGTGTACGGCGGCTGGACACCACCCGGCCGATCGTGATCGGCTCCGACCGGCACCGCTCCGTGCCCGCCGCGGGCTCCCCGGCCGATCTCATACTGGCCAAGCTCGACGGGCTGGGCCTCAACTACAACACGGCCGCCTCGACCGACGCCCTGCACGCCCGCTACCCGCAGCTGTTCCTGTTCGAGTCGGAGTCCTCGTCCGAAACGGCGACCCGGGGGACGTATCAGGAGCCGGAGCACCTCAACACCGGGGAGAACTACTCACCCGGCAGGCGCGAGACGTCCAGTTACGACAACAACCTGGCCACCTGGACGATGAGCGGCGAGTACGGTCTGAAGAAGGACCGGGACCGGAAGTGGTTCACCGGGCAGTTCCTGTGGTCGGGCATCGACTACATCGGCGAGCCCACTCCGTACAACGTGTTCCCGGTGAAGTCCTCCTTCTTCGGCGCCATGGACACGGCGGGCTTCCCGAAAGACATGTACTACCTGTTCAGGAGCCAGTGGGCCGACGAGCCCATGGTCCATCTGCTCCCTATGGACTGGACGGGTCACCGTGCGGGCGAGACGGTGGAGGTCTGGGCGTACTCCAATGTGGCGAGCGTCGAGCTGTTCCTCAACGGCGAGTCCCTGGGTGTGCGGACATTCGACGAGAAGAAGACCACCGACGGCCGCGGCTATCTGGAGACCACCGAGGCGACCGGGGACGACAAGACGGTCACCGGCGGACCCTGGCCCGGGAGTTGCACCAGCCCGAACGGCAGCGCCGGAAAGCTCCATCTCACCTGGACGGTGCCGTTCGCACCCGGTGAGCTGAAGGCGGTGGCCCGGCGTGACGGGCGCGTCGTCGCCACGGACACGCTCCGGACGGCGGGCCGGCCGTCCGCGCTGCGCCTGACCGCGGACCGCGGGAGGGTGGCGGCCGACGGCCGGTCGCTGTGCTTCGTGACGGCGGAGGTGGTCGACGCGCGAGGCGTGGCGGTGCCGGGCGCCGATGACCTGATCGCCTTCGAGGTCGCCGGGGGTTCCCTCGCCGGAGTCGACAACGGGCGGCAGGAGAGCGCGGAACGCTACCAGGCGAGCACCCGCACCGCGTTCCACGGCAAGGCCCTGGCCGTTGTCCGGTCCGGCACCAGGGCGGGGCGGCTCACCGTCACGGCACGGGCGGAGGGGCTGCGTACCGCCGCTGTCACCGTTCGTGCCACCGAGCCGCGTTCGGTGCCGGCGGCCACGCCGGCACCGCGCCTCACCCCCGACCCGGGTCCGGCCGCCCCCGTCTACCCTCTCGCGGACGCGAGTTACTCCGGGAGGCCCGACACGCTGCCCGCCGCGATGCTGGACGGCGATCCGGCCACCGGCTGGTCCAACGCCTTCCACAAGGCGCCCACCGCGCTGCTGCCCGCCTTCAGCGGCGCCCGGTCCGCAGACTGGGTCTCGGTCACCTGGGCGCGTGCGCTCACCTTCGAGCGGGTGGAGGTGCGCTTCACCGTCGATGCCACCCATACCCTTCCGGCGTCGGCTGGGGTCTTGGTGTGGGACGGCCGCCGGTGGGCGCCGGTTCGGGACGCGGCCGTGGCCTGGGCCACCGATTCCGACGGGCTGACGGCAATCACCTTCGAACCCGTACGGGGCTCCCGGCTCCGGCTGGACATGACGAGCCGTCATCCGGGCGCTCCCGACGGGGCTCAGCGCATCAGCCGTCTCGATGTCGTGGCGCGCTGAACCGGGGGCCGGGCAGACCTGTTCCGGCTGGACCCTGGGCTCTGGCGTGCCCCGGGGTCTGCCGGATGCGATCTGCCCGGCCTGAGCCAAGCGTGCTACCAGATCGCCTCGACCCACTCCGGGTGGTCGATGAACGGGTTGCGGTTGCCCTGGTAGGTGCCGTAGATGATCTCGTTGCGGCGTTCCTCGAAGGCGTTCGGCGGGTCCTGCTCGTTCCACTGCTTCAGGACCGCGAGGCGGCCGTGGTACGGGACACTGCCGTTGGAGACCGAGTCGTTGGGCTCCAGGTCGGCCCAGGCGTCGTCGCCCTCGTAGCGGACGGCCATGTAGAGGATCATGCGGGCCACGTCGCCCTTGACGGCGTTGCGGGGCTCGAAGGAGTTCGAGTCGGTGTAGCTGCCGGTCGCGCCGCTGACCGCGCTGCCGCCGTTGTCGAAGTCCTTGTTGCCGCGGATGCTGTTGACCTGCACATCCTCGGGGCGCAGGTGGTGCAGATCGGTGCCGGGTCCGGCCGAGGTGCCGAAGCTGCCGTGGGACTGGGCCCACACGTGCTCGCGGTTCCAGTTTCCGGTGTTGCCGCCGTTCAATGTCTTGCTGCGGGACGTGCCGCCGTACAGCAGGATCACGTTGT
The DNA here is from genome assembly GCF_044548015.1 of Streptomyces sp. NPDC052236. Taxonomy (NCBI): domain Bacteria; kingdom Bacillati; phylum Actinomycetota; class Actinomycetes; order Kitasatosporales; family Streptomycetaceae; genus Streptomyces; species Streptomyces sp. NPDC052236. The sequence goes on along the minus strand of NZ_JBIUBL010000022.1, from coordinate 58,362 downwards.
TGCTGTTGTTCGGGTCCTGGTCGGTGACCTTCAGCGCGTTCCAGACCGCGTCGTACGAGATCTTGGTCTGACGGCTGGTGATCGTGTGCAGGGAGGACTTCAGGGACGTGCCGGTCTTGCCGATCGCGTTCGCGTAGTACGTGCTGTCGTACGCGGTGGTGGTGGCCGCGGCGGGGGTCGCGGTCACGGTCGGGAGGGTGATGCCGACGAGCACGGCGGAGGTGGCCAGCGCCAGCGCCTTCCATCTGCCTATCTGCGCAACGGACATGGGGGGCCTTTCCCGGGGGGACGGCACGGGCGGAAGGCGGCGACCGGATCAAGGGCACCGCGTTCTACGCGTGTTGACCATTCGTTCAACCGGGAGCGTCGCATGGAGGAGGGGTCTGCCGAGTAACCGGGAGGAGGCGTTTGTGTGACGTTCAGGCACAGGAAGCAACCTTTCCTCAAGGCTGAGTGGGAGTCAGCCCTGTTGCCGGAGCCCATGCTCTGGGCGGGTCTCTCGCAGGGCGAGGTGGCGAAGACACTGCGCGCCGATCCCTGTTCGATCGAGGGCTTCGGGGCAGAGCATCAGCGACTGGCTGCCGTAAGACGGCCGCTGCTCCACATCAGCTCGGCACCCGGCACCGCCCCCAGCCCGGTGGCTGTCTCGTGATCGGCGACCAGGCGGGGCAGGCAGGCAGGCAACAGTGACACATCAGAGCATGGGTGCCTGCGATGCGGCCTCCCATGCAAACCCGTCCGGGTCGGTGAAAGTCCCGGCATCGCCGCCGATCACCAGCCGGTGCGATCCGGTGCCGTCGGGAGAGACGCCGGCAACCTTGGCCAGGGCACGGCGCTTGTACAGCGCCAGCTTGACGGGACCCGACCCAGCAGCGAACTCGACGTACTTGCTGCCAAAGCTCTTCGCCACGGCGAGGCCTTGGCCAACGTAGAATTGCTTGCTTTCGGCCATGTCCGCGACTCCCAGCAGGAGCACGATGTCGTTGATCTGCCGGGTGGCCGGGCCGGTGTCCTTCTTCGACGACGATGCGACCTGCCAGATCGTCCCGTCCGGGGCCTGTACGACGCCCCCGTAGCCCCAAAGCGACTTGGTGGCGGGCTTCAGTGTCGCGGCACCGGCATCCACGGCGGCGTCGATGAGGGCGTTGACGTTGGCCGGCTGTGACACCACGAGCGACAGCGTGAAACCGCGGAAGCCGGTTGTGGGTGCCTCCGAGGCCCGCAGGCGTATCTGCGTGTCCAAGCCGAAGGCGGTGGTGTAGAAGCGGTTGGCGGCCGTGGGGTCGGCCACGTCGAGGGTGACGGATTCGATGGATGTCATGGTCATCACGCTAGTTGCGGCTCGGCGACCGGTGCTTCTTGATTCCTGACCGGTCTTGTCACCTGTTTCGCCACACACGGCGGCATCCCCGCCGCAGGGCCCGTTGCGCGGCGCCGGTAGGCACTGGGCGGCATGCCGACCAGCTCGGTGAAGCGGGTGCTGAAGGTGCCCAGCGATGAGCAGCCGACCGCGAAGCAGACGTCGGTGACGCTGAGGTCGCCACGGCGCAGCAGCGCCGTCGCGCGCTCGATGCGACGCGTCATCAGGTAGCTGTACGGCGACTCGCCGTAGGCCAGCCGGAATTGGCGGCTGAGGTGCCCGGCGGACATGTTCGCGCCGCGGGCGAGCGCCTCGACGTTCAGCGGCTGCGCGTACTCCCGGTCGATCCGGTCGCGGACGCGGCGCAGTCGCGCGAGGTCGCTCAGGCGCTGCGTCGCGGTGCGTGCGCGCCCCCACGAGGCGTGACACATGAGAGAACTCCTCTTCATCGATGTCCGCGAGCACCTGGGGTTGCATGCCGAGGTGGGCAGCGAGGCGCTCGATGGCGATGACCGGGTTGCCGGAGTCGACAAGCCGGTCGAGCGGGTCTCGGCGCGGCCTGGAAGCGCTGGCCGCCGTACTCTCCGCAGGTGGTCACGGCGCCGGCCATCATGGCCGGATCGATGACCGGACGGCTCAGCGAAGCTCCTGGATGCGGACCAGGTTGCCCGCGGGATCGCGGAAGGCGCAGTCGCGGATGCCGTACGGCTGCTCGGTCGGCTCCTGGACGACCTCGGCGTCGCCGGCCTGCACCTTCTCGAACGTGCCGTCGAGGTCCCGGGTGGCCAGCAGGATCCAGCCGTAGGTGCCCTTGGCCATCATTTCGGTGATGGTGCGGCGCTCGTCCTCGGTGACCCCGGGGTCGGCGGCCGGCGGCGCCAGGAGGATGGACGTGCCGGGCTGGCCGACGGGGCCGACCGTGATCCAGCGCATCTTGCCCTGTCCGACGTCGCTGCGGACCTCGAAGCCGAGGATGTCGCGGTAGAACGCCAGGGACGCGTCCGGGTCGTCATGCGGGAGGAAGGTCGTGTGAATGGTGATGTCCATAACGATGATGCTAGGTGCGGCTCCGTGACCCGTGCTTCTCGATTCCTGACCGATCTGGCCACCTGTTTCGCCACACACGGTCGCGTCCCCGCTGTCGCGCGCACCGTCTGGCGCCGCGCCGCCCAGGATCTCCTCGACCGTCTCCCAGGAGATCGCAAGCCGGGACAGCAGGCCGGCTTGCGCATCCTGCTCCGCGAGGAAGGCGTCTCCTGCCTAGGCGACCCGGACCACTGCCTCGGCGCAGGATGGGCACAGCCCTCGGTAGGTGATCTCGGCCTCGGACACCGTGAAGCCGAACCGTTCCTCCGCCGGGAGGTCGGCCAGCGGATCGCCGGTCGGGTGGACATCGCGGATGGTGCCGCAGTGGAAGCACACCAGGTGCTGGTGCGGGTGGTGTGCGTTGGGGTCGTAGCGCTTGGCGCGGCCGTCGGTGGAGACCTCGATGACCTCACCCAGGGAGACCAGCTCCCCCAATGCGTTGTAGACGGTCGCCCGGGAAATCTCGGGCAGCCGCTGGACCGCGCGGGCATGCACCTCGTCGGCCGTGAGATGCATGTGGTCGCCGTCGAGGACCTCCGCAACGACACGCCGCTGGGAGGTCATCCGCCAGCCACGCCCCCGCAGTCGCTCCAGCAGGTCACTCATATCGGTTCACCCATTCAGGTTCGGTGGGACACGCGAAGTTCACCGGTGGACGTCCGGGTGCCGATTGGGTACGGGTTTGATGTCCTTCTTGACTTGGACTCTGTCCATCGTAGGATTAGTTCCGGCGAGAGCCAAGGGACAGGAAGACTCCAGTACGGCAGGAGACAGAGACGTGGACGTGACGGAACCGCCGCCAAAGAGCTGCGAGGTGCCGGCTTGCGGGTGACGGCCGCCCGCGTCGCGCTGCTCGAGACCGTCCGGGACAGTGACCACCCTCGGCGTCGAGGCGATTACCTCCGGGGGGCGCGATCGCCTGGGCCATTTTGCCTTCAAGTCGCGTGTGAGGCCCTCGACACGCTCATCGCGGCGGTATGCGTACGCCGCACTGAACCGGCCGGGAGCCTGGACCGGTTCGAGAGGCGCGTTGTGTCGTCATTGACGTCAACTCGCGGTCCGCGAAGCCCCCTGCCCGACCGCGTCCGACGACCACGGCTTCTCGATCGACGAGGCCGAGGTCATCTACTGGGGCCTGTGCCCCGCCTGTCCCACCGCCCACAGTTTCTGAGCACCGCGATCCGCCTGGTCCGGAAGGATTCCCATGACTGAGAACCATGATGCAATCGTCGTAGACGCGAAGACGGAGGGCGGAGGTGGCTGCCCAGTCGCCCACGGGCGCGCCCCGCACCCGACTCAGGGCGGCGGAAACCGCCAGTGGTGGCCGGAGCGGCTCAACCTGAAGATCCTCGCCAAGAACCCCGCCGTGGCCAACCCGCTCGGCGAGGACTTCGACTACGCCGAGGCGTTCAAGACCCTCGACCTCGCGGCAGTGAAGCGGGACATCGCGGAGGTGCTGACGACCTCGCAGGACTGGTGGCCCGCCGACTTCGGCCACTACGGCCCGTTCATGATCCGGATGGCGTGGCACAGCGCCGGCACCTACCGGATCAGCGACGGCCGCGGCGGCGGCGGGGCCGGCCAGCAGCGCTTCGCCCCCCTCAACAGCTGGCCGGACAACGGGAACCTCGACAAGGCCCGCCGCCTGCTGTGGCCGGTCAAGAAGAAGTACGGCCAGAGCATCTCGTGGGCCGACCTCATGATCCTCACCGGCAACGTCGCCCTGGAGTCGATGGGCTTCGAGACCTTCGGCTTCGGCGGCGGTCGCGCGGACGTCTGGGAGCCCGACGAGGACGTCTACTGGGGTCCCGAGACCACCTGGCTCGGCGACGAGCGCTACACCGGCGACCGGGAACTGGAGAACCCCCTCGGCGCGGTCCAGATGGGCCTCATCTACGTCAACCCTGAGGGCCCGAACGGCAACCCGGACCCGATCGCCGCGGCCCGCGACATCCGTGAGACGTTCCGCCGGATGGCGATGAACGACGAGGAGACGGTCGCCCTGATCGCGGGCGGTCACACCTTCGGCAAGACCCACGGCGCGGGCCCGGCGGACAGCGTCGGCGCCGACCCGGAGGCCGCCTCCATCGAGGAGCAGGGCCTCGGCTGGAAGAACTCCTTCGGCACCGGCAAGGGTGGCGACACGATCACCAGTGGTCTTGAGGGTATCTGGACGAACACCCCGATCACCTGGGACAACAGCTTCTTCGAGATCCTGTTCGGCTACGAGTGGGAGCTGTTCCAGAGCCCCGCCGGTGCCAACCAGTGGCGGCCGAAGGACGGCGCCGGGGTGGGCACCGTGCCCGACGCCCACGACCCGTCGAAGCGCCAGGCCCCGACGATGCTGACGACCGACCTCGCGCTCCGCATCGACCCGGCCTACGAGCAGATCTCGCGACGCTTCCTGGAGAACCCCGACGCGTTCGCCGACGCCTTCGCCCGCGCGTGGTTCAAGCTGACCCACCGCGACATGGGCCCGATCGTGCGCTACCTCGGCCCGGAGGTTCCGGCCGAGACGCTGCTGTGGCAGGACCCCCTCCCCGCGGTGACGCACGAGCTCATCGACGCCGAGGACATCGCCTCCCTCAAGGGCCAGATCCTCGCCTCGGGCCTGTCGGTGTCCCAGCTCGTGTCCACCGCGTGGGCGTCGGCCTCGTCCTTCCGCGGCAGCGACAAGCGCGGCGGCGCCAACGGTGCGCGCATCCGCCTCCAGCCGCAGAGCGGGTGGGAGGTCAACAACCCCGACCAGCTGGCCACGGTGCTGCGCACCCTGGAGGGAATCAAGGAGACCTTCAACGCCGACCGGACCGGCGGCAAGCAGGTCTCGCTCGCCGACCTGATCGTGCTCGCCGGTGGTGCCGCCGTCGAGCAGGCCGCCAAGGACGCCGGCTTCGGCGTTCAGGTCCCCTTCACGCCGGGCCGCGTCGACGCGTCGCAGGAGCAGACCGACGTGGAGTCGTTCGCCGCGCTCGAGCCGACCGCCGACGGGTTCCGCAACTACCTCGGGAAGGGCAACCGGCTGCCGGCCGAGTACCTGCTGACCGACCGGGCGAATCTCCTGACCCTGAGCGCCCCCGAGATGACGGCCCTGGTCGGTGGCCTGCGCGTCCTGGGCGCGAACTACCAGCAGTCGCCGCTCGGCGCCTTCACCACGACCCCCGGGTCCCTGACGAACGACTTCTTCGTCAACCTGCTCGACCTGGGCACAACGTGGAAGGCGACGTCCGAGGACGCGAACACGTTCGAGGGTCGCGACGCCGCCACCGGCGAGGTCAAGTGGACCGGCAGCCGTGCCGACCTCGTCTTCGGGTCCAACTCCGAGCTGCGCGCGCTCGCGGAGGTCTACGCGAGCGATGACGCGAAGGAGAAGTTCGTGAACGACTTCGTCGCGGCGTGGGACAAGGTGATGAACCTCGACCGGTTCGACCTCGTCTGATCACGACGTCCAGGCCGGCCCGCGCCGGCCGGCCTGGACGTCCTCAGTCCGCGACCCTCTCGACATCGTCCGCCTCCAGCGCGACGTCGAGAGGGTCGCGGTTGATGCGGGGTGGCAAGCCGACGAGGGTGACACGGTGACCTCACCGCGTGGCACCAGACTCAATCTTTGCCGGGCCCTTCCTCGAAGGGCCCGGCAACGCGGATGAGGCTTGCTCGGCCGCCCCGGCGGCACGCGGGTAGGTGCGGCTATGCGGCGCGAGCACCGCGCCGCGGGCCACCAGGGCATCCGCGCGAGATGCCGTGCCGTGCCGTTGCACAAGGTGACAGCTCTAGAACGAACGCTCTACTCAGTGTGCCGGTCGAGCGGCCGTCTCAGCGAGGGCGGCCGGGGCCTCAGGGCCGGAAGCCGAGCCGACTACCGCTGGTTTCCGGAGCAGGAGCAGCGCCGCGTCGTCGTCGAGCCGGCCGCCGACATGCGCCAGCAGGTCGTCGTGGAGCGCGTCGAGGGTATGGGACGGCTGGTCCGACACGTGCCGCGCCATCCGCTCGGCGAGCGGGTAGAACTCACGGCCGTGGTTGCGGGCCTCGGTGACACCGTCGGTGTACAGGAGCAGCTGGTCGCCGTCGGCGAAGGACAGTATCTGGAGAGTCGGGGCCTCGCCGGTGAGGGCATGCAACCCGAGTGGCGGGGCCGGATGGGTCGGCTCGACGGCCAGGATCTCGCCATCGCGGACCATCAGCGGCGGGGCGTGTCCGCAGTTGACGATCTCCATGCGCCCGGGCCCGGAGCACCCGGCGACCACGGCCGTGACGAAGTCGTCGGGCCCCAGGTTGCGCGCCAGGCTCCGCTCGATCCTGCCGACGACGTCGAGAAGGTCCGGCTCGTCGTACGCGGCCTCGCGGAAGACACCGACCACCAGAGCGGCGGTGCCCACCGCGGGCAGCCCCTTGCCGCGCACATCGCCGACGATCAGCCTGACCCCGTACGGAGTGGGCACCAGCGCGTAGAGGTCCCCGCCGATCCGGGCCTCCGCCGCGGCCGCGCTGTAGCGGACGGCCACCTGGAACTGGCCGACCGTCGGGGGCACCGGCTCGAGGAGAGCGTGCTGGGCGGCCTCTGCGACCGAGCGGACGTCCGCCAGTACGCGTTCGCGGCGGTCACGCAACGCGCTGGCCAGGCCGCTCGCCAGGGTGACGGCCACCAGCGCCGACAGCGCGATCGACTGCTCGTGACCCGGCGCACCGCCCCGGGCCCCGAGCACGGCTCCCAGCGCCGCGGCGAGGAAGCCGATGCGGAGGACTCCCCAGGGCCTGCTGGTGGCGGCGGCGAGCGCGGGTCCGACCGCGAGCAGCGGCAACCAGCTCGCGGAGGCTCCGCTGATGAAGGCGACCAGCGCTACGGCACAGATGAGCAGTATGGGCACGCCGGGGGCGAGGTGCGCAGCGGCGCGGGACCCAGAACCGGACCGGCGCTTGGTGAAACCCTTGTCGGGCTGCCACGTCGGCCGATGGTCGCGCTGATGATCCCGGGCGTGGCACATATCCTGTTCCGCAACTCTTTCCCGCTCACGACGCGTACGCCTGAATGTCCGTTTCGTCCCTACCCAGGGAACAGGTAACCGGGCAAGGGCCGCAAGGACACGATTTTCAGATAGTGAGCGAAAGGCCCCTGGTCACGCGGCTCGCTGTCGGCACCAGCCGGGCCCGGACCTCGTCGATGCGGGAGAGCCGGTCTGCCGGGAGAGAGACGCCGAGCGAGCCGAGCCTGTCCCCGCTGTACACGGGCACCGCGACGCAGACCGTACCGAGGGAGTACTCCTCCAGGTCCGTGATGCCAGGCGCGGGGTGTGACGCGTCGAGCTGCCGGAGCAGTTCGGAGCGGCGGGTGATGGTGCGGGGTGTCAGGTCGGCAAGGGAGTGCCGGGAGAGGTAGTCGTTCCGGGACTCGTCGTCCAGCTCGCGCAGCACGCACTTGCCCAGCGCGGTGGCGTGCCCGGCGTCCTCGAACCCCACCCAGAGGTCGACGCGTGGTGCCCGGGGGCCGTCGATGATCTCGGCGACCCGGATTTCGCCGTCCTCGTAGAAGGTCAGGTAGGCGGCGGCGGACAGTTCGTCCCGCAGAGCGGCGAGCGTGGGACGGATACGGGTGAGCAGCGCCTGCCCGCGGCTTCCGGCATGCAGCAGGTGGAGCTTGTCGCCGATCACGAACCCGCCGTCGTCCAGCTTCCGCAGGTATCCGTCGTGGGTCAGCGTCCGCAGCAGGTGATAGGTGGTGGCCAGGGGCAGCCCTGCCTCGCGTGCCAGCTGCTTCGCCGGGGCGCCGCCCTCGTGTGCCCCTACGGCTTCCATCAAGCGGAAGGCTCGCTGCACGGAGGTGATGAGCGTAGGGCCGTCCAAAGAACCCATGTTATTAAGCTTGCGCCCGGCGCACCGCGCGAGCAAGGCTGCTCGGCAGGCGATCGCCGGCATGAAGACACATGAAGGCGCCTGGTCGCCGCCGCACCACCGGCCCGGTTCGGGGTCAACTCGTACGAGGGTTACGCCGGACCGGCTAGGGGTGGCCGAGCGGCACGGCCGCAGTGGCCCCGTGGAGAAGTGCGTTGCGGGGCAGCGAGACTCCGAAGGCGATCTCCACCGCCCGCAGGAGAGACCGCTGTACGTCGCAGTCCTCCACCGCCGTGCCGTCAGGCCGCAGCGCTCCGGCCTCCCGGAGCGCGGTCACCATCGGCTCGCGGGCGTGTCCGGCCCACTGGTCGGGCTCGACCCCCGGCTCGAAGTCGGCGGCTGTCCGCCCGTCGCGGGCGTGCACGAACCACCGCGGTGAAGCTCCGGGCTCCAGGACGACGAGGGCGTCCGTCCCCGAGGACAGTGCCAGCAGCCGCGGCCGGTCCAGGCCGGTTGCGCTCCAGCGCTCCAGCACCCATGCCCACGAGCTGTCCTCGCCGAAGCGAGCGGCCCCACCCCAGTCGTCCTCGAGTCTGAGGAGGTCGGTCTCCGCCGCCGCGTCGATGACGTGGGCAGGGTCGCCGCCAAGGGCTGTCACCAGTTCCGTTCCGGTGACTCCGCGTACGCACGTCAGGCAGTACGTCTCGTATGCGTCCGCGATCCAGACTATTCCGTCCTTCACTCGCTCTCCGTCACCTCAAATCCCCCGCGCGGGCCGACGCCCCCGGGCCGCACCACCGGACTCGTCCCCCTCGGAGACCAGTGCCGCGCCGACACCGAAGGCACTCCGATCGACGCGTCGCTTCCCGATCGCGCGTGTCTCTTCGATACTGGACATCGGAGCCACCAGCAACGACAGGATCGGATTGCTCCTCAGTATCAGCCCCGCCGGACACCGTCAGACACCGTCAGACGCCGCCGAACGCCGCCATAGACCGCAGGGTCCGCTTCCCAGGAGGAACCGTTGAGGATGCTCATCAACGTACCGGAGACCGTCGTCGCGGACGCGCTCCGCGGCATGGCCGCCGCGCACCCCGAGTTGGCCGTGGATGTCGAGAACCGCGTGATCGTACGGCGTGACGCGCCCGTCGCCGGGAAAGTGGCGCTGGTCTCGGGTGGCGGGTCGGGGCACGAGCCGATGCACGGCGGGTTCGTCGGGCCCGGAATGCTCGCCGCCGCCTGCCCCGGCGAGGTGTTCACCAGCCCCGTCCCCGACCAGATGACGCGGGCTGCCACCGCCGTCGACAGCGGCGAGGGCGTGCTGTTCATCGTGAAGAACTACACGGGCGACGTCCTCAACTTCGACATGGCCGCCGAGCTCGCCGAGGACGAGGGGGTCCGGCTCGCCAAGGTCCTGGTCAATGACGATGTCGCGGTGACCGACAGCCTCTATACGGCGGGCCGGCGCGGCACCGGCGCGACCCTGTTCGTGGAGAAGATCGCGGGCGCGGCGGCCGAGGAGGGCGCCCCGCTGGAACGCGTCGAGGCGATCGCCCGGCAGGTGAACGAGAGCTCCCGGAGTTTCGGTGTCGCTCTGAGCGCCGTCACCACACCCGCGAAGGGCACGCCGACCTTCGACCTTCCGCCCGGCGAACTGGAGCTGGGCATCGGCATTCACGGCGAGCCCGGGCGCGAGCGGCGGGCGATGATGACATCGCGGGAGATCGCGGACTACACGGTCAACGTGGTGCTGGAGGACCTGTCGCCCACGGGCCCGGTGCTCGTACTCGTCAATGGCATGGGGGCGACTCCACTGCTGGAACTGTACGGATTCAACGCCGAGGTGCATCGGGTGCTCGCCGAGCGCGGGGTGGCCGTGGCCCGTACCCTCGTCGGGAACTATGTGACCTCGCTGGACATGGCGGGCTGCTCGGTGACGCTGTGCCAGGCCGATGAGGAGTTGTTGCGGCTGTGGGACGCGCCGGTGCAGACCGCCGCGCTCCGCTGGGGTCGCTGAGGCCGGCCCTGGAACCGGGCCTCGCCTGGGCTGGACCTGGACCGTCACGGCACCACCACCCACCACAGGGAGTTCATGTGCTCGACGCCGACTTCTTCCGCCGCTGGCTGACCACCGCGGCGGTCAGTGTGGACCGCTCGGCCGACCGCCTCACCGAGCTGGACGCGGCGATCGGGGATGCCGACCACGGCAGCAACCTCCAGCGGGGGTTCGCGGCGGTGACGGCGGTCTTGGAGAAAGAGTCGCCGGGGACGCCCGGGGCCGTACTCATCCTGGCGGGACGGCAGTTGATCTCGACGGTGGGCGGCGCGTCCGGCCCGCTGTACGGGACGCTGCTGCGGCGTACAGGCAAAGCCCTCGGCGAGGACGGCGAGGTCACGCCCGAGACCTTCGCGGAGGCGCTGCGCGCGGGCGTGACCGCGGTGGCGCAGCTCGGCGGCGCCGCCGCCGGGGACAAGACGATGCTGGACGCGCTGGAGCCGGCGGTCGAGGCGCTCGGCTCCGCCACCGCACCGTTCGCGGCGGCGTGTGAGGCGGCTCGCGAGGCGGCCGAGCGGGGCGCGCTGGCGACCGTGCCGTTGCAGGCGCGCAAGGGCAGGGCCAGCTATCTGGGTGAGCGCAGCATCGGGCACCAGGATCCGGGCGCGACCTCCTCCGCGCTGCTGATCGCGGCACTCGCCGAAACCGCGGCGGCGGCGGGAACGGCGGGATGAGCGCGGAAAACAAGCTGGTCGGGATCGTGCTGGTCTCGCACAGCAAGGAGGTGGCCTCGGCCGTCGCCGAGCTCGCCAAGGCCCTCGCAGGCGGCGGCGTGACCGCGCCTGTCGCCCCGGCGGGCGGCACTCCCGACGGTGGCCTCGGCACCAGTTCGGAGCTGATCACGGCCGCCGCCGCCTCGGTCGACAGGGGCGCCGGGGTGGCCGTACTCGTCGATCTGGGCAGTGCCGTGCTCACGGTCAAGGCGCTGCTGGCCGAGGGCGACGAACTCCCCGACGGGGCGCGGCTGGTGGACGCGCCGTTCGTGGAGGGCGCGGTGGCCGCGGTGGTGACCGCCTCGGCGGGCGGCGGACTGGACGAGGTCCAGGCGGCGGCATCGGAGGCGTACGACTACCGCAAAGTCTGACGCCGGAGTGGACCGCCAGGCTGCGTCAATTGTTAATGGTAACCATGTTCATATAGCCTCCTCTTCGTACCCACCCCTACCGAGGAGGCTCCCGGTCCCATGGCCGTGCCCAAGCGCAAGATGTCCCGCAGCAACACCCGCCACCGCCGCGCCCAGTGGAAGGCCACTACCCCGCAGCTCGTCCCCGTCACGATCGACGGCTCCGTGTACCAGGTGCCGCAGCGGCTGGCGAAGGCGTACGAGCGCGGTCTGCTCAGCCCGGAGGACTGAGCCCCGGCACCCGCGGCAAGCAAGGCAACCAGAGCAACCGGGGTGACACCGTCACCCCTTCGGCGTTGCCTGCGCGACGGATCGGCCGGGCGCCCGGCCATACCGCGTGACCTGGCACGACCCCGCGTGACACGGCGGCACAGGGTGGCGACACGCCGAGCTCCCGCCGCCCGCGCCGCATGCGACACGCCCATCGACCCTCATAGCGTCAACTCCAGCGAGGTGCACTCCTCGCGTTTCGCGGTATTCCTCCGCGACTGCGCCTCGGGAACTCGGAGTACTGACCATGCGTGCGACAAGTGTCGCCTCCCTCGCCCTGATCGGCACCGCCGCGCTGACCTTCGGCGCCCCGGCCGCCCTCGCCGCCGATGAGGGGAACACCGTCACGCCTTTCGGTTTCACCGTCACTCCCACGACGGTCGCACCCGGCGGCACCGTGACCCTCAGCGCCACCGAGTGCGAGGCCACGGCCGCGACGGCCTCCTCGGATGTTTTCGACACCGTCACCCTCTCCGCGGGCCGCCCCGCCACGGCGCGGGTCTCCGAGGACGCCAAGCCGGGCGCGGAGCACCAGGTCACTTTCGACTGCGCGGGTGAGAAGGGCACCAGCGCCCTCGCCATCACGGGCGGCTCCAAGTCCGAGCCCAGCGCCGGAGCCGTATCCGGATCCGAGTCGGAGCAAGAGCCGGAGACCGCACCCGGGCCAGCATCCGAGCCCGCGCTCGAGTCCGTACCCGACGTACCCGACGTACCCGGCTCCAAGCTCGACTCAGGACCCGTCACCGCATCCGAGCCCGAATCCAAACCCGAGGCCGAGTTCAAGCCGGAGCCCCCGCCCCAGCCCGGGCTCGTACCCGACTCCGGCTCACACACCGTGACAGGTCCGACGACAGGCATGACAAAGCCCGGCGGCGGCGTCAAGGCAGGCGCCGGCGGCAGCCTCGCCGAGCTGAGTCCGGCGCAGCTCGCCGCCGGTTCCGTACTCGTCGCGGGCGCGCTCGGCGGTGCCGTCGTCCTTCTCCTGCGCCACCGCACGCACGCCAACGCCGGCGGCTGACGGAGACCCGGCCCCATGCCTACGTCCGACAGGCGCGGTGCCTGGTTCACCCTCGCCTGCGTCCTTCTTCTCGGGCTGTTCCTCCTGCGCAATGGATCCGCCGGCTCCGCCGACTCCACCGACGGCCCGCCCCGGCCCGCCCCCGCCCTCGCCGCCCGGCACGCCACGACCGCCCCCCAACCGCCCGCGCCCGCCCCGCTGCCCCCGTCCTCGCCCCGGCGGATCACCATCCCTTCGCTCACGGTCGACGCCCCTCTGACCGAGGTCGGCCTCGACACCGACGGCTGGATTCAGGCCCCGCCGCTGACCCGCGGCAACCTCGCCGGCTGGTACCGGGGCGGGGTCACCCCGGGCGAGCGCGGCACGTCCGTCATCGTCGGCCACGTCGACAACACCGCAGGTCCGGCCGTTTTCTACGGGCTCGGCGCCGTCAAGCGCGGCAGCCGCATCGAGATCCCGCGCGCGGACGGCCGTACGGCGGTGTTCACCGTCTACGGCGTCGAGCTGTTCGCCAAGCGCGACTTCCCCGCGCGCCGGGTGTACGCGGACGGCCCGGTCCCCGAACTGCGGGTGATCACCTGTGGCGGCGGCTACACGAAGAAGACCGGGTACGACGGAAACGTGGTGACCTTCGCCCGCCTGACCGGAGAGCGCTGACCGGGCTGCGCCGACCGGGGAGCGATGACCGGGGAACGCTCACCACTGATCGCCTGGCAGACTGGGCCCATGTCCGCTCCCCGCCGTCTCTGCCCCGTCTGCCGCCGCGAAATCGCCGTTGTCGCGGGCCGGTACGCGCGCCACGACCCGGCGCTGCAGCCCACGCTCGACGGCGCCGTCGTATCCGACTTTCCGGGCCAGCTCCCTCTCTTCTGAACTCTTCTGAACCCCTCTGACAGCACCGCCACTCACCCGGTAGATTGGTCTACACCACTTGCGCCTTCGGATGGGCGCTGCCAGAGACAGGGAACAGGGATCTTCGTGGAAGTTGTCATCGTTCCGGACTCCTCCGCCGGCGGCGAGCTCATCGCCGAAGCAGTGGCCGACCTGCTGCGACGCAAGCCCGACGCGCTCCTCGGCGTCTCCACAGGCTCGACCCCGCTGCCCGTCTACCACGCCCTCGCGGCCAAGGCGCGCGCCTCGGAAGTGGACGCGTCCCGCGCCCGCGTCTGCCAGCTGGACGAGTACGTCGGCCTGCCGTCCGGCCACCCCGAGTCGTACCGCTCGGTGGTCCTGCGCGAGGTCCTCGAACCCCTCGGCCTGACCGACGCCTCCTTCATGGGCCCCGACGGCACCGCGGAGGACATCGCCGCCGCCTGCCTCGCCTACGACCGCGCACTCACCGAAGCGGGCGGCGTCGACCTCCAGCTGCTGGGCATCGGCACCGACGGGCACATAGGTTTCAACGAGCCCTGCTCCTCGCTCGCCTCGCGGACCCGGATCAAAACCCTGACCCGGCGGACCCGGCAGGACAATGCCCGGTTCTTCAACGGTATCGACGAGGTGCCGCACCACGTCATCACCCAGGGCATCGGCACCATCCTGGAGGCCCGCCACCTCGTCCTGCTCGCCACCGGCGAGGCCAAGGCCGACGCGGTCGCGCTCGCCGTCGAGGGCCCGCTGTCCGCGCTGGTGCCCGCCTCCGCCCTGCAGCTCCACCCGCACGCCACCGTGGTCGTGGACGAGGCGGCGGCCTCCCGCCTCAAGCTCGCCGACTACTTCCGCGCCACGTACGCGGCCAAGCCCGCCTGGCAGGGCCTTTAAGGTCTCCGGCACGCAAGCCGTAAAACAAACTTCCGCACACAACAGCTCAACCCCGCACACCAGTTGGTACGGTGCGCTCCCTCAGCACTGTGACACGCGTTCACCTTGCGCGCAGCCCCGCCGCTCCCCCCTGCGCGGCAGGCCGGTGCACCACAAGGGCGCGCGGGGGACTTGATGGACAGCGACACAAGCGACATAACCGTTGTCACAGCGAGCCTGGCACGGGTCGGACGGCGCGCCGGTCACGTCGTCCGCTACTTCTACGCGCACCTGTTCAGCCACCATCCGCGGCTGCGCCCGCTCTTCCCCGCGGTGATGGACGACCAGTACGAACGGCTGTTCACCGCGCTGGTGCAGTTCGTGGACCAGCTCGGCCACCCCGGGCTCCCCGCCCGGCTCGCCCGGCTCGGCCGGGACCACCGCAAGTTCGGCATCCGCGACGCCGACTACGCCGCGGTGGGCGAGAGCCTGGTGGCCGCCATCCGCCACCACAGCGCGCGCTCCTGGGACGACCGGACCGAGGAGGCATGGCTGCGCGTGTACGGAGTCATGGCGGCGGCCATGACCGGCGGGGCACACAGCTCCGTCCTCGCGGACGAGCCCGCGTGGTGGGACGCCACAGTCCTCTCGCACCGGCTGCACGGCGGCCACACGGCCGTCATCCACGTCCTCCCGTCCGCCGGCTTCCCCTCTCTGCCCGGCCAGTACGCCACGATCGAGCACCCCGGCCTACCGGGTGTGTGGCGGCCCTACTCCGTGGCCGCCCGCCCGGGCCGTGGCGGCGTACTCGAATTCCATATCGGCCGGGTCGCGGACGGGTTGCTCTCCACGGTGCTGTGTGACGGCACATCGCCCGGCCAGGTCCTGCGGCTGGGCCCGGCCTCGGGTTCCGCGCTCGCCCCGCCGCCCGGCACCCCCGCCGTCACGCTGATCGCCGCCGGGACGGGTTGGGCCCCGGTCAAGGCCGTCCTCGGCGAATTACTCGCGCGCAGGCCCGCGCCCCGCATCCGTATCGACGTCGTGGCACGCGGCGAGGCCCATTTCTACGACGCGAACTCGCTCGTCGAACTCCTGCGGGCGCAGCCCTGCCTCAGCGCCTACTGGTGGTACCAGGAGCGGGGCGAGGGCAAGGTGAGGGCGGCGGAGCGGCTGCACGACCATTTGAGTTCGCGCCGGGACTGGCCTGAGGAGTCCGTCTATCTGTGCGGACCGGCGATGTTCGTACAGGAGACGGCCGAGCTGCTCCACGAACGCGGGCTGCCGCCCGGCTCGCTCATCCGCGATCCGCTGCCGCCGTCGGTGAAGCAGCGCGGATACGTCTCCCACGCCGAGCGGTTCCTCGATCCGCTGCCCGTCACCTGGATCGACCCGGACGCCCGTACGCGCCCACTGGAGTCACCCTTCGAACCCGCGAGCGAGCAACCGGGCGGCGGCGGCTGGTTCGAACCTGAACACGATCAACACAAGGCGACGCGCCGGAATAGCTCACGATCGGCTTGATTCTTTCCCTGGCCGGCTGCTTTCGGTGAAGCCACGGTGAATTCCCCTTCATATCCGATCGGTGATACCGCTGTGACCACGCGATATCACCACCGGATATCTCCACAGGGGAAGATCGTCGGATGACTGAATTGACATCTTGACCATGCCTTCGGCCGCGAACCAGACTGCAACCAGGCACTCATGCATCAATAGAGGCACTCGTGCACCGGGGGCCTCAGGTACAGGCGCAGGCCGACGGTCCTGCGAGACCGATATCGCACGGGGTATGCAACGGGGGAATACGGCAAGGAGCGCGCAAGCAGCCTGCACGCATGCGCAGAGTTCCTTCACCTCTCCTCCTCATCTCTTGGTGCGCGAAGGGAATGGAGGGGGAATGCCGACGCACATGGGCTATCCCGGCGTTTACATCGAAGAGCTTCCCAGCAGCGTCCGAACCATCGCCTCGGTCACCACTTCGGTGACCGCTTTCGTGGGGCACACCCGCCGGGGTCCGCTCAATCAACCCGTGCGAGTCACCAGCTTCGCCGACTTCGAGCGCCGCTTCGGCGGGCTCACCTCGCAGAGCGCCGTCGGCTACGCGGTGCACCAGTTCTTCGGCAACGGCGGCACCGTCGCGGTCATCGTCCGCGTGGCCAAGGCAGGCACCGGTGAGGAAGCCCGCGTCACACTCCAGTCCACCGAGGGGCACAGCGAGTGCCCGGTCCTCGAAGTGCACGCCAAGGAGCCGGGCGTCTGGGGCTCGGGCCTGCGGGTGGCCGTCGACCACGACACCCCGGCCCCCGACAAGACCTTCAACCTCCAGATCCTCGACGCGCGCGGCGGCGCCCGCGAGTCCTTCACGGGCCTGTCGACGCACGCGGGCCACGGCCGCTTCGTGGAGACCGTCGTCAACGCGGGCTCCTCCCTCGTACGCGTGAAGGCCCTGGCTGAGGACCGGCCCGACCCGTCCGGCACGGTCTCCAAGCCCTTCGCCGCCCAGCTTCCCGACCTGAACGTCGAGCTGAAGGTCAAGATCGGCGACGTGGAGCGGGAGTTCACGCTCTACGAGCCCGACCACGACGGCGAGCCCCCCGTCCAGGTCACCGAGCTCGCCCTGCTGCTGGAGCGCAAGCTGCGCGCGCTGCCCGACGCGCCGGGCAAGCACGCCTACGCGGGCGCCGAGGTCACCGCCTTCGGCCGCCGCGTCCAGGTCGTCGCCGGGTCCGTCGACCCCGACGACGTGGTCCGCTTCATCGGCGAGTGCGCCAACGACCTGGGCCTTGAGGGGTCGGTCAACCCGCCCGTCTTCCCGCTGGCGGGCGGCAAGGACGGTGACCCGCCCGGACCGCGCGACCTCATCGGCAGCGAGGCGGGCAAGACCGGCGTACAGGCGCTGCGGGATGTGGACGACGTCAACCTGCTGGCCCTGCCGGAGCTTTCGGCGTACGAATCGACCGAGGACATGGTCACCGTGCTGTCCGCGGCCGAGCAGCTCTGTCGCGAGCGGCGGATCTTCCTGCTCGTCGACTCGCCCTCCGTCTGGGGCAGCGTGGACGCCGCACGGGCCGGGATCGGCGCGTTCGACCCCGTACGCAGCAATCACGCCGGTCTTTACTACCCGCACCTTCAGCTGACCGACCCGCTGACCGGGCGACTGCGGGCCTTCCCGCCCTCGGGCGCCGTCGCCGGCGTCATCGCCCGTACGGACGGCGAGCGCGGCGTGTGGAAAGCGCCCGCCGGGACCGAGGCGCGGCTCGCCGGTGTGCGGTCGCTGACGGTCAAACTCACCGACCGGGAGACCAGTCTGCTCAACCCGCTGGGCGTGAACTGTCTGCGCACCTTCCCGGTGGTCGGTCCGCTGGTATGGGGTGCGCGCACACTCGAAGGCGCGGACGCGCTCGACAGCGAGTGGAAATACGTGCCGGTGCGGCGGCTCGCGCTGCATATCGAGGAGAGCCTCTACCGCGGTCTGCAGTGGGTCGTTTTCGAGCCGAACGCCGAGCAGCTGTGGCAGCAGATCCGGCTGAAGGCATCGGCGTATCTCAATGACCTGTTCCGGCAGGGCGCGTTCAAGGGCGGCACGCCGCGTGAGGCGTACTTCGTGAAGTGCGACAAGGACACCACGACCGAAGCCGACATCGAGGCGGGAGTGGTCAATGTCGTGATCGGCATCGCGCCGGTCAAGCCCGCGGAGTTCGTGATCGTGAAGATCCAGCAGATCGCCGGACAGTTCGACCTCTCATAAGTACGCCAGGTAAGTAGGCCAGGTAAAGGAACACGAAGGAAACCGATGGCTGAGTTCCAAGTAAACGCCCATCGCTTTGACCCCTACAAGAATTTCAAGTTCCTTGTCCTGTGGGACGGTCGAACGGTCGCGGGCATCAGCAAGATCAGTCCTCTCAAGCGCACTACCGAGGTGGTCAAGCACCGCCACGGCGGTGACCCGAGCACGCCGCGCAAGTCGCCGGGCCGCTCCGAGTTCGAGGGCGTCACGCTCGAACGCGGCGTCACCCACGATCCGGAGTTCGACCGCTGGGCCAACAAGGTGTGGCAGGTCGGCGCGGGGCTCGGCGCGGAGGTCTCGCTGCGGGACTTCCGTAAGGACATCATCATCCAGGTCCTCAACGAGGCCGGGCAGGTGGCCGTCTCGCACAAGCTGTACCGCGCCTGGGTGAGCGAGTACCAGGTCCTCGGTGAGCTGGACGCCAACGCCAACGCGGTCGCCATCCAGAGCGTCAAGCTCGAATGCGAGGGCTGGGAGCGGGACTACGAGGTGGAGGAGCCGGTCGAGCCCTCGTTCACCCACCCGGCCTGAGCACGCCGGAGGTATGAGCGATGACGCCGACGGGGCCCGCCGAGCTGCTCGCCACCTGGGAGGCCGGGCTGGCACAGCACGACGCGGGGAGGTCCCTGCTGCTGCACCGGGCGGCCCGCCCGGCCGCGGGCGCCGAGGAGTTGCTGTCCATGCCGGTCGGCGCGCGGGAGGCGGACCTGTTCGCGCTGCGCCGGGCGCTGTTCGGCGAGCGCATGCAGGTACGCGCCGAGTGCGCGTCGTGCGGTGAGGCCATGGAGTTCGACCTCGACGCGACGCGGCTGGGCGACCGGGCGGAAACACCAGACGGGACACCGGAGGGGACACCGGAGGGGACACCGGAGACGCTTCGCGTGGCGGAGGGCGAGTGGGTGGTCGAGTTCCGGCTCCCCACCGTCGCCGACCTCGCGGCGGTCGGTGCGGCGGCCGACACGGCGCTCGATCCGGACGAGGCCCGTCGACTGCTCTTCGCCCGCTGCACGGTTTCGGCCGTACGGGGCGGACAGGCCGTTCCGGCGGAGCGGCTGGCGTCCCTGCTGCCGGAGCGGGTGCGGCAGCGGCTCGCCGAGACGGCGGCCGAGGCGGACCCCGCAGCCGATGTGACGCTGAACGTCGGCTGCCCCGAGTGCGGAGAGGCCACCGTGGCCGAGCTGGACATCACGTCCTATCTGTGGACCGAACTCGACACCTGGGCACGGGACTTGATGCTCGATGTCCATCTGCTCGCCACCGCCTACGGGTGGAGCGAGCCGGAGATTCTGGCGCTCAGCCCGCTGCGGCGTCGCTACTACCTGGAGCTGTGCGCGGATGCCTGACCCTGACTACTTCGACCGGCTGCTCGCCCGGTACACGCCGGTGCCGGTGACAGCCGATGGCGCGGTACGGGTCCGGCCGCGGCTGCCCGGCCCGTTCGAGCGGGTCGAGGCGGTGCGGACCGGCCCGCCTGAGCCCGACGAGCCCGCCGCCCTTGTGCCGTCCGTGTCGGGGCCTGCCTTCGCACCGGCCGCCGAGCCCGTCCGCTACGAGCGCGAGGTACGGACGGACCGGCACACGGTCGTACGCACCGAGGCGCCACCGGCCGGAGCGCCCGAGCGGTCCGGCGACGGGGCCGTGCGCCGTACGGAACCCCTGCCGCCCTCGGCTGCGGCATCGTCCGACGTGGAACACCCGGCAGCCGCCGGCCGCCCGCGTCCTGCGCGGCGCTCCCCCGCGCCCGCCGCCTCCGACGCGGCGCGGGCCGTCCCCGCGCCCGCGATGCGCGCCGCGGAGCCCGCACCCCCGGCCGTCGCCGCACCGGCACGGCCCCGGGGCGCGGACGCCGCCACCGCCCGGGGGGCGGCCCTGAGCTCGGTGGGGCGGCGCGCGCCCCGGCCCGCGGAGCGCGTCGTACACGTACAGATCGGCCGACTGGAAGTGAGCGCGGCACCGCCACCCGGCGCGGGCCGTCCCGCCGCCGCCGACACCGCGCCGGCGCGGCGCGCGCCCGCGCTGACCCTGGACGACTACCTGTCGCGCGGCGAGAAGAGGGACTGACGCCATGAGCAACGCACTCGCCCTCGCGACGGTCACCCAGGCTCTGGCTTTCCTGATCGCGAACAACCTCGGGCCCGAGATGGACATCGCGGTCAAGGTGGAAACCCGTAAGCCACCGGCCGAGCCGCCGACCGACCCGACCATCAACGTCTTCCTCTACCAGGTCACACCGAACGCCTCGATGCGCCACAACGACCTGCCGACGCGCGCCTCGGACGGCACGCTGCTCAAGCGCCCCGCAGCCGCGCTGGATCTGCACTATCTGATCAGCGCGTACGGGGAGGAGGCGGAGCTGGTCGGGCAGCGGCTCATCGGGTGCGTGATCCGCACGCTGCACGAAATCCCCGAGCTGCCGACGGAGTTGATCGAGCTCGCGGCCGAACGTCCGTATCTGCGGGGCAGCGATCTGGCCGCGTCGCCGCAGAAGGTGCGCTTCACGCCGACGGTGATGGATATCGACGAGACGTCCAAGCTCTGGGGGATGCTCCACCAGACGCCGTACGCGCTGTCCGTGGCGTACCAGGCGTCGCTGGTCCTGATCGAGGGCCGCGAGCGGCCGGTCCCGGCGAAGCCGGTGCAGGAGCGGACGGTACGGGTCCTGCCGTTCGGCGCGCCCGGGGCGCCGGTGGCGGAGCCGCAGACGGAGATCGAGCCCGCCGCGCCCGCCGCGCCCGCGAAGAAGCGCGCGGTGACCGCGAAGAGTCCGGCGAAGGCTGCGGCGAAGGCCCCGGCCAAGCGGACCGCGCCCGCCCGCACCCGCAAGGAGAGCTGAGGCACGGTGCGCGAGACGGGGGCGGGTGAGGACATGGCCACGCACGAGGAGACCGCCGGTGCGGACGGCAGGGCGCTGGCCGCGGCCGTACGCTCGGTCCTCGCCCGCATCGACGCCCACGCGCGCCGGGCGCAGCCGTCGTCCGGTGGCGACGACCGACGCCCCACGGCGGCAGGACCGGCCGGAACCCCGCACCAAGGCGACGCAACGGCCCCGGCCGACGGGCCCGCAGGCACCGGCGCTTCCCGGGCCGGACGGCCGCACCCACCAGCGAGCGGGCCCGACTGTGGGCCGCACGGGGACGCAGTCGCCGCGACCGACGGCACCAGTGAGCCACGCCCGCCGGCGAACAGGCCGAACCACACGCCCCAAGGCGATACAGCCGCCCCAGCCAACAAGCCCGCAGACACCGGCACCTCACAGACCGCACAGCCACACCCACCAGCCGGCGGACCCGACCACGGACCCCCACCGGCGAGCGGACCGGACCGCGCGCCGCAAGGTGTCCCCAACCCCGATCGGCCGCGCACCCGCTCGGGTGCTCCGGAGCTCACCGCCCCGCCCCGCCCCTCCCCCGGGCCCGCGACCCTCGACGCGCTCGTCGCCTGCTTCGGGCTCAGCCCCTTCGAGCGCGACGTGGTTCTGCTCGCCGCCGCCGCGGAGCTGGACCCCACCGCCGCCGGGCGCTGCGCCGCCGCGAGCGGTGACCCCGACCGCGCCCATCCCACGTTCTCGCTCGCGCTCGCCGCGCTCGCCGACCCGCACTGGAGCGCGCTCACTCCCGTCGCCCCGCTCCGCCGCTGGCGGCTGATCGAGCTGGACGACAAGACGCGGCTGACCACCTCCCGGCTCCGGCTCGACGAGCGCATCCTGCACTTCCTGGTCGGTTCGCCGTATCTGGACTCCCGGCTGCACGGACTGCTGCGCCGTACGACCGTTCCCGACTCCCTGCCCGCCTCGTACGACCTCGCCGCGAGCAAGGTCGCCGCGGGCTGGTCGGGCGGCGGTGGCCCGTACGCCCCGCTCCGCGTCGAGCTGGTCGGCGGCGATCTGCGCTCCCGCGCGGACATCGCCGCCGTGGCCGCCCGCCGCTCGGGGCTCGGCCTGTACGCGACGGCCGCCGACGACCTGCCCACCGACCCGGCCGAGCGCGACCGGCTGGCGCGGCTCTGGCAGCGTGAGGCGATTCTGCTGCCCGCGGCGCTCCTGGTGGAGGTCGGCGAGCTGGACCGGGAACAGGCCGCGGCGACCGACGCGTTCATCGAGAGCGCGGCCGTGCCGCTCGTCGTCTCCAGTCTCGATCCGCGCCAGACCGCCCGTCCGCGCGGGGAGCGGGTGACCGTGCCGGTGCTCGACGCCGAAGAGCAGTACGGCGTGTGGGCGGACGCCTTCGCGGGTGTACCGGAGGTGTCGGACGACGACCTGAAGGATCTGGTCGAGCAGTTCTCGCTGCCGCCGCATCTGATCAGGTCCGCCGGTGCCACAGTCGTACGGGATCTGCCCCATGAGGAGGAGCTGGACGCCACCGGGCTGGCCTGGCGGGCCGGGCTCACCGAGGCCCGGATGGGCATGGACGAACTGGGCCGGCGGATCGAGCCGCAGGCGTCCTGGGGCGATCTGGTGCTGCCGGAGCGGCAGTTGCGCGTGTTGCGCGAGATCGTCGCGCATGTACGGCAGCGGGCCACGGTCTATCAGGAGTGGGGCTTCGCCGCGACGCTGCGCCGGGGCCTGGGCGTCACCGCGCTGTTCGCGGGCAGCTCCGGCACGGGCAAGACGCTCGCCGCCGAGGTGATGGCGCGGGAGCTGGGGCTTGATCTGTTCATCGTGGATCTGTCCCAGGTGGTCAGCAAGTACATCGGCGAGACCGAGAAGAACCTGCGCAAGGTGTTCGACGCGGCCGAGCGCGGTGGCGCGCTGTTGCTGTTCGACGAGGCGGACGCGCTGTTCGGCAAGCGCAGCGAGGTCAAGGACAGCCATGACAGATACGCGAACCTGGAGGTCAGCTATCTGCTGATGCGGATGGAGGCGTACCGCGGTCTGGCGGTCCTGACCACCAATATGAAGCAGGCGCTGGACACGGCGTTCATGCGCCGGATCCGCTTCGTGGTGGACTTCCCCTTCCCCGGTGAGAGCGAGCGCGCCGAGATCTGGCGGCGGGTGCTGCCCGCGCGGGCTCCGATGAAGGGCGTCGATCCGGAGCTGCTGGCCCGGCTGACGGTGGCGGGCGGGTCCATCCGCAATATCGCGCTGTCGGGCGCGTTCCTCGCGGCGGAGGAGGGCGACCGGCTCCAGATGCGGCACATGCTGGAGGCGGCGCGTACCGAATATCTCAAGCTGGACCGCTCCTTGACGCCCTCGGAGGTCCACGGATGGGTGTGAACGAGGGGCCGCGCACGGTGCGCGTGGACATCGGTGAGCTGGTGCTCGACGGTTTCGAGCGGCTGAATCCCGAAAATTCCGAGCGGGTGTCGGCCGCCTTCCAGGCTGAACTGACCCGGCTCGTACGGGAACGGGGTGTCCCGCTGGCCGCGGAGGGCGGCCGGGCGATGGACGCGCTCTCCGGGCTGCCGCCGCTGCCCGCCACCGCCTCGCCGCGGCGGCTGGGCGAGGCACTCGCGCGCGCCGTGCACGCGGGCCTTTCGGGGCGGGGCCAGGTCGACACCCCAGCGGCGGGACCGACGCGAGGGGGGTCGGCATGAGTTCGCACGCGGCGTCGCAGGACGCCCGTTCCACGCAGGAGGCGAAACGGCGCAAGCGCAAGGACCGGGCCACGTCCCGTACGCCGGAGCCGAAGGACATCGTCAGCGGGGCCGGGCAGCCGCTGGACCTGAGCGTACGGCGGGAGCTGGAGGAGCAGCTCGGCCACGACTTCAGCCAGGTGCGGCTGCACACCGACCGGGACGCGGGAGCGCTGACGGAGCTGCTGGGCGCGGACGCGGTCGCGGTCGGCCAGGACATCTTCTTCCGCGAGGGCGCCTACCGGCCGGGCACGGCGGACGGGCAGCGGCTGCTGGCCCATGAGCTGCTGCACACCGTGCAGAGTCCGGACGGTCTGGGCGCGTTGCGCGCGGGCCGCGAGCTGGGTGCGGTGAGCCTGCCGCAGCAGGCGATGGAGCGCGAGGCCGAGTCGGCGGCGCGAGCGCTCGTACGGGACGGGGAGCAGGCCCCTCAGGTGGAGCCGGACCGGTCGGCGCCCGGCTGGCTGCGGTACGCGACGGTCGACGCGGACCGCCACCGTATGGAACAGCTGGACCCGGCGACGCTGGTGGACCGGCTGGCGAACGGCGTACTGCGTTCGCTGCGCGGCGACCCGGCGGACCTCTCCCACCGGGTACGCCTCCAACTCGCCCGGATGTCGCCGCGGCTGCGGGAATCGGTGCTGGACCGGCTGGAGGTGCGGCTGCTCTCGAACGAGTACGACCGGCTGCTCGACCTCGCCGAGACGGCGGAGGTCCTGCCGGTGGAGGACCTCCAGTCGGCCGGGGTGCCGGAGCCGGAGATCGACCTCTTCGAGGAGCTGGGGGTCGAACGTACCCAGTGGAAGCAGAAGGAAGAGGGTGAGCGGGGGGCGAAGGGCAAGCAGGCCGACGACGCCCGCGAGGAGCGGCGGGAGGCCAGGGCCCGCGACGAGAAGCGCGGCAGCGAGCAGAGCCGGGCGCGGTCGGACGCGTCGGCCGAGCAGGCGGAGGCCGGCCGGCGCAAGGAGCAGGAGGACGAGCGCGCCCAGTCCCGCGAGCAGGCCAGGCAGGAGCAGCAGCAGGAAGAGGAGAAGCAGGACCAGGACCGGCAGCGGGTCGACAAGGCCGCCGACGAACGGGCGCAGGGGCAGCAGGAGGGCGCCGAGGAGGCGAAGGAGGAGCGCAAGGCGCAGCGCGACCGGGAGGAGCAGGACCCCGAGCAGGCCAATGCGCCCGGAGCGGACAAGCGCAAGCGCAAGGACGACGCGAAGAAGCCCGCCGACGGGTCGAAGCGGGAGAACCTCGACCCGAAGGCGAAGGGGCAGCCCGGTCCCGTACGTCCGGAGAAGGTGGACGAGCGGGCGGAGCAGCGGGACAGCGCGCTGTCCGAGCACGGCCTGCACGAGAAGGACGAGGACGGGGACGAACCGCGCGAGGAGGAGAAGCCGCTCGGTCTTGAGGCGGGCGCGGACAACGAGATCGGCGGCGCGGCGGGCGAGAAGGCCAAGGGCGGTGGGGCGAAGGGCGAGGCCGAACTGAAGCCCGAGGACTATCTGCCGGACACCGACCTGGACGTGTCGTCCGTACCGACCGCCGATGAGGTGAGACCGGGTGGGGCGGAGCCCTCGCTGCCGTCTTTCCCGGCACCGCCGCCCACCAAGGCCGAACGGGTCGAGCAGGAACGCGAGAAGGAGTCTCAGGAGGAGGACGACGACTCCGCGGTCCCGGAGGCGAAGGCTCCGGGCGAGGACGAGGGTCCCGTCGAGGGGGAGGCGCCGAAGCCCGAGGGCGGTCCGGCCGCGGAGGCCCAGGACCGCAGCGCCAAGGACCTCCAGCCGGACAAGCCGACGGACCAGGAGGTCGGTCCCGACCCGGAGACCACGGAGAAGGAACAGCAGGAGCCGGAGGCCGAGCAGCAGGAACGGCACACCGACGACGACGCCAGGCGGGAGGAGGACGAGGACGAGCAGTCCGCGGACGGCGGGGAGAAGCCGGACGCCAAGGACGCGCAGGACGAACAGCAGGAGCTGAAGGAGCGCGCGCAACAGGAGCAGGGCACCGCGCCGGACGCCTCGGCCGCCACGTCTGGGGGCGCCGGTACGAGTCCGGACAAGAGCCCGGACGCGTCGTCACCCGGCCCGGCGGCGAGGCGCCCCGCGGGCGCGCAGACGCAGAAGGCGCCCGTCGAGGACCGTAATCCCTCGCCCGCCGCCCGGCGCGACGCCGAGCCGCCCAGGTCCGAGCGGGAGGCCGCCGGGCCCAGGAGCCGTATCCCCAAGGAGTCCGGGCCCGGCGCGGCGCCTCGCGGCACGGTCGGCGGCAGCGAGCCGGCCGGGCCGACCACCGCGGCGGGCCCGGGCGCCGCGCCGTCCGCGGCGCAGGCGGCGGTCGGCCCTGTCGGCGAACAGGCCGAAAGCCCTGGCAAGTTCGGCGCTCCCGCCCCGGAGGGCGCTCAGGCCCAGCCGGAGGCGTCGTTGGAGAAGGACGGCGGCGGCTGTGCCCCGCCGGAGCCCGCCGCGGAGAAAGACGAGGGCGGCGGCAGCTGTGGCGGCGGTGGCGGCGGTGGCGGCGCTGCGGTCAAGGAGGAGGAGAAGGCGGAGCCGCCGGACGTATCGGGGCAGGACCCGAAGGCCGCCGTCTCCACGGTGAGCAAGCTGGCTCCGGACCAGGCGCTGGCCGCGATGCCCGGTGTGGACACCGCTGCGGACAAGAAGATCGGCGAGGAACAGCAGCGGCTGGACGCCAACCCCCCGAAGCGGGAGCGCCCTTCGGGTGCGCCGCGTACGCAGTCGGGCCCGCCCGAGGCCGCCGCGCCCGCCGAGCAGGTGACGGGGCATGTCGAGAAGCTGGGGCCCGCGGAGCGGGTCGAGAAGCAGCAGGCCAAGGGCAGCGAGAAGGCGCAGGGCCCGAAGCCCACGGACAGTACTCCCCCGCCGCCGGCGCCCGTGGCCGGGGAGCTGACCGACGAGCAGGCGAAGAACGTCGACGCGGCGGCCGACGCGGTCCCGACCGTCGACCCGGAACTGCGGAACAAGACGGTGGGCCCCGCCCCCAAGATCAAGCTTGAGGGAGAGAGCGACCCCAAGCGCACGGACGATCAGGCGGAGGCGCTCAAGGAGAAACAGTCCACGATCCAGAGCACGGGTCGCGACGACGCGGCCAAGCCGATGGGCGAGGACCAGATCTTCCCCGACGCGCCCCGGGAGCAGCTGACCGGCACGGCCACGGGCCGCGCCGGCGGCAAGGGCGGCGGCGGCGCCCTGCGGGCGTCCGCGCCGAAGCCGGGCGTCGGAGCGGTCGCCAAGCAGGAGCGCGGCAGCGAGATCCAGGGCGCGGGGGGCCAGGCGCAGGGGGATCTGGTCGCCAAGGAGAAGGAACAGCAGCAGGGCGAGCAGCAGGCCAAGCAGGAGAAGCAGAACGAGGTCGACCGCGAGGTCAGTCAGAACGCGGAGAAGCAGACGGCCGAGCGCGGCCGTGCGGCGGAAGAGGCTCAGCGCGAGCGGGAGAGCTGGCGCGGTGAGCAGGACAAGAAGATCGAGGACGCGGACAAGAATTCCGAGAAGGAGCACACGGAGAAGAACAAGGAAATCGTCAAGGGCCGCGACGACAAGGACAAGGAGGTCAGCGACCGGAAGGAGAAGGACAACCAGCAGATCGACACGGAACGTGAAAAGGCGGAGAAGGAGGCCGAGAAGAAGAAGGAGGAGGAGAAGCCCTCGGGGGGCTTCTTCGGCTGGGTCGCCGACAAGGTGAAGAGCGCCTTCAACGCCATTCTTGATGCGGTTACGAAGGTCTTCGATGCCGCGCGCAGTCTCGTCAACGGCATCATCGACACGTTCAAGGAGTGGGCCAACAAGGCCATCGACTTCGTACGTGATCTCGCCATCAAGGCGATCAACGTGCTGGCGGACGCGCTGATCGCCATCGGGGACGTGCTGCTCGCGGCTTTCCCCGAACTGCGCGACAAGTTCCGCAAGGCGATCGAAGGCATGCGCGACAAGGCGATCGCCGCGGTCAACGCGCTGGCGGACGGATTGAAAGCGGCTGTCAACGCGCTGCTGGACGCCTTGGCCGCAGGACTGAACAAACTCCTCGACGTCCTTGAGTCGGGCATCAAGGCCGTCATCAAGATCTACCAGGCGGTCATTCTCGGGGCGATCAAGTTCGCGCAGGCGGCGATCGACGCGCTGGGCAAGTTCGCGGCGCTGATCGCCGACATCGCGCCGGACCCGGGCGGCTGGATCAGCAAGGCGGGCAGTTCGGCGAAGGCGGGCATCACCGATCACCTCTGGGGCGCGATCAAGACGGGCGTCAAACGGTGGTTCGACACCAAGGTCGAAGGCATTCTGGGCCTGGGCAAGGCCGTGATCGATGTTCTCGTGAAGGGCTGCGTCTCGCTCAAGCAGATCGGGAAGATGGCGTGGGACGCGATCATCGCGTCGCTGCCGATGATGATCGCCTCGATCGTCATCGAGAAGGTCGTCTCCATGATCGTCCCCGCGGCGGGGGCGATCCTGACGATCGTTCAGGGTCTGATGGCCGCCTGGCAGAGCATCAGCTCGATCCTGGCCGCGTTCAGCAAGTTCTGGGCGTACTTGAAGGCGGTGAAGGCGGGCCCGGCGGCCTGCCTGTTCGCGGAGGCGGTCGCGGCGGGGATCGTGGCGCTGCTGGACTTCATCGCCAACTTCCTGATGATCCGCCTGGAGTCGGCGACGAAGGGCATCGGCAAACGTCTCAAAGCCATGTCCGAGAAGATCATGAAGGGCCTGAAAAAGACGGGCGGGGGCGCGAAGAAAGCGGCGGGCTCGGCGGTCAACAAGGCGCGGGGCGCGATCCGCAATGCCACGCAGGCAGTGCGCAGGCCCCCCGTGGCGCCCAAGCCGAAGGCGAAACCCTCCCCGAACCCGAAGGCCCCGCCGAAGCCGAAGGACAAGACACCCGACAACAAGAGCCAGGGTCCCGCGAAGGACAGTCCCGCGAAGGAAAAGGACAGTACGCCCGATACCCCCAAGAAGAAAAAGGAGATCGAGGGCCCGAAGCCCACCAGGCCCAAGAAGCCGAAGTCCCTGGCGGGGAAGGCCCTCGGCCAGGCCAAGTCGGCCGTCAAGTCCGCTCTGAAGAAGGTGCGCAACGCGGCGAAGACACTGGGCAGGAAGCTCAAGAAGAGCAAGGTCGGCAAGGCGCTGAAGAACAGCGCGTCGAAGCTGCGCAACGTCTTCAAGAAGAAGCGCGACAATCTGCGCGACCACAAGAAGGACCGCCAGAGGCAGCAGAAGAATCAGAAGGACCAGAACAAGCAGAAGAAGGACCAGCGGCACGACGACCGGCTGGCCAAAGCCGTCGCCCGTATGCGTCCGATCCTCAAGGCCATGCTGCGTAAAGGAGTGCCGCCCCGCCTACGCGACGCCACCCTCAGTGCGATGCGGGCCTGGTACCGGCTGTCCCGGGTGGCGGCCGAAGGCGCCCGGAAGTTCACCGTCCGGGCATGGGCCAGCCCACCGAAGATCGTCGTCCCCGGCACCACGGTCACCATCGAGCCCCGCGAGGCGCTCGCCTTCGTCCGGGAACTCGCGGACGAGGTGCGGATCAAGTCCGCCGACAAGGCGAACCGCAACAGCCCGGCGGAGGTTGTCCGCGATCCGGAGAACGGGAAGGTGAGCCAGGTAAAGGTGAGCGAGGGGACGCGTATGAGCGAAGTCATCGCGGACCTGGACGACCTCCAATCGGGCGGCGAATTCCCGGAACACGGCGCCAGGAAAGGGACGAAGGACGTACTCAAGAAGGACCCCGAGACAGGAAAGAAGGTACCCACGGGGCAACAGAAGGAATACGATCTTCCCGGCGAGTGGGACCTGGACTGGGAAGGCGAGAGCGGCGGCGTAAAAATGCACGAGATGCCCGGCGGCGTCAATACCGTGGCCCATATGCGCCAAGAAGGACAGAAAAGGGGGGACGCCCCGCCGTACACGAAGCTGGCAAGCCCGGAAGGAGTTCACGGATATTCATACCTGGAGCAGCACGGAGAAAACTATCTGAAGCTCTTCCGGGGTGACAAAGTAGGCCGCACGATGGGGGATGTGGAGCGCAACAAGGCGCGAACTCTGATGACGATCACCAGTTACAGTGAGAAGCGCCGGGACGAATCATCACGAGTCTATTCGGCCATGCTGGCAAAGATGCTGGCGCGCGCGTCCGCCAATGGCGACACGGGGCTGCTCAAATCCGCTCTTCAGGACTATCCGGTCGCTCCCGGCGGCGCGCAGAATGCGATTCCGAGCAAGGACGCCTGGGTCGCCGGCAAGAGCAGGGACGACCAGCTGAAGGACTTGAAGGCGAAGTACGAGCAACGCCTGGACGCGGCCCAGGACGGCACCGAGGTCAAAAACCTCAAGAAACAGCAGACCAAGGAGAGGACCGGGATCAAAGGCGCACCGAACCGCAAGAAGAAGCCCTTGATCGGCGGCGAGGAGCTCGCGGAGCGCGAGGCAAATTATATCAAGATGTTCCTCAGTGGTTATAAATTCGATTTCGATGACGACGTATCACCGGAAAAGGTCAGGAAGGATGTGTTCGCGAAGCTCCGAAAGGAGATCCTCGACGCTCACGGATTGAACTGAGACAACACCGCCCCGGTGGCGGCTGCCCACACACATCGCACATGAACAGGGTGAAACCATGCCGGCCAATGACTCGACACGTACTCGCCGCCTCGTGCTCAAAGAGCGCGACTGGGCGGAGGCCAGCGGCTTCGCCGAAAAGCGCGGATGGCCCGAGGAGCCCACGGAGGACAGTGGAACAGGAAGGAAGTCCAGGGTCTGGTCCGTCGATGAGGACACCGTGTTCCAGGTGACCCGTGACCGCACTTCCGGCGAATTCTGCTGCTTCTTCTACGGCTCGGACCGCGCGGAACTCGTGCGGCTGCTCGCCGAAGCGGAGCGGGAACTGGATGTCTGGCGTATCCCCGAACTCCTGGCTGAACCCTACGAGGAGACCGAACCGCGCAGGCTGCTGCAGTGCGTCTTCCGGCTGGGCCTGGGCGCGCCACCGGTCCACTCCCCCGAGTTCATGCCTCCGCTGGCGAGCGCCCTCGCGCATGAGAACCCCATGGTGCGAGCCGGGGCAACCCGCACCACCGCCTATATGGAGTGGCCGGAGCTGTTCCCGGTCCTCCAGACGATGGCGGAGAACGACACGGACCAACGCGTACGAGCGGAAGCGGAGAAGATCATGACCGTATACCGTCGAGCCGGGCTCGGTGACGCATGACCCGCTACGCCGACATCCCCAAGCCCATCCGCTCCGGCATCGTCGTCGTCGACCCCGAACGCGGCACCCCTCAGCGGATCATCGTCCTCCAGTTCAACCCCGACACCCTGGAACGCTCCCTCGCGCCCCAGGCCGCCGGCGGCAGCGGTGACGCCGGCGGAGGCGGCAGCGGAGGGGACAGAAACGAGGCGCTGCGGCTCAAGGGCCCCGCCGAGGAGACGTGGAAGTTCACCGCCGAGATCGACGCCACCGATCAGTTCGAGGTCGCCGCGCCCGACGGGATCCACCCGGAACTGGCCGCCCTGGAGATGCTGGTGCACCCCACCACCGACAAACTCCGCGAGGCGGCCCGGCAGACCAAGAAGGGCACCATCGAGATCAGCCCGATCGAGATGCCGCTGACCCTCTTCACCTGGGGCAGCAAGCGCGTCATGCCCGTACGGCTCACCGAACTGTCCATCAACGAGTCGGCGTTCGACGTCCATCTCAATCCGATACGGGCCGCGCTGTCCATCGGCATGAAGGTCCTCAGCGTCAGCGATCTGCCCGCCGGGCATCGAGGGGCCGACCTGTATCTGGCGCATCTGGCACAGAAAGAACGGCTGGCCAGGGCCACACGAAGCGGGCGACTGGCCGATCTCGGGCTGGGACGGGGCTGTAGGACGTGATGGAGCCTTACGAGAGCGAGAGCCAGAGCGTGCTGGACGCGATCCCCGGTTCGCACCCCTACCCGCGCACCAGTCGCTACCACGACGCCGAGATCGGGGTGCACACCCAGCCGGACGGCACCGACGTGCGGTACACGAAACGGCGGTTGCTGCCGCCGATCGGCAACCAGGCGAGCGAGGCCGACGACACCACGCCGCACACCGTCAGCAGCGGTGAGCGGCCCGACCACCTCGGGCAGCGTTACTTCGGCGACCCGGGCCAGTGGTGGCAGATCGCGGACGCGAACCCCGTCCTCGACCCGCGCGAGCTCACGGCCGAGCCGGGCCGGGAGATCGATGTTCCGTTGGCGGGTGGTGGGTCCGGTCATGGCTGATGAGCCGATCGGGAGCGGGCCCGTACATCTGACCCTGCACATGGGGCCTCACCTCACCCGCCCCGTCCCCGCCGAGGTGACCGAAGCGCTGCTGTCCGCGCAGATCACCATGACCGCCGGGGAGCGCAGCGGCTTCCAGCTGGCGTTCGACCTCACCAAGAAGGGGCTGCTCAGCCGGCGGCTGCTGCCCGAGGGGTTCTTCGACCCCAAGACGCGGGTCATCGCCATCACCTCGATCAAGGGGACTCCGACCGTCATCCTCGACGGGCTGATCGTGCGGCAGGAGGTCGGTGCGAGCAATGTGCCCGGCCAGACCACCCTCACCGTCACCGGCGAAGACCTGACACTCCTCATGGACCTTGAGGAACGGACCGACCGGTATCCGAATCTGCCGCCCTGGGAGCGGGTGAAAAGGATCCTGGCGAAGTACGCCGACTACGGCATCGTCCCGCGGGTGCGCCAGGAACAGGTGCACCAGCCGCCCCGCGAGCAGCTGCGCGTCGACTACCAGACCGGGACCGATCTGAGTTACGTCAACGACCTGGCCCGGGCCAACGGCTACACCTTCTACCTCGACCCCGGGCCCGGCATCGGTCAGTCCTCCGCCTACTGGGGGCCCGAGATGCGGCTGGGGCGACGGCAGCACGCCCTCAACGTCAACATGGACGTCAACTCCACCGTCGACCAGCTGACGTTCGCCTATGACGGGACGGCGCGCGAGGAGCCGCAGGCCCGCTGGCAGGATCCCCGGACGCGCGACGCGCGGCTGCTGCCCCAGCCCGACATCGACCCGCTGCGCCCGCCACTGGGCAGACGCGCCAGCCCCGCCCTCAAGCGGAAGACGCTCTCGGGCACCGCCAAGAAGTCCCTGCAGCAGGCCCAGGCCGAGATCCTGGCCAGGGCCGCGACCTCCGCCGACGCGATCTCCGGCTCCGGGTCGCTCGACGTCAACCGCCACGGATACGTACTACGGCCGCGTGAGCTGGTCGGTGTGCGCGGCGCCGGGGTGACGTACGACGGCGACTACTACGTCAAGTCCGTCACCCACAACATCAGGCCCGGCTCGTATCAGCAGAACTTCACGCTCTCGCGCGAGGGGCTGATCGCCCGGAGCTCCACCGTACGACCGTGAAGAGCACAGAAAAGCACGGAAGACCGGAGAAGACCGCATGGCTGCAGGACCGAACAACCGGTTTCTCGGCAAGTTCCGGGGGCGGGTGACCGACAACAGAGATCCGCTCAGAATCGGCAGGATCACCGCCGAGGTCCCGGATGTGCTCGGCCCGGAGGCCTCCACCTGGGCGCTGCCCTGTCTGCCCTTCACCGGGCCGCAGGCAGGCCAGTACGTCGTCCCCGCGATCGGCGCGGGCGTGTGGATGGAGTTCGAGCAGGGGGATCCCAGCTTCCCGGTCTGGACGGGGTGCTGGTACGGCGACAGCTCCGAGCTGCCGCCCCGGGCCGAGGCCGAACTGCCCGCGTCGCAGCCTGTCGTGATCCAGACCCCGGGCGCGCACAAGCTGGTCATGTCGGACGTGCCCGGCGGCACGGGGATCCTGCTGGAGGCCAGGGGCGGGGCGTACGTCCAGATCGACGAGAAGGGCGTGACCATCGGCAACGGCAAGGGAGCGTCGATCGTGCTGATCGGCGATGAGGTCTCCATCAACGAGGGCCGTCTGATCGTGCCGAGGAAGCGATGAGCACAACGACCGAACGACCAAGGGAACGGGGAAAGTCGTGTTGTCCGGGAATCTCGTGAACGGCGGGTCGGCGATCAGCTGCCCGCACGGCGGCCGGGTCACGCCCGCCTCCTCGCCGTCGTCCGGCGTACGGATCGACGGCATGCCCGTACCCACCGCCACGGACGTCTTCACCGTCAGCGGCTGCCGCCACACCGTCGACCGCGTACCGCATCCCTGTGTCACGGTCCGCTGGACCCCCGGCCGTGACAGCGTGCTGATCGACGGGTCTCCGGTGCTGCTCGACAGCACCTCCGCGCTCTGCTTCAGCGCCGCGCTGCTGCCGCAGGGCCCGCCGGTCGTCGGCGCGACGGCCCGGGGGGTGTCGTCCCGATGAGGACCCGTACCGATATCGCCTTTCCCTTCCGGACCGACCGGCGGGGACGCACCGCGCACGCCGCCTACGACGAGCATGTACGGGACCTGATCGAGCAGTTGCTGTTCACCAGCCCCGGCGAGCGCGTGATGCGCCCCGACTTCGGCTGCGGGCTGCTCGACCTGGTCTTCACGCCCAACAGCCCCGAACTGGCCTCCGCGCTGGAGCTGTCGGTGCAGGCCTCGCTTCAGCGGTGGCTGGGCGAGCTGATCGAGGTGGAAACCCTGGACGTGGTGAGCGAGGAGAACGTGGTCTGGGTGTATCTGCGCTATGTGGTGCGTTCCACCGGGAGCCGGCGCGACGAGGTGTTCGAGGGGAGCGGACCGGCATGAGCACAGCGAGCGCAGTGAGCACTCAGAGCGGCAGGCGCGCGAAGGTACGGGCCGCGCGACTCGGTGGCGTGGACGCGGTCGAGGTCGGCGACGACGGGCTGACCCTCACCGTCACCTTCCTCGGCAAGGCCCCCCACGGGCTGTGCCCGCAGAACGTCCGCATCGACGGCGGGCGCCGGATCACCGGCATCGAAGCGGTCGAGGTGTCCGTCGAACGCGAGGAGGATCCGGAACTCGACGACCGGCTCTTCGTCACCCTCGACCGCACCGGAGACACGTCCCGCTACCGGCTCTCCGTCGTGGACACCGATCCGTACGGCCGTCCGGGTATCGAGCCCTTCCCGGGCTTCGACCAGCGGTATTTCTCAGCCGACTTCGACTTCCGGCCCGACTGCCCCACGCCCTTCGACTGCGAGGACGAGCAGCCCGGCTGCCCGCCCCGCCCGGTCCCCGCGCCCGTCATCGACTACACGGCGCGCGACTACGACACGATCCGCCAACTGATCCTGGACCGGCTGGCGCTGACCACCCCCGACTGGATCGAGCGCAACGCCGCCGACCTCGGCACCACCCTGGTCGAGCTCCTCGCCCACACCGCCGACCGGATCAGCTACCACCAGGACGCGGTGGCGACGGAGGCGTACCTCGACACGGCCCGCCGCCGGGTGTCCGTACGCCGTCATGTGCGGCTCATCGACTATCCGATGCACGACGGTGTCAACGCCCGCGCGTTCGTCGCCGTCGAGACGGTACGGC
Source organism: Streptomyces sp. NPDC052236 (assembly GCF_044548015.1). Lineage (NCBI taxonomy): Bacteria > Bacillati > Actinomycetota > Actinomycetes > Kitasatosporales > Streptomycetaceae > Streptomyces > Streptomyces sp. NPDC052236. The sequence continues at coordinate 23,080 of NZ_JBIUBL010000022.1, read as the reverse complement.
CGCTGACGCTGGCGCCCGGCACGTTCCGCTTCGCCGCCGTCGACATCCGCAGGCTGGGGCCGCGCGACCGGCCCGCGCCCGGCACGGTCATCGACGACCGGGACCTCGCCGCGCTGGACGAGCGCGGGTCGGTGGAGGTGTTCGAACCGGTCGTCGGCACGGAACCGCTGGTGCTGCGGCCCGCGCACAACACCATCCGCTTCTGGACCTGGGGCGACGAGGTGTGCTCGCTGCCCGCCGGGGCGACCGGCGCGACACTGCGGGACGAGTGGGCGGACCAGGGGACGGACGAGGAGTGCGCGGCCAGGGCGCTGGAGCTGTCGCCCGGTGATCTGCTGCTGATCGAGGAGGTGCGGGGGGCGCGGTCCGGTACGCCCGGTGACGCCGACCCGGCCCATCGCCACGCCGTACGTCTGACCTCCGTCACCCCGCTCGTGGACCGGCTGGCTGACCAGCCCGTCCTGGAGGTCACCTGGGCGGACGAGGACGCGCTCGCCTTCCCCGTCTGTGTGTCCACGCGCGGCGGCCCCGGCTGCGGGCCGGTCGAGGATGTGAGTGTGGCGCGCGGCAATGTCGCGCTGGTGGACCACGGCCGGTCGCTGACCGTCTGCGGTACGACGCCCGAGACGGTCACCGTGCCGCCCGCACCGGCCGTTCTCGGTTCGTGCGAGCCGTCCGGCTTCGGCTGCTGGGACCGCGACGCGGTGGGGGCACCTCCCGGGCCTCCAGGCCCAGGGGGACCGACGGCGGATCTGATCAACGCCCGGCTGGAGCAGACCGGCTCCGGACGGCTGCTGACGGCTGATCAGGTGCGGGAGCTGTTCACGGTCGTCGGTGAGGACCCGACCGTACGCGCCGGAATCGGCCTGGAACTCGCGGGCCGGCGAAGAGAGAAGGTCGTGCCCTCCACCGCGTACGCGCAGGCCGACGCGCTGGGGACACTGCTGGCGCAGTCCGTCTACCCGGGCATTCCGGCGCGCTTCCGGCCGGTGCTGCCGCGCTCGCCCGTCGTCCAGGCGGTGCCGTTCCCGCAGGCGTGCCATGTCTCGGCCGGGCAGGCGGACAGGCTGGCCGCCGTCCCCGGCCGGGTCCGGCAGCGTCTGGTGGAGCTGTGGCGCAGCGCCAGGGACCGCGACGGGCTCACGGACCCGGAGATCGCCGAACTGGCCGTGGTGTTCGGGCTGTGGGTGCTGGAGCGCCTGGAACTGCGCAGGCACCCGGTGCGGGCGCTGCGGGAGTTGCTGCACCGCGCCGATCGGCTGCTGGCCGCGAAGCTGCGCCGCGTCGAGGTGCTGACGGCGCGGGCGCGTGCGGGCACGGTGCTCGACGCCGGTGTCGCCTGGGAGATCGCGCAGAGTTGGGGTCCGTCGTACGCGGCCGGGTTGCACCCGGACGAGCCGGTGCTGCGGGGTCCGGCGACCGCGCTCGTACAGGATCCGCGGGCCGCGCTGCCCGCGGTGAGCGTCATGGACGGCGACGAGTCGTGGACACCGCGGCGGGATCTGCTCGCCAGCGGTCCGCGGGACCGGCACTTCGTCGGCGAGCTGGAGGACGACGGCCGGATCGCGCTGCGCTTCGGGGACGGGCGGCACGGCGCGCGCCCTCGGCCGGGCGCCCGGCTGGAGCTGCACTACCGGCTCGGCGGCGGCACGGCGGGCAATGTCGGCGCGGAGGCCATCAACCATTTGGTGCTCTGCCGCGAACCGGACGCGTCGGACGCGTCGGACGCCGCCGAGCCGATGCCCGTGGCTGGGGTGCGCAATCCGCTGCCCGCCGTCGGCGGCACCGAGCCCGAGCCCATCGAGCAGGTCCGCCAGCTGGCCCCGCTCGACCTCAGGCGCTCGCGGCTGCGCGCGGTCACGGCCGCCGACTACGCGGAGCTGGCGTCCGGGCTCCCGGGGGTGCAGCGGGCGTCGGCGGAGATCCGGTGGACCGGCAGTGTGCAGGAGGCGCATATCGCCGTCGACGTGCTGGGCAACGGCGAGCCCTCGCCCGAGCTGCTCGACTCGGTGGCGTACGCCCTGGAGAGCTACCGCCGGATCGGGCACGACCTGGTGGTCTCCCCCGCCCGGCACGTGCCGCTGGACCTAGCGCTCGCGGTGTGCGCGGCGCCCGGTCACCAGCACGGGCAGATCCTGGCCGAGCTGTACGCGCTGCTGGGCAGCCGCCGGCTGTCCGGCGGGCGGCTCGGGTTCTTCCACCCCGACGCGCTGACCTTCGGCGAACCGGTGCGGCTGAGCCGTCTGGTGGCCGCGGCGGCTGCCGTACAGGGCGTGGAGAGCGTACGGGTGACCCGGCTGAGGCGGCTCTTCCACGGCAGCCCGCCCGATGACGTGGACGACGTGGATGACCTGGATGACACGGCATTGGAGGCAGGCGTGCTGCGGCTCGGCCCGCTGGAGATCGCGCGTTGCGATAACGACCCCGACCGGCCCGAGAACGGCCGCCTCTCGATCAAGCTCGGCGGAGGTATGCGATGAGCTGTGGTTGCGGCTGTGGTGGTCACGATGAGCGCCACGCGCCCGAGGCCCTGTACAACCCGCCGGGCCGCACGGCCCTGGACTACCGGGTGGGCGACTACGGCTCGTTCCTGGCGGCGATGCTGGACCGGCTCGCGTCGCCCGCCCATCCGGCGCTGCGCGGGCTGACCGTCCGTACCCCCGACGACCCTGCGATCGGGCTGCTCGACTCGTGGGCGGTGGTCGGCGACCTGCTCACCTTCCACTCCGAGCGGATCGCCGACGAGGGCTATCTGCGGACCGCCAACGAACACCGGTCGCTGGTTCTGCTGGGGCGTCTTGTGGGGCACCGCCCGCGGCCCGGCATCGCCGCAGGCACGCACCTCGCGTACACCCTGGACCGCGATCCTCGGGACGAGGACGTGCCGGTGCTGATCCCGCGCGGCGCGCGCAGCAACAGCGTGCCGACCACCTCGGACGAGGAGTCGCAGGCCTTCGAGACCAGCGAGGACCTGATCGCCCGCTGGGCCTGGAACGAGCTGGCGGTGCGCCGCCGCAGGCCCGCGCTGCTGACCCCGGACGATCTGCGCAAGCGGTCCGAGTTCCTCGTCTCCGGGACGGACACCTCGCTCCAGACCGGGGACAGGCTGCTGTTCATCTTCGGGGCGAGCGAAGGGACCGGGGCCCAGCGGCTGTTGCTGCCGGTGACGCGCGTCCGGATCGACCGGGACGACGAGGTGACGGCCATCCGGCTGGCACAGTCCGCACCCCCCTCGCTGGCCGAGCTGATCGCGGAAGTACGCGAGTGGATCACCAAGGACGCCCGGGAGGTCGAGGAGGGTGACCCCGCCCCCGACAACCCCAACCCGCGCCCCATCAGCATGCTCATCGAGGATTTCGACGCGCAGGTGCTGGCCGGGCTGCGGGCGGATCTGGACGGGATCAAGACCCCGGCGCAGTTGGTACGACGGCTCGCCGACCCGCACGAGCGGCTCGCGGAGGCACAGGCCGTCGCCGCCGCGTACGAGGAGGTCGCCGCCTGGTTCGAGCAGTTGGAGGCGGTACTCGGCGAGCTGATGGAGCGGGCGGCCGACCTGGAACCCTCCCAGCCCGTGCAGCCCGACCCGACGGCCGTGGACGCTCCGGCCATGCGGGCGCTCGGCGCCGTACTGCCCGCGTTGCGCACCCGAGCGGGCAGGCCCCCGTCCGGCACCCACGACCCGGCTGCCCGGTATTTCGCGCCGGGCTCCGATCTCGGGGCGCGGCTGCTGTCCGCGCTGGATCCCCGGATCGCCGACGGCATGTACGCGGCGTGGCGGCAGGCGGCCCCGCCGGTGCCGCCGGTGCCGTCGCTGCTGCGCGAGGTGCAGGCGCTGCTGGTGACCGCCGCGCCGTTCGGGTCGACGGCGCCGCTCAAGCCCGTACAGGACGACCGTGGCCGGGTCGTACGGCAGACGGACTGGCCGCTGACCGGCTCCTCGCTGACGACCATGCGGATCGTGTTCGACACGGCGGGCAGGGTGCCGGTGCGCGCCGAGTTCCAGCACACGGAGACCGGCTCCTCGGTGCAGCGGTCGGAGCAGCTGCCCGCCGAGCTGACCTTCGACCTGCCGCCCGGCCGGGTGATGCTGAAATCCCGCGCCGCCCAGGACAACGATCTGGGCTGGCTCGCCAGGCGACCCACCGATTCCCAGGATCCGGGGGTGACCGCCCAGCTGCTGGACGGCCTGCCGAGCGTGAAGCTGTTCGTGTCGCGGCCCGCCGACGACGGCCGGGTGCGGGTCGCCGTACAGAACGGCGCGCCGCTGGAACGGTGGCTGGCTCCCGGCGAGTACCGGCAGATCCAGCACGACGGATACGAAGTCACCATGCGCTACACGGTCGGCAGCGAGCCGGCGAATGTCGAGGTCGGTGTCGCGACGCTGCCGGAGGATGCCAACCGCCATGTCCTGTCGCTCGATACCGTGCAGGACTCGGTCACCGTCGGCAGCTGGGTCGCGATCGAGCGGCCCCGCAAGGGCGGGGAGGGCCCGGACGGCATCCCCGGCGACAAGAAGCTCCGGTCGGTGACCACCCGGGTCACCGCCGTACGCACCGCCGCCTACACCAACTACGGCATCACGGGCCGGGGCACCGAGCTGACGCTCGCCGATCCGTGGCTGGACGAGCACGACGTACTGCTCTCCACGATCCGGGACGCCACCATCCACGCGGGCGGGGCGGCGCTGCGCCCGGCCGACGAGCCGCTCGGCGAGGATGTGCACGGCAATGTGCTCGAACTCGCCGAGCTGTACGACGGGTTGCGTCCCGGCCGGCAGCTGATCGTGTCGGGCGAGCGCACCGACGTGCCGAATGCGGCGGGGGTGCGTGCCACCGAGCCTGCCGTGATCGCCTCGGTGGAGCAGCACCTCGATCCGCTGCTGCCCGGCGGCCATGTCCATACGCGGCTGACGCTCACCGCGGACCTGGCCTACCGCTACCGCCGTGACACGGTCCGCGTCCAGGGCAATGTGGTGGCGGCGACACACGGTGAGAGCCGGGACGAGCCGATCGGCAGCGGCGATGCGGGCCGGACCAACCAGACGTTCGCGCTCTGGCAGTGGCCGCTGACCTGGCTGCCCGCCGACAACCCCCTGGGTGCGACGCCCACCCTGGAGGTGCGCGTCGACGGCCTGCTGTGGCACGAGGTGGGCAGCCTGGCCGGGCGGGGCCCGACCGAGCGAATCTACGTCTCGGGGACGGCCGGGGACGGGCGTACGACCGTGACCTTCGGCGACGGGGTGCACGGCGCACGGCTGCCCACCGGCCACGAGAACGTCCGGGCCCGCTACCGGTTCGGCACCGGCAGGGCCGCCAACGTCCGCGCGGACCGCGTCACGCAGGCCGTCACCCGGCCGCTGGGCGTCACCGCGGTCACCAATCCGCTGCCCGCCACGGGCGGCGCGGACGCCGACGGCCCCGGACTGACCCGCCGTACGATCCCGCTCTCCGTCTCCGCGTTCGACCGGCTCGTGTCCCTGGCGGACTACGAGCACTTCGCGCGCTCGCGGGCGGGCATCGGCCGGGCGGCGGCGCGCGAGGTGTTCGACGGGCGGCGGCGGGTGCTGCATGTGACGGTCGCGGGCGTGGACGACATCCCGATCGCCGACGACTCGGACGTGATGCGCGCGCTGCGCTCCTCGCTCGCCGAGTACGGCGACTCACGGCTGCCGGTCCGGGTCGATGTACGTGAGCTGGTGCTGCTGATCCTCGCGGCGCGGGTGAAGGTCGCCCCTGACCACACCTGGACGGTGGTCGAGCCCCGGCTGCGGCGGGCGCTGCTGCGGGCGTTCGGCAGCGGGCAACGGGAGTTGGGCCGTCCGGCGTTCCTGTCCGAGGTGCTGGCGGTCGCGCACACGGTGCCCGGCGTGGATTACGTGGACGTGGACGTCTTCACCGGCGTACCGGCGTCCGTCACCCCCGGCGAGCTGACCGCACTGGGGGGCCGGCTCACCGAGCCGCGCACCGGGGTTCCCGCCCGGCTCGCCACGTACGACGAGGACGTGCACCGGGTCGCCGCCGCGGACGGGCAGACGCTCACCGCGATCGCCGGACGGCATGGGATCTCCCTGGCCGAACTGCTGCGGCTGAACCCGGACATCACCGATACCCGGCGGCTGGAGAAGGGCCGGGTGGTGTCCGTCTTCCGCGGCATCCGCCCCGCCCAGCTCGCCCTGCTGTCACCGCATGTCGCGGACACGCTGATTCTGACGGAGGTCACCGCATGAGCTTCCCGAGCAGGGAACCGGACGGGCTCGCGGAGCTGCTCCCGCAGTGGCACCGCCTTCGGGACGCCGAGGGCGGAGAACCGCTGCGCGCGCTGCTCGCCGTGATCGCCGAACAGGTCGATCTGGTACGGGACGGTGTCGAGCAGAGCTACGAGGACTGGTTCGTGGAGACGGCCGCGCCCTGGGTGCTGCCGTACCTCGGCGATCTGGTCGGCTACCGGCCGCTGCCGGGCTACGAACGCGTACAGGCGAAGGGACTCGATGGGCACGATGGACTCGGTGGCCCGGGGGACGGTGCGCGCGGTCGCCTCGCCGAGGCCCTGGCGCCGCGCCGCGATGTCGCGGCGACCGTCGCCAACCGGCGGCGCAAGGGCACCCTGGCGCTCCTTGAGGAGCTGGCGCAGGAGATCGCGGGCTGGCCCTCGCGGGCAGTGGAGTTCTCCCGGCTGGTCTCCCATCAGCAGCCGGTCAAGCTGTACGGGCCGGGGGCAGGGGCCGGGGCGGCGAACGCGCGCCGACTGGAGCGGGGCCGCCTCGTGGACGTACGGGAGGGGTCGGCGCTGGATCTGGCGGGCGGTCCGTTCGGCACGGTCGCGCAGTCGGTAAATGTGCGGCGGGCGGGTTCGGCGCGTACGCAGGGGGGCTACTCCCCCGCCGGCGTGGGGCTGTTCGTATGGCGGCTGCGGCCGTACCACGTGACCAGGGCGCCCGCGTACTGCGTCGACCGGGCCCGCAACCTCTACACCTTCTCGATTCTGGGCAATGACACCCCGCTGGTGACCAAGCCGGTGCCGGAGCCCTCTACGACGCACATCGCGACGATCGACAACGTCCCCGCGTACATCCGGCGCAGGCAGCTCGCCGACCGGCTCGCGGACTACTACGGTCCGGGCAAGAGTTTCACCATCTGGCGCGACGGCCAGGACGAGCCGGTGGAGCTGTCGGACCTGGTGGTGACGGATCTGACGGACTGGCGCTATAGGCCGAAGCGCGGGCAGATCGCCGTCGATCCGGCGCTCGGCCGGATCGCGTTCGGCGCGCGCTCGGCGCCGCGGCAGGGCGTGTGGGTCACCTACCACTACGCGTTCGGCGACGACACGGGCGGCGGCGAGTATCCGCGTGACCGTGAGACGCCGACGGCTCAGACGGTGTACCGGGTCGGTCCCGGCCAGACGTATCAGCGGATCATGGACGCGTACGGCGACTGGCAGCGCGACCGGCGGGCGGGGCACTGCGGTCCCGACGGCATCATCGAGATCACGCACAGTGGCGCATATCAGGAACAGCTGGACTTCGAGCTGGATCCGGGCGACCGCCTGGAGCTGCGCGCCGCCGAGGGCACCCGGCCGGTGATCCGGCTGCTCGACTGGTACAGCAACCGGCCCGACGCGCTCAACATCCGCGCACGGGAGGACTGTGCGGGAGACCCTCCGCGGATCGTGCTGGACGGTCTGCTGGTCACGGGGCGCGGGCTGCATGTGTCAGGACCGGTCGGGGCGGTCGTGCTGCGCCACTGCACGCTCGTACCGGGCTGGTCACTGGAGCCGGAGTGCGAGCCGCGCTCCCCCGACGAACCGAGCCTGGTACTGGAACGCACCACCGCGTGCGTGTCGATCGAGCGGTCCATCCTCGGCACCATCGAGGTGATCGGCGACGAGGTGAACCACGACCCGCTGCCCGTCCACATCCGCGACAGCGTCCTGGACGCCACCGGCCGCGACCGGGCCGCGCTGTCCGCGCCGGACTGCCGCCACGCGCATGCCGTACTGCACGCGCACCGCACCACCGTCATCGGCGAAATCCATGTCCACGCGGTCCGGATCGCCGAGAACAGCATCTTCGCCGGGCGGCTCCGGGTGGCCAGGCGGGGCATCGGATGTGTGCGGTTCTCGTATGTGGAGCCGGGATCGCGGACGCCGCGCCGCCATCGCTGTCAGCCGGATCTGGTGGGGAGCGAGGACGCGCGGCTGGTGCGGCCCGTGTTCACCAGCGAGCGGTACGGCACACCCGCGTACGGGCAGTTGGCCGCGGGCTGCGCCGAGGAGATCAGGCGCGGCGCCGAGGACGGCGCCGAGCTGGGCGTCTTCCACGACCTCTACCAGCCGCAGCGCGAGGACAGCCTGCGGGCCCGGCTGGCCGAGTACACCCCGGCCGGTACGGACACCGGGATCATCCCCGTCACCTGACACCCACTGACACCGAACACCGAACGAGGGGGACCCCTTCCCATGCACGCAGACATCTCCCGCATCACCTTCCGGCCGGACCGGCACTACTCGGCGGTGATCGCACAGCAGGGCCGCGTCCAGCTCGACGCGGACGCCAATGAGCAGGCCGCGATCCAGCTGCTCCAGACCCGTACGACCGCGGCCGACCTGATCGGGCAGCACGGCGGCCCGGCCGGTGCGACCGGCTTCGCGCTGGCCTTTGTGGGCGGCGGCCGGGAACTGGACGATCTGTCCATCGGCGGCGGCCGTTACTACGTGGACGGCATCCTGGTCGACGCGGCGCGTCCGGGGCCGGGCGTCCCGGTGGCCGAGGACGGGCACACGGCCGAGGACAGCGACGCTCCCGCGGCCCCCGCGGCCCCGGCCTCGCCTGTCACCTGGACGTACTGGGATCAGCCGGACGGCTATCGGGACCCGGAGCGGCCCGGCGACCGGCTGCCCGCCCAGTTCCCGTATCTGGCGTATCTGAAGGTGTGGGAGCGCTCGGTGACCGCGGCCGAGGACCCGCTGCTGCGTGAGGTCGCGCTCGGTTCGGCGATGCCCGACACGGCGGCGCGGCTGAAAGTCGTCTGGCAGGTGCTGCCGCTGGCGGGCGCGCGGCTGGAGGTGGCGGACGGGGCGACCAAGGACCAGGTCCGCGTGGCGTTCGGGCAGTGGGCGGCGGCGCAGGCCTCGAGCGCGCGGATGGCGGCGCGCAGCGAACGCCCGGACCACGCGGACGAGGACCCGTGCCTGGTGAAGCCGGACGCCCGCTACCGGGGCCCGGAGAACCAGATGTACCGGGTGGAGATCCACGAGGGCGGCACGGCGAAGGACGCGACGTTCAAGTGGTCCAGGGAGAACGGTTCGGTGACCTTCCCTGTCGACGAACTCGACGGTACGTGGGTGGAGCTGGCCTCGCTGGGGAGCGACGACAAGCTTGATCTGAACGTCGGCGACTGGGTGGAGTTCGTGGACACCGCCTACACCAGCCGCGGCGAGCCGCTGCCGCTGCTGCGTGTCGAGGAGCTCGACCTGCCGGGCCGCCGGGTGCGGCTCTCCGGCGAGCCGGATCCGTCGGTCGGGCGGCGCCCCGCGCTCCACCCGTTCCTGCGGCGATGGGACCACCGGACGGGTTCCCGGCACGCGGGACGGCCCGGTCGTACGAAGCCGGGCGCGCCGAAGCTGCGGGGTGGCGCGGTCCGGATCGAGGAGGGCGGCTGGCTGCCGCTGGAGGACGGCGTGTTCGTCTTTTTCGAGCCGGGCAAGTCGTACCGATCTGGCGACTTCTGGACTGTTCCGGCACGTACGGCGACAGGCAGTGTCGAGTGGCCGACAGACGCGGCGCGCCGGCCGCTGCTCCAGGCTCCGGCCGGAATCCAGGTCCATTACGCGCCACTGGCGTGGGTGCTGGGTGAGGGTTCGGCCGTGGATCTACGTATGACGTTTGGTCAACTGGCCGCGGGGATCCCGGCCGCGGACGAGGAGGCGCTGGCCGCCGAGGCCTCAGCCGAGGCGGAAGCCACGGCGGCGGAGAGGGCCGACGCCGCGCCACCGGCCGCCGGTCCGGACGCACAGGGCGGAGGGCAGGACGACGCAGGGCCGCTTGAGAACTGACGCACCACCTGGGAAGGAGCACCACTGATGGCAACGCCTCTTACCGCCTCCACGCTGCTGAAAGTCCTCCGTGACGAAGGGCTGCACGTCGTCGAGCACCGCAGCTGGCGCACACACAACCGCAACCACAAAGGTCCGTGGGGTCCGATGCACGGAGTGATGATCCATCACACGGTGACCTCGGGAACCCAGAACTCCGTGGACATCTGCTACAACGGCCACTCGAGCCTGCCTGGGCCGCTGTGCCACGGGGTCATAGCAAAAGACGGCTCGGTGCATCTGGTCGGCAACGGCCGGGCCAACCACGCCGGACTCGGGGATGACGAGGTGCTGCGCGCCGTGATCAACGAAGCGGCGCTGCCCACCGACAACGAGGCCAACACCGACGGCAACCGTCATTTCTACGGCTTCGAATGCGTCAACATGGGCGATGGAAAGGACCCGTGGCCAGCAGCTCAGCTGGAGGCCATCGAAAAGGCGTCGGCGGCGATCTGCCGGGCGCACGGCTGGTCCTACCGCTCGGTGATCGGGCACAAGGAGTGGCAGCCGGGGAAGATCGATCCGCGCGGGTTCACGATGGATGCGATGCGCACCCGGATCAAGGAGCGTCTGACGGGCAAGCCGAGCGGCCCTTCCAAGCCACCCGCGCCGAAGCCGCCGGTCAAATTCGAGCCATTCCCGGGGACAGCGTTCTTCCGGGACGGACGGAAGAGTCCGATCGTCACGGCGATGGGCAAGAGACTCGTGGCCGAGGGCTGTGGACGGTACGAGGTCGGGCCGAGCCCGGACTGGTCGGACGCGGACCGCAAGTCGTACGCCGCGTGGCAGCGGAAGCTGGGCTACTCGGGCAGTGACGCGGACGGCATTCCGGGCAAGACGAGCTGGGACAAGCTCAAGGTGCCCAACGTCTGACCCACGTCGCGTAGCCGGGGCGCTGTCCCGGACCCCGCTCCTCGATCGCCGGCGGGGCTCTTTAGAACCCGTCCGGCGATTGAGGACACCCGCCCGAAGGGCGGTACGGGGCTCCGCCCCGCACCCCGCGCCTCAATCGCCGGCGGGGCTGGAGAGGGCGGGCCGCCCCGTCCAGCCGAGCATCACCACGGAGACCACCGCCGCGAGGGCGCACCACGTGGAGACGAACTCCAGCCGCCACAGCGCCGCGCACACCGCCGACCCGACCCCGGCCAGGACGCCGAGGAGCCGCAGCACCGGATCACCGGCGAGCAGCAGAGAACCGACGGTGGCCAGCAGATACCCCGCGATGATCAGCGGCAACAGCGGGAGGTCGAGGACATAGCCGAGGGTGTGGCCGCGGATTTCCGCCGTCACGGAGCCGGTGGCGAGGCAGTACGCGAGTGCGGCGGCGGTGGCGAGCCCGGCGGCGGACGGGAGCAGCAGCCCGCGCCGGATCCGCGGGTCCACGGCGAGCAGCACGCCCAGGGGCACCCAGACCGGCAGCAGGGGCAGGGCGATGACCGCCCAGGCCATGGTGGCGGGGCCGGAGCCGCCGCCGGTGCGCCAGACCTCGGACTCGATCATCTGGTGGGCGCCGAGGAGCAATGGCAGTGCCGCGAGCGGCAGTTCGCGGGCCCGGCGTACGCGGGCGACGCAGAGCGTCCCGATCGCGGAGATGGAGGCGCCCGCCACGAGGTCGGCCGTCGCGCTCCAGCACATGGCAGTCAACGTATCGCGTGCGGGCGCGGGCCGGTCAGTCCGCGGTGTCGCCGAGGGATTCCAGCAGATTGCGCAGCGCCTCCGCGAACGTGTCGCGTTCGGCGGCGGCCGTACGCGCCCTTCCCGCGGGCCTTGTACTCGTCGCCGTCACCCGCCGCCTGCCGCAGGGGGATCTGGTGGTGGCGCTCGCTGGTGCTGGGCGCGCTCAATGTCGGGGCGTTCTTCGCCCCTGCTGGTCGCGGGGCTCGCCTTCGGGCTGGGCGGTGAGCGGCTGACCCGGCGTACCGTGCTCGCCGGCATCGTGGGTGCGGCGGGCGTCAGCCTGCTCGTCCTGCCGGCCGAGGCGCGGCCGCCCTGCTCGTGGAAGGCCCGCCGCCCACGGCGCGCGCCCGGATGGCTCGTCCTCGACCAGGAGCTCAGCGCGGTGCAGGCGGTCGGCGGGCTGGTCGTGCCGGCCGCGCTGGTCGCCGGGCAAACCCGTTCCGGCTCTTGTCGGGGGCGCCGGCTTTCGGGAGGGGCTCAGTTTTCCGCCGACAGGCTCAGTTGACGGTTCCGGATCCGGATAGGGCATCGCGCGCGAAGGATCAACAGCGGATCCGGGAGTGGAAGGTCACAACCGGGTCCCCTGCTGAACCATTGAGCGCTTGACCTAACATCCGAGCATGACGGTCCTCCCCTATGACGGGTTCTCACTGGCCGCCGAATTCCCGGATGCGACCCATGAGCAGTGGCAGGCCCTGGTGGCCGGTGTACTGCGCAAAGCGGGCAAGGACGTCCCGGACTCGGCGGCCGAGGACGTGCTGTCCACTGCCCTGGACGACGGGCTCACCGCCCGTCCGCTCTACACCGCGGGCGACAGCACGGCCAACGCCGAAGCCGACTCCGACTCCGACGACGCCGGGTATCCGGGCTTCGCTCCGTTCACCCGGGGCGGCAGGCCCGAGGGCGGCGCGGTCTCCGGCTGGGACGTACGCCAGCGCCACGACCGGCCCGATCCCGTGCGTACGAACGAAGCCGTGCTCGCGGACCTGGAGAACGGGGTCACCTCGATCTGGCTGTCCCTCGGCCCGGCCGGGATACCGGTCTCCGGGCTGGCCACGGCCCTGGACGGCGTCCTGCTCGACCTGGCCCCCGTCGTACTCGACGCGGGCGGCGAATTCGACGCCGCCGCGCGGGAGTTGCTGCGCCTGTACGGGGAGCGGGGCGTGGCTCCGGAGGCGGCGCTCGGCAACCTCGGCGCCGACCCGCTGGGGCACTCCGCGCGCACCGGCCGGTACGGGGACCTCGCCGCGCACACGTCCGCGGCCACCGAACTCGCGGTGCTCTGCCACCGGGAGTACCCCGGCCTGCGGGCGCTGACCGTCGACGCGCTGCCGTACCACGAGGCCGGCGCGTCGGCGGCCCAGGAGCTGGGCTGCTCGCTGGCCACCGGCGTCGCGCTGCTGCGGGACCTCTCCGCCGCGGGCCTGTCCGTGGCGGCGGCCTGCGGGCAGCTGGAGTTCCGGTACGCGGCCACCGCCGACCAGTTCCTGACGATCGCGAAACTGCGGGCCGCGCGCCGGGTGTGGGCGCGGGTCGCCGAGGCCTGCGGCGCGGAGCCCGCCGCCGGGGCGCAGCGCCAGCACGCGGTGACGTCCGCGGTGATGATGAGCCGCCGCGACCCCTGGGTGAACATGCTGCGTACGACGGTCGCCTCGCTCGCGGCGGGCGTGGGCGGCGCCGACGCCGTGACCGTACTGCCCTTCGATCACGCGCTGGGGCTGCCGGACTCCTTCGCCCGCCGGATCGCTCGCAACACCTCGACGATCCTGGTCGAGGAGTCGCATGTGGGCCGGGTCATCGACCCCGCGGGCGGTTCCTGGTACGTGGAGCGGCTCACCGACGAGCTCGCGCACGCGGCGTGGGCCTGGTTCCAGGAGCTGGAGCGCGCCGGGGGCCAGGAGGCCGCGCTGCGCGGCGGGCTCGTGTCCGAGCGGATCGGCGCGACCTGGGAGAGCCGTAAGAAGGACCTGGCCACGCGGCGCGAGGTGGTCACCGGTGTGAGCGAGTTCCCGCTGCTCGCCCAGGCGCCGGTGGAGCGCGACCCCGCGCCCGCCGTACCGTCCGGCGGTCTCGGTCGGGTGCGCCGCGACGAGGCGTACGAGGTGCTGCGGGCCCGTTCGGACGCGCGTCTGGTGGCCACCGGCGCCCGGCCGCGGGTCTTCCTCGCGGCTCTGGGCCCGGCCGCCGCGCACACCGCGCGCGCGGCGTTCGCCGCCAACCTCTTCGCGGCGGGCGGCATCGAACCGGTCCACGAACCGGTCTCGGTCGACGCCGCCTCGGCCGCCGCGGCGTTCACCGCCAGTGGGGCGAGCGTGGCGTGCCTCTGTTCCAGCGACGCTCTGTATGCCGATCAGGCGGCGCCGGTGGCCGAGGCGCTCAAGGCGGCCGGTGCGCTGCGGGTGTATCTCGCGGGGCGGCCCGGCGAGCGGCGTGAGACGTACGAACGGGCCGGTGTCGACGGGTTCCTCGTCGCGGGCGGCGACGCGGTCGCCGTCCTCACCTCCGTACTCGACCACATCGGAGTGGCGTGATGGCAATCCCCGGCACAATCCCCGGGACAATCCCCGACTTCTCAGGAATCGAGCTCGGGCCCGCGGGCACGGGCGGGGTCGCCGAGGAACAGTGGCGTACGGCCGTCAAGGCGAACACCGGCAAGGACGACGCCGAGCTGGTGTGGGACACGCCTGAGGGCATTCCCGTCAAGCCGCTGTACACCGGGCAGGACCTGGCCGGTGTGGACTTCCTCGACACGTACCCGGGGATCGCGCCGTATCTGCGCGGCCCGTACCCGACGATGTACGTCAACCAGCCGTGGACCATCCGTCAGTACGCCGGGTTCTCCACCGCCGAGGAGTCCAACGCCTTCTACCGGCGCAACCTCGCCGCCGGTCAGAAGGGCCTGTCGGTCGCCTTCGACCTGCCGACGCACCGCGGTTACGACAGCGACCATCCGCGGGTCACGGGCGACGTCGGCATGGCGGGTGTGGCCATCGACTCCATCTACGACATGCGGCAGTTGTTCGACGGCATTCCGCTGGACCGGATGAGCGTGTCGATGACGATGAACGGGGCCGTGCTGCCCGTTCTGGCGCTGTACATCGTGGCCGCCGAGGAGCAGGGCGTACCGCCGGAGAAGCTGGCCGGGACCATCCAGAACGACATCCTCAAGGAGTTCATGGTCCGCAACACCTATATCTATCCGCCAGGACCCTCGATGCGGATCATCTCGGACATCTTCCGGTACACCTCGCAGAAGATGCCCCGCTACAACTCCATCTCCATCTCCGGCTACCACATCCAGGAGGCCGGGGCCACGGCCGATCTGGAGCTGGCGTACACCCTCGCCGACGGGATGGAGTATCTGCGGGCGGGTCTGGGCGCGGGGCTCGATGTGGACGCGTTCGCACCGCGGCTCTCCTTCTTCTGGGGCATCGGCATGAACTTCTTCATGGAGGTGGCGAAGCTGCGGGCGGCGCGGCTGCTGTGGGCGAAGCTGGTCAGGTCCTTCGAGCCGAAGAACCCCAAGTCGCTGTCGTTGCGCACCCATTGCCAGACCTCGGGCTGGTCGCTGACGGCCCAGGACGTGTTCAACAACGTCACCCGCACCTGCGTGGAGGCCATGGCCGCCACCCAGGGGCACACCCAGTCGCTGCACACCAACGCGCTGGACGAGGCGCTGGCCCTGCCGACCGACTTCTCCGCGCGCATCGCCCGCAACACTCAGCTGCTGCTCCAGCAGGAGTCCGGGACCTGCCGGGTCATCGACCCGTGGGGCGGCAGCGCGTACGTCGAGAAGCTGACGCACGATCTGGCCCGCCGCGCCTGGCAGCACATCGAGGAGGTCGAGGCGGCGGGCGGCATGGCCCGCGCCATCGACGCCGGAATCCCCAAGCTGCGGATCGAGGAGGCAGCGGCCCGTACGCAGGCGCGCATCGACTCCGGGCGGCAGCCGGTGATCGGCGTGAACAAGTACCGGGTCGAGACCGACGAGCGGATCGATGTGCTCAAGGTCGACAACTCCTCGGTGCGCACCCAGCAGATCGAGAAGCTCAGGCGGCTGCGCGCGGAGCGCGACGAGGCGGCCTGCCAGGACGCGCTGCGCGCCCTGACCGCTTCCGCACGCTCTGGCGAGGGCAGCGGGGTGGACGGCAACCTGCTCGCGCTGGCGGTGAACGCGGCGCGCGCCATGGCGACCGTCGGCGAGATCTCCGACGCTCTGGAGAAGGTGTACGGGCGCCACTCGGGTCAGATCCGTACGATCTCCGGGGTGTACCGGAACGAGGCAGGCACGTCCCCGGCGGTGGCGGCCACCCGCGCGCTGGTCGGGGAGTTCGAGGAGGCGGAGGGCCGCCGCCCGCGCATCCTGGTCGCGAAGATGGGCCAGGACGGCCACGACCGCGGCCAGAAGGTGATCGCGACCGCCTTCGCCGACCTCGGCTTCGACGTGGATGTCGGCCCGCTGTTCCAGACTCCGGGCGAGGTCGCCCGGCAGGCGGTCGAGGCGGATGTGCACATCGTCGGCGTGTCCTCGCTGGCCGCCGGGCATCTCACGCTGGTGCCCGCGCTGCGCGAGGAACTGGCCGCCGAGGGACGCGAGGACATCATGATCGTGGTGGGCGGGGTGATCCCGCCGCAGGACGTCCAGACGCTGCGGGAGGCCGGTGCCGCCGCGGTCTTCCCGCCCGGCACGGTGATCCCGGACGCGGCGCGGGATCTGGTGCGGACCCTGGCCGCCTCGCTCGGCCACGAGCGGTGAGACGGTGCCCCCACCCACGGTCGACATCGACCGCTATGTCCAGGGCGTACGTGAGGGTTCGCGGGCGTACATCGCCCGTGCCATCACGCTCGTCGAGTCCACCCGCGCCGATCACCGTGCCCTCGCGCAGCGGCTGCTGACCGAGCTGCTGCCGTACGCCGGTGAGGCGCGGCGGGTGGGCATCAGCGGGGTGCCCGGCGTCGGCAAGTCGACCTTCATCGACGCGCTCGGCACGATGCTCACGGGGCTCGGCCACCGGGTCGCGGTGCTCGCCGTGGACCCGTCCTCGACGCGTACCGGCGGCTCCATCCTCGGCGACAAGACCCGGATGGAGCGGCTGGCCGTGGACCCGGCGGCGTTCGTACGGCCGTCGCCCACCTCGGGGACGCTGGGCGGGGTGGCCAAGGCGACCCGCGAGACCATGATGGTGATGGAGGCCGCGGGCTACGACGTGGTGCTCGTGGAGACGGTCGGGGTCGGCCAGTCGGAGACCGCCGTCGCGAACATGGTGGACTCCTTCCTGTTCCTCACCCTCGCCAGGACCGGCGATCAGCTCCAGGGCATCAAGAAGGGTGTGCTGGAGCTGGCCGATGTGATCGCGGTGAACAAGGCGGACGGGCCGCACGAGCGCGACGCCCGCTCCGCCGCCCGCGAGCTCGCGGGCGCGCTGCGTCTGATGCATGCGGCGGACGCCGCGTGGACGCCGCCGGTCCTGTGCTGCAGCGCTCGCGAGGGCAGCGGGCTCGACGTGATCTGGGAGCGTCTTGAGCAGCACCGGGCGCTCCTCGCCTCGACCGGCTCGCTCGCCGCCAAGCGCCGCGACCAGCAGGTCGACTGGGCCTGGACGATGGTCCACGACGCGCTGCGGGACCGGCTGCGCGGGCATCCCGAGGTGCGGGCGCTCGCTCCCCGTCTGGAACAACTGGTCCGGGACGGGGAGTTGACGGCGACGCTCGCGGCCGAGCGCATTCTGGACGCTTTCGCCAGGTAGCAGGGGGCGGAGCCCTGGCGAGGGACCGACGCGCTGTCAGCCAGTGACCGTTGTCAGCCGATCGCCTTGACCAGCTCCGCGGCGAGCGCGGCGGACGAGCCCGGGTTCTGGCCGGTGAACAGGTTGCGGTCGACGACCACGTGCGGGGCCCACGGCGCGCCCTCCTGGAAGTCCGCGCCCATCGCGACGAGGCGGTCCTGAAGAAGCCACTTCGCCTTGGGCGCGAAGCCCGCCTGGGTCTCCTCGACGTTGGTGAAGCCGGTCAGCCGGTAGCCCGCGAACGGCGAGGTGCCGTCCTCGCGCACCGCGGCGAGCAGCGCCGCCGAGCCGTGGCAGACGACGCCGAGGGGCTTGCCGGAGTCGAGGGCCGCGGTGAGCAGCCTGCCGGATTCGGCGTCGACGGCGAGGTCCTCCAGCGGAGCGTGGCCGCCGGGGAGGTAGACCGCGGCGTAGTCGGCGAGGTCGGCGTCCGTCAGCTTGAGCGGCTTCCGCAGGGCCGCGATCTCGGCGAGCTCCGCGCTGATCGCGTCGGCGTTCTCCTGGCCGCCGTTCACCTCGGGTGCGAGGCTGCCGGGGTCCACGGTCGGTACGACGCCGCCCGGGGTCGCGACGACTATGGCGTGTCCCGCCTCGGTGAGCGCCCGGTAGGGGGCCACTACCTCCTCGGCCCAGAAGCCGGTCGGGTGCCGGCTGCCGTCGGCCAGCGTCCAGTGGTCCGCGCCGGTCACCACAAAAAGGATCTTCGCCATCTCACAACAACTCTCTGTTCGGTAACTCTTCGCCGATGCCCTTGAACCTAGACCGCTTTGCCATTGGTATCCAATAGGCTCTTCATCATGAGCCATAGGAAAGGCAATGGGTTGCCCGGTGGCCCGGAGGCGGCCTCGAAAGGTCCGCTGGACCTCACGCTGCTGAGGACGTTCCTCGCTGTGCACCGGGCCGGATCCTTCACCGCGGCCAGCCGGCTGCTGTCGCTGTCGCAGCCCACGGTCACCCACCAGATCCGTTCTCTGGAGCGGCAGTTGGGGCGCGAGCTCTTCGAGCGGCTGCCGCGCGGTGTCGCTCCGACCTCGGTCGCCGACGACCTCGCGGACCGGATCGCCGCCCCGCTGGACGCTCTGGCGGCGGTCGCCGACCGCGGCGCGCCCGGCGAGGGGGCCGCCGCCGATCCCGTGCACCTCGCGGGCCCGGCCGAGCTGCTCTGCGTACGCGCGGTGCCCGCCCTCGCGCCCCTGATCGAGCAGGGGGTGCGGCTGCGCGTGACGACGGGTCTCACCGACGAGCTCCTCGACGGCCTGCGCGCCGGCCATTACGACCTGGTGATCTCCACCAGCCGCCCGCGTGGGCGCTCGCTCACCGCCGTACCGCTGATGGACGAGGAGTTCGTGCTGGTCGCCTCGCCTCGGTGGGCGGAGCGGATCGGCGGCCCGGACCGGGTCGGAGCGGACGGCCCCGCCGCACTGCGGGCCGTACCCCTGGTGACGTACGCCGAGGATCTGCCCATCGCCCGCCGGTACTGGCGCCATGTGTTCGGCAGGCGGCTGAGCGGTCAGGCGGCGCTGACCGTGCCGGATCTGCGCGGGGTGCTCTCGGCGGTCACCGCCGGGGCGGGGATCAGTGTGCTCCCCCGCTATCTCTGCGCGGGCGAGCTCGCGGCGGGCACGCTCGTGGAGCTGCTCACGCCCGACGACCCGCCGATCAACACCGGCTATCTGGTTCAGCGTCCGGGCACGTCGGACAACCCGCACCTGACGCTGGTCCGTGACCGTCTGGTGCGCGAGGCCCGCGGCTGGTGAGCAGCCGGTCGGCCGTACGACCGTAGGGCGAAAACCAGCCACCCGGGCGCGGTGGGCGAACGGTGGCGAACGGCACATAACACGGCGGGACGCGGGCCGTTGAGGGGCCATCGGATGCCTCGGCCGGGTGCCGCACCGCCACTGGGCGACCCGCGCACAACGTCCGGGGCCACGGTTTCCTGTGTGCGGGAACCACTCCCGCGCCCGGATAGGCATGCACCGGCCCGCATCGGACCGGGTTGACGCACCGCCCGCCTGCCGCCGCACCTGAACAGCGCAGATGGCGAAGTTCACGCCGGTACGGACCTCCCCAGCCCCACAGGTCCCACTCCGGCACTCCTGATTCGTGCATAACTGACAGCACCTCAGTAAACCGTCCCTCACCGCCGCCGCACGCCCGGCATCGGCACCCGGCCGGCATACGCCTTCACACACCCACGCTGGACGCGCGTAGACCGGCCGAAAGGCGATCTTGCTGCAACCTCCGTACGAAGCCAGGATTCCCCCAGCACGATTGTCAGGGTCATGACGGCAAACCCACACCGTCACAACCCACACCGTCGCAACCCCGGCAGTCGCGCCATGACGGGCCCGTCCACCCAGCGGGCTCCCGTATCCCCCACCGGAGGATGTAGTGAACATCAAGCGCCTCTCCCCCCTCGGCGGCGTCTCGAGACGTGCGCGGCTGATCGCCGTCGCATCCACTCTCCTGACCGTCACCGCGCTTGCCGCCCCGACCGCCATGGCCGAATCAAGCCCCAGCGCACGGGCCACCACCGCCCAGCTGGCCGAGGTCGGCGACGCCGTACTCGAAGCGGATGTCGCCGGCACCGCCTGGTACACGGACCAGGCCACGGGCAAGCTCGTCGTCACGGCGGACACCACCGTCTCGGCCGCCGAGATCGCCACGATCAAGAAGGCCGCGGGCGCTCGCGCCGGCTCCCTGGAAATCGAGCGCACCAACGGCAAGATCAACAAGCTGATCGCGGGCGGCCAGGCCATCTACGCCGGCGGCGGCGGACGCTGCTCGCTCGGGTTCAACGTCCGCAGCGGATCCACGTACTACGCGCTCACCGCGGGCCACTGCACCAACATCGCCTCCGCCTGGTACACCAACTCCACCACCACCGCGTCGCTGGGCACCAGGGCCGGTACCAGCTTCCCGAACAATGACTACGGAATCATCCGCCACACCACCGCCTCGGCCGCGGACGGCCGGGTCTCCCTCTACAACGGCTCATACCGTGACATCACGTCCGCCGGCAACGCCACCGTCGGCCAGTCCGTCCAGCGCAGCGGCTCCACCACGGGCCTGCGCAGCGGTCGGGTCACCGGCCTCAACGCCACGGTCAACTACGGCAGCGGCGACGTCGTCTACGGCATGATCCAGACCAACGTCTGCGCCGAGCCGGGCGACAGCGGCGGCGCCATGTTCGCCGGAAGCGTCGCGCTTGGCCTCACCTCCGGCGGCAGCGGCAACTGCTCCTCCGGCGGCACCACGTTCTTCCAGCCGGTCCCTGAGGCGCTGAGCGCCTACGGAGTCTCCATCTTCTAAGAGTCTTCCAAGAGTCTCATCAGTCTGGAACTTCTGACTCGACTCGGTGAACCGACCGGCGGGCCGCCTCCTGGCGGCCCGCCGGTCGCGTCCGCGTCCTGTTGGGTGGGCACATGGTCACCTCACATGTCCTTACCTGGGCGGTCACCGACAGCCAGGGGTACGAGACCTCCTGGATCGAGCTCCGTGGCACGACCCTGCAGGCCCGCGGGCGCGCCGTCGCCACCGTGCCCGCCCCGCACTGGATCTCGTACGAACTCGAAACCGGCGAGCACTATGTCACCCGTGAGCTGCGCATCCGCGCCGCGACCACCACAGGTTCGTCCGAACTCCGCCTGCTCCACGACGGCCACGGCCGGTGGACAGCCGACGGAGATCCGCTGCCCGACGTCGACGGCGCACTCGACTGCGATATCGCGCTCTCCCCGCTCACCAACACCATGCCGCTGCTGCGCCACGGACTCCATCTGACGCCCGGTGAGCGGACCTTCCTGACGGCCTGGGTCTCGGTGCCCGACCTGACGGTGCACCCGTCAGCACAGACGTACACCCACCTCGCGCGCACCGAACGCGGCGGGCTCGTCCGGTTCGCGTCGGGCGACTACCGCAGCGATGTGGAGTTCGACGCGGACGGCCTGGTCATCAACTACCCGGACTTGGCGCACCGGCTGACCGGCCCCTGACTCCATCGCTTCACCGCCCGGCCGATGCCCGGCGCACTGCGGTCAATCCCGGTAGCGTGCGTGGGTGCCGGCTGAGTGGGAGTGAGGGTGGTCGGGGTATGAGGCTGACGGTCCTCGACTCGCAGTCAGTGCCCATCCCACTCTCGCTCATCTGAGGCAGGAGCCGCATATGCACGACGAACGCCGCCGCATCGAGGAGCGCGTCGAGCGCGTCCTGAGCCAGCGCATCCAGCCCGCCGTCCACGCCGCTTTCCTCCCCTGCGAGGTCGAGGCCTGGGAGGCTCCCGACGAACCGGTGCCCTTCGCGGAGGCCGCCGCGCAGACGTACGCGCCCTTCGCGATGGGCACCCCGTGGGGCCCGCCCTGGGGCACAACCTGGTTCCGGGTGCGCGGCGAAGTCCCCGCCGCGTGGGCGGGGAGCCGCGTCGAGGCGGTCTTCGACCTCGGGTTCACCGGCTCCGGTCCCGGCTTTCAGGCCGAGGCGCTGGTGCACACCGCGGACGGCAGCCCACTGAAGGCCGTCAATCCGCGGAACCAGTACGTTCCCGTCGCCAACCCCGCGGCGGGCGGCGAGCGGATCGACTATCTGGTCGAGGCGGCGTCGAACCCGGACATCCTGGCCCACGGCTTCCGCCCGACCCCGCTCGGCGACAGGACGACGGCGGGCAAGGCGCCCCTCTACACCTTCGCCCGCGCCGATCTCGCCGTACTGGACGAGGAGGTGTGGCACCTCTCCCTCGATCTGCAAGTGCTGCGCGAGCTGATGCTGGAACTCGACGGACACGACCCGCGCCGCCACGAGATCATGCACACCATCGATCGTGCGCTGGACGCCCTGGCGCTGGACGACATCTCGGGGACAGCCGCGGACGTACGGGAGCTGCTGCGGCCCGCCCTGGAGCGGCCCGCGCACGCCAGCGCCCACACCCTCTCCGCCGTCGGCCACGCCCATATCGACAGCGCGTGGCTGTGGCCGCTCCGCGAGACCAAGCGCAAGACGGCCCGCACCTTCTCGAATGTGACGGCACTGGCGGCGGAGTACCCGGAGTTCATCTTCGCGTGCTCGCAGGCGCAGCAGTACGCGTGGGTCCGCGACAACTATCCGCGCGTCTGGACCCGCATCCAGGAGGCCGTCAGGAACGGTCAGTGGGCGCCTGTCGGTGGCATGTGGGTGGAGGCGGACGGCAACCTGCCGGGCGGCGAGGCGCTCGCGCGCCAGCTGGTCCACGGCAAGCGGTTCTTCCTGGACGAGTTCGGCATCGAGACCAAGGGCGTGTGGCTGCCGGACTCCTTCGGCTACAACGCCTGCTACCCGCAGCTGGCCAAGCTCGCGGGCAACGAATGGTTCCTGACTCAGAAACTGTCCTGGAACCAGACCAACAAGCTGCCGCACCACACGTTCTGGTGGGAGGGCATCGACGGCACCCGCATCTTCACGCACTTCCCGCCGGTCGACACGTACAACGCCGAGTTCTCCGGCAAGGAGATGGCGCACGCGGTGCGCAACTACCAGGACAAGGGGCGCGGCACCCG